>CAMNSE010000006.1 GCA_946554525.1 uncultured Mycoplasma sp.
TCCCTGCTAAGGATTTAGGTCGGCGAATGCTGGCGCGGAGGTTCAAATCCTCTCTACTCCGCCATTAAGTATTTATCCTCGCTAATGCGAGGTTTTTTATTTGCACTTTAAAAAAATAATGCATTTAAAATGCGTTTATGATAAAATAAATAGTAGGAGATGTTACGATGAGAGTAGAAATAGATGAAAATAATTACAGTATAGCTAGAATAGAAGAAAAATGCGTATATTGTGGAATGTGTTTAAGTACATGTAATGAACTTAATAACATAGAAGGATGTATTAATTGTGGAGCTTGTATAAATACTTGCCCTACTGGTGCCCTTGTAATAAAAATGGACTATGATAAAGTTTTAAAAGAATTAAATGATTCTGAAAAAGTTGTAGTTGTTTCCACTTCTCCTGGAGTCAGAGTAGCTATTGGGGATGCATTCGGATACGAATATGGCACATTTTTAGAAGGAAAATTAGTAGCTTCCTTAAAAGCTTTAGGATTTAAATATGTATTTGATACAACATTTGGAGCAGATCTAACTATTATGGAAGAAGCATCTGAACTTATTGAACGCATTAAAAGAAATGATAGAAGGCCTATGTTTACTAGTTGTTGCCCTTCATGGATAACTTATATGGAACAGGAATTAAAAGAAGATTTAGAGCATATTAGTACCTGTAAAAGCCCTATTGGAATGCAGGCAAGCATTATCAAAGAATATTTTAGCAAAAAAATGGGCATTAAAAAGGATAATATTGTTAGTGTGTTTTTAGCTCCATGTGTTTCTAAAAAAAGTGAAATTAAAAGAAAAGATGAATTAAATGCAGATTATGTTATTACAACAAAAGAATTAGAATTAATGATTAGAGAAGCTCATATAAATTTTGATGAATTAGAAGATGAGCCTTATGATAAACTTCTAGGTAAAGGAAGTGGCGCTGGTCTAATTTTTGCATCTAGTGGTGGAGTTATGGAAGCAGCACTTAGAACAGCATATTATTTAATAAATGGTAAAAACGCTCCAAAAGAATTTTATACTTTAAGCGAAGTAAGAGGATACAAACCATTTAAAGAAGCAGAAGTTGATTTAGAATCTCTTACTCTTAGAGTAGCAGTTATTAATGGAATTAGCAATGTAAAAAAATATTATTCATTATTAAAAGAATATGACTTCATAGAAGTAATGAGTTGTCCTGGAGGATGTATTGGAGGTGCTGGACAGCAGGTTAAATTGGCCGAAAAAGAAGAAGCAATAGAAAAACGAATGGATAGTATATATAGAAGTGATAAAATAAGTACGATAAGAAATAGTCATGAAAATGAGGAAGTTAAAGAGTTATATAAAGAATTTTTAACCAAAGAAAAAGCTCATGAATTATTACACACGAGCTATAATGTAAAAGAAAAGATCAATAATTAATGTTTTGGTGGTACTAAGTCAATACCACTTTTTTTATTAAAAGGATTACATTTAAGAACTCTTTTAATAGTTAAAATAGTACCTTTAATACATCCATGAGTTTCAATTGCTTCTATTGCATAATTACTACAAGTCGGATAAAACCTGCAAGATTTATGAAAATCTCCTGGAATACTTTGATATAAATGAATAATTTTAATTAGAACTTTTTTCATATTTATCACAATTAAATTGTACCATGTTTTTTAAAGTAAAACTATAAAAAAATTAAATTAATGTTGACTTCTTGAAATGTTTAGTACGAGCCCCACACTTAGCATTGAAACTAAAAGAGAAGACCCTCCATAAGATAAAAATGGTAGTGTAACACCAGTAACGGGTATTAATCCCACAACAACGGAAAGATTTAGGCCAGCTTGAATAAAGATGCCAAAAGCGAGTCCAAACACTAAATATTTTTTAAATAAATCTGCTTCTTTCATCGCTATTCGTATCATTCGGTAAAAAATAATAAAAAAGGCTGTACAAACAATAATTACTCCGAGAAAACCAAATTCTTCACTAATTATGGAAAAAATAAAATCAGTTTGTGGTTCTGGCAAATAAAAATGTTTTTGGCGAGATTTCAAGAATCCTTGACCTAATAATCCTCCAGGCCCAATCGCATATAAGCTTTGAATAATTTGATATCCTGCACCTAATGGATCACTCCATGGATTTAAAAAAGATATAATTCTAGCCATTCGATAAGGCGCAGCTATAATAAGTCCAACAATACCTAATAAACCTAAAATGCCTATTTTAACAAAAAAAGAAACTTTTAATCCGGAAATAAAAATTAAACACACAAGAGTTAGAGTAATAACCATCGCTGTTCCAAAATCCGGTTCTAACATAATTAAAAGAAAAAAAGCACCAATTACTAAGAATATAGGCAGAGCTCCTTTCTTAACATCACTCATATTTTTTTGATTGCGAGCCAAGTATTTTGCAGTATAAATAATAAGGCCTATCTTAGCAAATTCACTAGGCTGAATACCAAATCCACCAATACCAAACCAACTTCTCGAGCCATTACGAATAGAACCTATACCCGGAATTAAAACAAGTAAAAGAAGCAAGAAACATCCAGCCAAAATAAGATTGGCTTTTTCTTTTAAAAACTTTAAATTTAATTTTGAAGTAAATAACATTACAAAAATACCTACTACAAAAAATAGTCCCTGATGTTTTACATATTTAAAAGCATCATGAAACTTATATTCTGACCATATTGAACTAGCAGAATAAATCATTATAATTCCAAAAATACTAAGTATAATAACAGTTAAAAATAAAATAGTATCTATTTTTTTCTTAGGCATCACATTCACCTAATAAAAGTTTATAATAAAAAATAATTTATAGAACTACCAAATAGTTCTTTACACATTAATTAAAAAAAATCTTTTATAAAAGAAAAAATACTAGTATAATAAATATACATAAAATTTTAGGATGTGATAAAATTGACGAGAAATCAAAAAATAGGGGTGATTATTTCAATTGCAATAATATTAATTATTGTTGGAATTATTATATTAAGTTTATTTTCTAAACCTATTTATACTGTAGAATTTAAATCAAATAATGAATATAATACTCCGACTCAAAAAATAAAAGCCAAAGATAAAGTGATAATGCCTGAAGAACCTCAAAAAGAAGGTTTTATATTTGCTGGCTGGTATTTAGATAATGAAAAGTTTGATTTTAATACTAGAGTTACAAAAAATATTATTTTAGAAGCTAGATGGACCCAAGAAGAAAAGAAAATGATAACTCTAAGCTTTGATTCTTTAGGCGGGACAAACATAGAAGATATTGAAATAGAAGCCGGTACTATTTTAGAAAATATTCCTAATCCTACAAAAGAAGGATATTTATTTCTTGGCTGGTATTATTTAAACAAAGTTTATTTATTTAATAAACCTATTAATGATAATATGACTTTTATAGCTAAATGGAAAAAGGAAAGTTAGTGTTAAATTATAAAAAAGGGGATAGTAAAAAGCCTTTTTTTTTTGTATAATAAAGTGTAAGGAGAGATTTTATGAAAATATTAACAGTAAATGCTGGTTCAAGTTCACTTAAGTTTAACTTAATCAGTTTGCCAGAAGAAAAAGAATTAATTAGTGGTTATTTTGAAAAAATAGGCCTAAATGGAGGAATTTATAGTATCAAAATAAATGGCTCTAAGATAAAAAAAGAAGCGGAAATGAAAGATCATAGTGTTGCAATCGAATTATTAGTACAAGAATTATTTGAAAATAATATTATTTCTTCATTAGATGAAATTGATGGAGTAGGTCACCGTCTTGTTCATGGCGGAGACAAATATGCTAATAGTGTTTTAATTACGGAAGATGTTATTAAAACTGTAAGAGACTTATCAAGCTTAGCACCACTTCATAATCCAGCTAATATCTTAGGAGTAGAAGCATTTAAAAAAGCGTTACCAAATGTTCCAATGGTAGGGGTATTTGATACAGCATTCCATCAAACAATGGAAGAGGAACAATTCTTATATTCAGTGCCTTATTCTTGGTATCGCGATTATAAAATAAGAAAATATGGCTTCCATGGAACAAGCCATAAATATATTACAAAAGTAATGCAAGAAAAACTAGGACGAGAGGATGTTAATTTAATTAGTTGCCATGTTGGATCTGGAGGATCAATTTGCTGTATAAAAAATGGTAAAAGTATTGATACAACAATGGGATTTACACCAAATGCCGGTTTAATTATGGGAACAAGATGTGGAGATATTGACTATTCTATTATTCCTTATTATATGAAACAAGAGGGAGCTACTTTAGAAGAAGTTGATACAATTTTAAACAAGCAAAGTGGTTTACTAGGAATTAGTGAAGAATATAGCGATCACCGTGACATTGAAAACGCTATGGCTAGTGGTAGTAAGAAAGCGGAACTTGCTAATAATATGTATATAAATAAAATTGTCGAATATATGGCTAAATATTATGTAGAATTAGAAGGCAATGTTGATGGCATTATCTTTACAGCTGGTTTAGGTGAAAATGCCAGAGAATTTAGAGAAGCGGTATTAAATAAACTTGCATGTTTAGGGATTAAAGTAGATCCTGAAGCTAATAATAAAATTGCAAGCTATTTAGATATTCATGAAGGAATAATTTCTAGTCAAGAGTCAAATACACCAGTTTATGTTATTCCAACTAATGAAGAGTTAATGATTGCTCTAGATACCTATGATTTAATAAATAAGTAGGTGAAGTATTATTAATAATAAAATTGAAAATAAAATATTTAAAAAAATAAAAGAATATAAAAAAATTGTAATAGCTCGTCACATTGGACCAGACCCTGATGCTATAGCAAGCGAGATTGCGCTTAGAGACTCAATTCGCTTAACTTTTCCTGATAAAGAAGTATATGCAGTAGGACTTGGTGTATCAAAATTTAAATATTATGGTATTTTAGATAAAATTGATAATGAATCCTTAGAAGCTTGTCTATTAATTGTACTTGATGTTCCTAATTTAAACCGAGTAGATGGAATTGAAGGATTAAAATATAAAGAAATATTAAAAATTGATCATCATCCAGCAGAAGATATTAAAGGACCTGTTGACTGGACAGATGATACAGCTTGTTCAACTTGCCAAATGGTCGCAGAGTTAATACTAAATACGAAATTAAAATTAGATTCAAAAATTGCTGGTAATTTATATTTAGGAATTGTATCTGATAGTGATCGTTTCTTACTTGCTTACACTACTCCTAAAACATTCAAGGTTGTACATGAACTTTTAGAAACAAGTAAAGTAAATTTTACTTCTTTATATAATTATCTATATGATAGAAGTATAGACGAAGTAAGATTTCAAGGCTTTTTAGCAGAAAATATTACTATTACTGAAAATGGTCTTGGCTATATTGTCATTCCTAGTGAAAAAATAAAAGAGTACCATGTAGACCTTGCAACTCCATCTAATTTAATTAACAGCTTTAATTTTATTAGAGAAGTAATTGTATGGACATTTATTACTGAAGATGCTAAGAATAATACTTATAAAGTAAGTATTCGCTCCCATGGGCCAGTAATTAATGTAGCTGCTAGTCACTTTAACGGCGGTGGCCATAAATACGCGAGTGGAGCAAGATTAAATAGTGAAGAAGAAATCAAGGATTTTATTAAAGAACTAGATGAGGTTTGTAGCGAATATAAAAGAGGAAGCATTTCTAATATATAGAAATGTTTTTTTATTTAAATAATGTATTTTTTTGTAAAATGAATGTACTTTCATTGTAATTAACAAATTGGGGTGCTATAATAAATCTATGTCATAAATAGAGGAGGAAAATTATGAGCAAAAAATATGTTTATTTATTTACTGAAGGAAATGCTGATATGAGAAATCTTTTAGGTGGTAAAGGTGCTAATTTAGCAGAAATGACTAATATTGGGCTTCCTGTACCTCAAGGCTTTACGATTACTACTGAAGCATGTACTAAATATTATGAAGATGGTAGAGAAATAAATGAAGAAATTAGAACTCAAATTAACGAGTATATTGAAAAAATGGAAGAAATTACAGGTAAGAAATTTGGAGATAAAGAAAATCCTTTATTAGTATCTGTAAGAAGTGGAGCAAGAGCTTCAATGCCTGGTATGATGGATACAATTCTTAACTTAGGTTTAAATGAAGACGTTGTAAATGTTTTGGCTGAAAAATCAGGAAATGCTAGATGGGCATGGGATTGTTATAGAAGATTTATTCAAATGTATTCTGATGTTGTAATGGAAGTTGGTAAAAAATACTTTGAAGAACTAATTGATAAAATGAAAGAGAAAAAAGGTGTTAAACTTGATGTAGAATTAAGCGCTGATGATTTAAAAGAACTTGCTACACAGTTTAAAGCTGAGTATAAAGAAAAAATTGGAGAAGATTTCCCAACTGACCCAAAAGAGCAATTAATGGGAGCTATTAAAGCTGTATTCCGTTCTTGGGATAACCCACGTGCTAATATTTATCGCCGTGACAATGATATTCCATACTCTTGGGGAACTGCTGTAAATGTACAATCTATGGCATTCGGAAATATGGGTGATGATTGTGGTACTGGAGTTGCATTCACAAGAGATCCCGCAACAGGTGAAAAAGGATTATTTGGTGAATTCTTAACAAATGCACAAGGAGAAGACGTTGTAGCAGGTGTGCGTACACCAATGCATATATCTGAAATGGAAACAAAATTCCCAGAAGCATTTAAAGAATTTAATAATGTTTGTAAAACTCTAGAAGAACATTATCGTGACATGCAAGATATGGAATTTACTGTTGAGCATGGAAAACTTTATATGTTACAAACTAGAAATGGTAAGAGAACTGCAAAAGCAGCTTTAAAAATAGCTTGTGACTTAGTTGATGAAGGAATGCGTACAGAAGAAGAAGCTGTATTAATGATAGATCCAAGAAATTTAGATACATTACTTCATCCTCAATTTGATACTGATGCCTTAAAGGCTGCAACACCTATTGGTAAAGGCCTAGGAGCTTCACCAGGAGCTGCTCAAGGAAAAATCGTATTTACTGCTGAAGATGCCGAAGAACAAGGAATTGGTGGCAAAGGTGAAAAAGTAATTTTAGTTAGACTTGAAACATCACCAGAAGATATTAGTGGTATGAAAGCAAGTCAAGGTATTTTAACAGTTCGTGGAGGAATGACTAGTCATGCTGCTGTTGTTGCTCGTGGTATGGGATCATGCTGTGTATCTGGATGTGGAGATATCGTAATGAATGAAGCAAAAAAAGAATTTACTTTAGCTGGTAAAACATATCATGAAGGAGACGTAATTTCTATAGATGGTACAACTGGAAACATTTATGATGGAGCAATTCCAACAGTTGACGCAACCATTGCTGGCGAATTCGGACGTGTTATGGCATGGGCTGATAAGTATCGTAAGTTAGGAGTTAGAACTAATGCTGATAATCCAACTGATACTAAAAAGGCTATTGAACTTGGAGCAGAAGGAATTGGACTTTGTCGTACAGAGCATATGTTCTTTGAAGAAGAAAGAATTCCTGCAATAAGAAAAATGATTTTATCAGAAACTGAGGAAGATAGAGAAAAAGCTTTAGATGCTTTAATTCCATTCCAAAAAGGTGATTTTAAAGCAATGTACAAAGAATTAAAAGGCCTTCCAATGACTGTTCGTTATTTAGATCCACCTTTACATGAATTCTTACCTAAAGAAGAAAGAGATATTGAAGCTTTAGCAAAAGAAATGGGAGTAACAGTAGAGCATTTAAAACAAAAATGTGATGAACTACATGAATTTAACCCAATGATGGGGCATAGAGGTTGCCGTCTTGCTGTAACATATCCAGAAATTGCTAGAATGCAAACTAGAGCTTTAATGGAGGCAGCTATAGAGGTTAAAGAAGAAGATGGATATGATATTGTTCCTGAAATTATGATACCTCTAGTAGGAGAAGTAAAAGAGCTTAAATATGTTAAAGATGTTGTAATTGAAACGGCTGAAAAAGTGAAGTCTGAAAAGAATTCTGATATGGAATATCATATTGGTACAATGATTGAAATTCCAAGAGCTGCTATAACTGCAGATGAAATTGCAAAAGAAGCTGAGTTCTTCTCATTTGGAACTAATGACTTAACACAAATGACTTTTGGATTCTCAAGAGATGATGCTGGTAAATTCTTAAAATCATATTATGAAAGAAAAATTTACGAGCAAGATCCATTTGCAAGAATTGATCAAAATGGTGTTGGAGCATTAGTTAAAATAGCTGTCGAAAAAGGGAAAAGTACAAGGCCAAATATTAAGCTTGGTATTTGTGGTGAACATGGTGGAGATCCATCAAGTGTAGAATTCTGCCATAATATAGGACTTACATATGTTTCATGTTCTCCTTTTAGAGTTCCAATTGCTAGACTTGCTGCTGCTCAAGCTGCAATTAAATCAAGAATGTAAAAGTTATGTAACACATAACTTTTTCTTTTGTTAATAAAATTATTATGATATAATATTATTTCAAGAGGAGAATAGTAATGACACAAATAACACTAGAACAATTAATTGCAGGTGCAATACTTAGATTTGGAAGCATTGATAAAATAGACATTAAGTTATTAGCAATCGAATTAAAAGCGCAAAAAATAGCTATTGCGCCTGATAATAAAAGCATATATTTAGGAGAGTATATAGTATGTAAAAATGGTGTTTATTCCTTAAAGGACGGATACAGCATGGATACCAATATTAGTGATAATTATCCATTAGCAAAAGAGCTAGAAAATGTTGCTTGTACTGAATTATTAAATATACTATTTAATATGGATATAGATTTATTTACATTAAAGAAAATAAGTTATTTAAAAGCCAAAGTAGATGAGGAAGCAAACACATTTAATGTTGAAGAAAGAAAAAGTATTAAAAGTCTATTAGATGAGCATTTCATTATAAAATCTTGGGAAGGTCTAGCAATATATGATGAAGAACAAGTTTTTATCCTAACTAAAAAAGGGAAAGTAAAGCTATATATGGCAGAAAATCCTGAAATAATAGCATCGTTAGAAGAGCTTCTAAGATCTTTAAGATATAATGTGGCTTTAATACCAGAATTTTTAGAAACTCAAAATTTAGATACATTTACAATATATATAGAAACAATTATGGATTTTGAAAGGTTTTGTTCAACCTATGATCGTGATCCAAGAAGTCCACAACAATTAGGAAGCTAGAAATAGCTTTTTTTCTTATTTAAATTATGTTAAAATATATAAGAGGTAAAGATAAATGAAAAAGAAAGAAAATAAAACGATAAAAATTTATGAGGCCTTATTATTTGGAACAGTAATACTAGTATTAGAATTTATTATTCTAACTCTATTTGTTACTCCATTAATTTAGGAGGTTTATATGAAAAAAGAAGTAAAATTAAATTATTTCATTATAGTAATAATACTGTTAATGACATTAGAAGGTATACTAACTGGTATTTTTTTAAAAAGGAATAAAGTTGATACTTCTATGTGTGCTAAAGCTGTTTGTAACGAAGATAATTCACTTTGTTATGTATATGATTTAGATGAAACAGGACATACCATTATTAAATGGAAAGGCAGTTGCCAAAAATAAGTAAATGCCAAAGTATTGTCTTTTTCGCAAAAATTTGCTAAAATATTGTTTGAACTCTTATTAGGAGGAATTAATACATGCGTTATATGGGATTAGACTTAGGAACGAAAACACTAGGAGTTGCTTTATCAGATGAATCAGTAACTCTTGCAAGTTTATATAAAGTAATTCGTTTTAAAAGTGAAGATTATGAATTTGCTTTAAGTGAAGTTCTTAAAATTATTAAAGAAAAAAATGTTATAAAAATAGCTTTAGGTCTACCTAAAAATATGGATAATACGCAAGGTTTTGCAAGTAAGAGGAGTTTGAATTTTAAAAGAATGTTGGAAGAAAAAACTGATATTCCAGTTGTTCTAATTGATGAGAGATTAACAACTATTGAAGCTGAAGGATATCTTTTAACAAACGACGCAAGTAGAAAAAAACGCAAAAAAGTGATTGATGGGGTTGCGGCAGAAATTATATTAGAAACGTTTATGCGTAGGGAGGAAAATAAAAATGAATGAAGATAGAGAAAAATATTTTACCGTAACGGATCATGATGGAAAAACTATAGAATACGAAATACTTTTTACTTTTGACTCTGAAGAAACAAAGAAAAGTTATATTGTATTTACAGATAATAATATAGATGAGGATGGTAGTATCATTACTTATGCTGCAACATATGACAAAAGTGGTAAAGAATTGACACTTGGAGATATTAAAACAGAAAGTGAATGGAGAATAATTGAAACTTTACTTTCTCAAATTGAAGAAAAGATGGGCGAATAAGCGCAATGAAAAAGAAAAAAGTAGTAATTGTTTTAATCTCTATTTTTGTAGTAATATCTATATTAATAGGATTATATTTTTATGGATTAACGCCAGTATCCAAAGCATCTTCAGATGTTGAATTTGTTGTTACTAGTGGTAAAGGTAAAATAGAAATTATTGATGATTTAAAGAGTGCTGGACTTTTAAAAAGCAAATTTGCATCATATATATATGTAGGTCTTCATGGTACAAATTTACAAGCAGGAAAGTATAGTTTAAACGCTAGTATGAGTACCAAGCAAATCATTAATAAAATAGGAAATGGCGAGATTATTGAAGAAAAAAATACTTTTATGTTAACATTTATTGAAGGGAAAAGAATCCCTAATTATGCTGGTGTAATAGCCGAAGCCACTGGGACTACAAAAGAAGAAGTTTTAAGTATTTTAAACGATAAAGAATATTTGCAATCTTTAATTGATGAATATTGGTTCTTAACAGAAGATATTTTAAATGAGAAAATATATTATCCGTTAGAAGGCTATTTATTTCCTAACACATATGAATTTTACAAAGGTAGTAGTATAAAAGATATTGTAAGAAGATTGCTAAACGAAATGAATAATCAACTAACATCTATAAAAGGTAAAATAGAATCGTCTAACTTTAATATACATGAGATTTTAACCCTTGCAAGTATTGTAGAATTAGAAGGTGCTAATAGTGACGATAGGGCAGGTGTTGCCGGTGTTTTTTACAATCGTTTGAAACTTGGAGATTCTTTAGGTAGCGATGTTACAACATATTATGGTGCAAAGGTTGAATTAAGTGAAAGAGACCTTTATCAAGCAGAAATTGATAATTGTAATAATGGATACAATACAAGAGGCATTTGTAACCGTGGAAAGCTTCCAGTAGGCCCCATAGCAAGTGTTAGCGCAGCATCTATTAAAGCAACGATAAATCCTGAAGTACATGATTACTTATTCTTTGTTGCAGATAAATATAAACATACTTATTTTACTAAAACTAACTGGGAGCATGAACAAAAAGTTATAGAGTTAAAAAACAGTGGTTTATGGTATGAATATAAATAAATTTTGAGGTGAATAAAAAATGAAACAAGCTTTATTAGAAATGGAAAGTTATGCCGCGGAGCATAACGTTCCAATTATTGAAAAAGAATCCATTGCTTTTATGATGAAATATATTAAGAAGAATAACATTAAAAGCATATTAGAGATTGGAAGTGCAATCGGATACTCTGCTATTTTAATGGCAAGTGTTGCAGAAGATGTAACAGTAACGACCATTGAAAGAGATGAAGTAAGATACATGGAATGCTTAAAAAATGTCAAAAAATATGGTTTTGAATCAAAAATTAATGTTGTATTTCAAGATGCTCTTGAAGTGAATTTAACAAGTGGCTTATATGATATGATATTTATTGACGCTGCTAAAGGGCAATATACAAAGTTCTTTGAAAAATTTCAATATTTTTTAAAGCCTGGAGGAACTATTATTACTGATAATTTAAAATTCCATGGTTATGTTGGCAAATCAAGTGAAATTGAATCTAAAAATTTAAGAGGCCTTGCTGAGAAAATTGAAGGTTATATTGAATTTTTAAAGGAAAATAAAGACTTTGAAACAAACTTTTATGATGTTGGCGATGGCATAAGCATTAGTGTGAAGAAAGATGAAAAAAAATAATTATTTAATTTTAGTAGAAAATGATAGTTTAGTAGAAAAATTAAAAGAAGAAAGTAATATTACTTTCCTTTTTCCATTACAAGACTTTTCTATTGGATTTAATAATACTTTTAATATAGATGATATAAAATGCGACCATGCTTATGTCTTTATTAATCGCTTGCTTGATAATGACAGTATTCTTTCTTTAAAAGAAATTTTAAATAGTCTTCCTTCTAATATAGAGGGTATCGTATTTGATGATATAGGTGTATTAAACATCTTATTAGAAAGTAATAGTAAACTAAAGAAAATATTATTTCTAAATCACTTAAATTGTAATTATGAAAGCATTAATACATGGCTTAATTATGTAGATAGTGTTGTTCCTTCACCAGATATTACAATAGATGAAATAGATGAAATTTTAAATAAATCCAAGAAAATGCTTACACTATTTACTTTTGGACATGTTAATATCATGTATTCTAGACGTACATTAATTACAAATTATAACAAGAATTTTAATGCTAATGAAGAAAAAAATAGTCTTTTAGAAGAAAAAGTAAGTAAGCAGAAGTTTAAAATTATGGAAAACAAATATGGAACGGTTATTTATACTGAATATCCATTTAATGGTCTTAAATTAAGAAATGGAGAAAATGTTTTATATTATTTAATAAATACAGTTTTTTTAAGTGATGATGAAGTAATAGATATAATTAAAAGCACCAATAACTTAGAAGATAAATATCCTTATAAATATTTAAGTGAGAAAAAAACAATCTTTAAATTAAAGGAAGAATGAAAGGATTGAAAAAATGAAAAAAGTAGTAATTTCTGGGAGTGCTAAACTACAAGATGAAATAAAAAATTGGATAAATATTTTTAGCCAAAAAAAATATGAAATATTAGATTATCCCAAAAAAATTGAAGAAAATGAGTTTATGACTTTGTATCCAAGTATTCATAAGGCTTTTTATGAAAATATTACAAATGCTGATATATTATTTATTATGAATGAAGATAAAGATAATATTAAGGGATATATTGGCGCTGCTGCATTTGCGGAGTTAGCATTTGGATTATCGCAAAATTTAATTTACCATAAAAATTTAGATTTAGTAATTATGAAAATGCCTGATGAAAAAGTAAAATGCTATGAAGAAATTAAACTATGGATTAAATTAGGGTGGATTAAGCTATTTAAGGAGGAAGAAAAATGATCGAATTACTTGCTCCAGCAGGATCTTTAGAACGTTTAAAAATAGCTTTTTTATATGGTGCTGATGCTGTATACGTGGGAGGTTATCATTATTCGCTAAGAGCTAATGCTATTAATTTTAGTGAAAGTGAGTTAAAAGAAGCTTGCAATTTTGCTCATAATTTAGGAAAAAAAGTTTATGTAACGGTAAATATTGCTATGCATAATAGTGAATTAGAAGGACTAGAAGAGTATTTAAAAGAATTAGCTTCTATTAAAGTAGATGCAGTCATCGTAAGTGATATTGCAGTAATAAATGCTATTAAAAATAATAATATTGATTTAGAAATACATCTATCAACTCAAGCAAGCACGCTTAATTATGAAGCAGCTCTATTTTATAAAAAACTAGGTGTAAAAAGAATTGTTTTAGCAAGAGAAGCATCTAAAGAAGATATTATCCAAATAAAGAAGCATACTGGTCTTGATTTAGAATGCTTTATTCAAGGAGCTATGTGTACTAGCTTTAGTGGTAAATGTGTATTATCAAATGTTACTACAAATAGGGATTCTAACCGAGGTGGATGCGCTCAAATATGTAGATGGATCTTTAATATTAATGATAACGAGCACCCATTTAGCATGACTCCTAAAGATTTAAATATGAGTATATATTTAGAAGATATGATAAAAATTGGTGTAAATTCTTTTAAAGTAGAGGGGCGCATGCGTTCTATATATTACATTGCAACAGTTATTTATGAATATAGGCGATTATTTGATAAAATAAAGACGAATACTTTAAAAGAATCTGACATATACTATGCTAATGATATTATTAATCGCTGTGCTAACCGTGAAAGCGCTCCTCAGTTTTTTGATAAACTACCTACTAATAAAGAACAATATTATTTAGGAAGAGAAGAAGTGTCAAATCAAGATTTTTTAGGAATTGTATTAGAAGAGAAAGACAACTTAGTTTTATTAGAAGAAAGAAATTTCTTTAAAGTGGGAGATATAGTAGAATTTTTTGGACCAGATCTAGAACCATTTACATACGAGATTCATAATATATTTGATGAAAACAAGAATAAAATAGATGTTGCAAGACATCCGCAAATGAAAGTTTATTTAGAAATTGATAAGAGACTTCCTAAAAGTTCAATGATGCGGTTAAAAGTATTTGACAAAAATGATTATTTGTAGTATTCTTTTGTAGACATAAAAAAATTTGAGGTGGAGAGATAAATGAAAAAAGAAAATAAAGTAGTTTTAACGCCAGAGGGTTACTTAGAACTTGAGGCAGAACTAAATGATTTAAAATCAAATAAAAGAAATGAAGTTATTGAAACGCTAAAATATGCTAGAAGTTTAGGCGATCTATCTGAAAATGCCGATTATGATGCAGCTCGTAATGAGCAAGCTCAAGTAGAAGCGAGAATTAAAGAATTAGAATATAAACTAGAACATTGTGAAATAATAGAAAATAAAGACAAAAATGTTGCTAATGTTGGCTCTACTATTGTTATAGAATATGAAGAAGATGACGCAGAAGAGTATAAAATTGTAGGATCATTAGAAGCTGATCCATTTAGTAATAAGATTTCAAATGAATCTCCAATTGGAAAAGCTGTAATTGGGCATAAAGCCGGAGAGAAGATTTCAGTAGAAAGTCCTAATGGAGCATATACAGTTTTATTAAAAAGTGTAAATTAATAAATTGACTCAAGTAGCCAATTTTTTAGTTGTATTTTGTAAATACTTATGATATAATTTACTGGACCCAAGAAAATATAATCCGCTTACTTTAGTTAATGATTATAGGTTAATATATAATAGAGAGGATGTATAAAATGGCAAATTTAGTTGACAAAATTAATGAACGTCATATGAGAAAAGACATACCTGAATTTCGTGTAGGAGACACAGTTCGTGTTGATGTATGGGTTAAAGAAGGAAAGAAAGAAAGAATCCAAGCTTTTGAAGGATTAGTAATCGCTAAAAAAGGTAGTGGAGTATCTGAGACTTTCTCAGTTCGTAAAAAATCTGGCGGAATCGGTGTAACTCGTATTTTCCCTGTGAATGCTCCAACAATTGATAAAATTGTTGTAGTTAAAAAAGGTATGGTTAGACGTGCAAAACTTAACTTTATCAAAGGTATGCGTAAAGAATACCGTGTTAAAGAAAGAAACGATTCAGTTAAAACTGAAAATTAATTTAAAAGAATTAAGAGTAATCTTAATTTTTTTGTTTTTAGCTCTTGATATCTTGAAGAAAGGATAAAAAAGTGTTACTATTAAAGAAATATAAAAGGAGATTATTATGAAATTATTAAAAAGTTTAATTCCATATTTAGTAGTAATTATTGTAGTAGTATTAATTCGCTCATTTATTATTACTCCGGTAAGAGTAAATGGTAGTAGCATGGCGCCAACTCTAAATGGCAATGAAATCATGCTTCTAAATAAATTAGGAAGTATTGATAGATATGATATCGTGGTACTTAAAGTTGAAAGTGAAAAAGAAGAATTAATAAAAAGAGTAATTGGCCTTCCAGGCGAGGAAGTTGAAATTAAAGATAGTAAAATCTATATTAATGATGAAGTAATAGAAGATATTCATGGATACGGAAATACATATAGTATAGATAAAGTAAAACTCGGTAGTGATGAATATTTTGTTTTAGGTGATAACCGCGCTATATCCCTAGATAGTAGAGTATTTGGAAAAATCAAAAAGAATGAAATAAAAGGAACTACTAACTTTATTATGTATCCTTTTAATAAAATAGGAAAAGTAAAATAATATGATAGATATCATTATTCCCATTTATAATACTCCAATTAATGATTTAAAAAGATGTTTTAAAAGTATTATAAATAGTACATATAAAAAGTATCAAGTAATTTTAATTGACGATGGAAGTACTAATGAAATTAAAAAATTTCTAGATAACTATACCAAAGATAAAGAAAACTTTAAAGTGTATCATATTCCAAATGGAGGAGTGAGCAATGCTAGAAATTTAGGAATTGAATTATCAGATGGCGAATATATAGCATTTGTCGATAGTGATGATACTATAGCTAGCTGTTTTTTAGAAGAAGCATATAATCTTATAACTAAAAACAATTTAGACATTGTAATTGGCGGATATAATGAGATAAAAAATGATGAGATTATAAAGACAAGAAAATGTGAAGATGGATTTCATTTATATAATGAAGAAAATCTACATTTATTCAAAGATAAATTAATATCTAGCAAATTAAAACATAATAATAAAGAAATAAATGACGCTCCTATTGGGAGAATATATTCTCGACTTTATAAAAGAAGTATTTTAAAATTAATAAAGTTTAATTCGAGTGTTAATTTAAGTGAAGATACTTTATATATGATTGATTTAATGCAAGTTGTAAAACAAATAGGAATAGTTCCAAATATCTGGTATAACTATTATCAAAATGATTATTCTGTTCTTCATCAAAAGAACGATGTTAAAACGATTCGAGATATTAGTGTATTTATAGAAGAAATAATAAAAAGAATGAATAATGAGCGAAGTGAAGAAATAAAAAATGCATATTGTTTTCGGATTATAAAAGCAATATTTAATATAAGAGATTTATTAGAAGACAATTTAGAATATTATTATCAAATATATAATGAGTCAAATAGAGTAATTTTTAAAAAGTTTAACCATCAGGATTATATCAATATTTCTTCAGAAGAAATAGAATTTATAAATAGTATTAAAGAACAGTAATTAACTATTTTTATATTATTATCTTTACATAAGAATTAAATAAAACAAAAGAAAATAAAAGCATATTTTTAGCTCACTCAAGATAGGCTTAAAATAATTAATATAAATAGTAAGCAGGTGAATATCATGGAAATAAACTTTTTGATAGATATTTTATTACAACAGAAACCTAGTGAAGCAATTAAAGAGAATGAAGAAACTATTTTTAGAATTATTCCAGAATTAAAATTGTGTAAAGGGTTTAGCCAAAATAATAATTGGCATATTTATGATGTGTATGAGCATATTCTTCATGTTATAGATGGAGTACCTAATAATATATTTTTAAGAATGGCATCTTTGTTTCATGATATTGGTAAGCCCTTAGTTTATGAAGAAGATGAAAACGGTATAGGCCATTTTTATGGTCATTGGGAAAAATCAAAAGAAATATTTGATAAATTTGCAACTAAGCATAGAATAGATGATAGTACCAAAAGCATAATTTCTAATTTAATTTTATATCATGATTTAAATATTGATAAAATAAGTGATGATGAATTAAAAAAATTGCTTAATATTTTTGGTAGAAATGGTATAATAATGTTGTTTCAATTAAAACGAAGTGATTTATTAGCTCAAAATGAACAATATCATTATATGTTAGAAGATTATGATAAACAAGAAGAAAGATTACTATCAAGACACAAAGTGGCTGAAGCAAATAAAGAAGGTAAAAAATCTAAAGTAATATTAGGAACAGGTAGTTACTATAGTGTAAAAAGTGGAAATACAGTTTCAATAACGGGAGATGGCGGCAATGCTTGGGGTTATTATGGCCCGGCATATAAAAAGCTTGCTCCAAGATTAATTACCTATACTCCTTATGCTGAAGCATATGAAAGACTTTTAAAAATAAAAGAAGATACTTTAAGGTTAAAAGAATATATTCGGTTAAGAAGGAAAATAGAAGATGAATATATTGCAAGTTATTATGAAACAAGATTAAAAAATTTAGATGTAGAAGAGTTACTTTGCGCTTTAGAAAGTAAATTCGGTGATAATATAATTTTACTATGTCATGAACCGATTGATGAATTTTGCCATAGAAGATTAGTAGCTGATTTTATTGAACTTAAAACAGGAATGTATATTCCGGAAATAGCAGTAAGTAGCGACGGAATAGTAAGAAAGCTAAGCCCAATTAGATATAAAAATAGATTAAAACAAGTGATAAATAAAAGAAAGTGATAAAATGGGGACTCTATATAATGAATACCTAAATTTATTAATCGAAGGTGAAATGCCATCATTTTTAGAAAAATATCTAACAGTTCCAAGTTTAGTTAGGCTAAAAAATGTAGGGTATTTCTGCGGAATGGACTATGCATCAAAAAACATATATAATTTTAAAGAAAAAATTTCCCGCTACGATCATTCCTTAACAGTAGCCTTACTAATATGGAAGTTTACAAAAGATAAAAAAACAACACTAGCAGGTTTATTTCATGATATTGCTACCCCATGTTTTGCACATGTAATTGATTATATGAATAAAGACTATGAAACGCAGGAAAGTACAGAAAAATATACTGAAAAAATCATTAAAAGTGATGTAATTTTAGCAAAATATTTGAAAGAAGACAATATATATTCAGAAGACATAATTAACTTTAAAAAATATAGAAAAGAGGCGAAAAAATGAGCAATTTAGAAAACGAAAATAATTTATTAATTTATAAAAATCAAGAAGGTAATATTATTGTTGATGCAATATATAAAGATGAAACATTATGGCTTTCACAAAAAGGAATGTCAAAAGTTTTTGACTGCAGTACTGATAATATTTCTCTACATTTAAAAAATATCTTTAGGAGTAGTGAACTCAATGAGAATTTAGTTACCGAGGAATCCTCGATAACTGCTTCAGATGGTAAGAAATATAAAACAAAAATATACAATTTAGATGCTATAATTGCGGTCGGCTATAGAATAAATTCCAAGAAAGCAACAGAATTTAGAATATGGGCAACAAAAATACTTAAGGAATATATGACTAAAGGATTTGCTTTAAATGATGAAAGATTTATCAAAGGGAATAAATATGACATGAAATATTTTGATGAATTACTTGAAAGAATTAAAACAATCAGGGTAAGTGAAAGAATGTCTTATCAAAAAATTACTGACTTATTTATTGTAACATCAACTGATTATGATCCTAAGTCAGAGAGCGCTTATACTTTCTTCAAGATTGTTCAAAATAAACTCCATTATGCCATATCTGGACATACAGCAGCAGAATTAATATATAATCGTGCAAATTCAGAAAAAGAACATATGGGGCTTACAAATTGGAAGAATAGTCCTGATGGTTTAATATATAAATATGATGTATCTATTGCTAAAAATTATTTAACTGAAGAAGAATTAAACAAATTAAATGATTTAACAAATATGTTTTTAGTATTTGCGGAAGATGAAGCCAAAGAAAGGCATATTATGACAATGCAAGATTGGATTGATGCAACGGATGATTTATTAAAATTTAGAAGAAAAAGTGTTTTAAAACATTCAGGAAATATAAGTCATAAAGAAGCGGTAGAAAAAGCCGAAAATGAATATGAAAAGTATAGAATTATTCAAGATCAGAAATATATTTCATCTATGGATGAATTTTATAATAGGTATTTAACTGAAAATAGAAATAAGGAAGATTTATAATGAAAATTCAAAAATTTAATAGTTTGATAAAAGAATTATCTATTTGTGGCAAATGTACTAATATGAAATGTAAAAATAAATCACTCATAAATATATATAAAGATTATGATTTTTGTATCAATATTCCTTCAATTTGGACTGATTGGTTTAATAGATTAGAATCAGATATTATGATTATAGGTCAAGATTGGGGACCTTATAGAGATATGAAAAACTTTCACGAGCTATTAAATAAAGATAAATCTAATTGGAAAGAATTGATAGAGTCAGAAAAAAGTGCCACTAAAAAAATGCTAGAAAATTTTATTATTGAATCTTCTAATAATAAATACACTTTAGATGATATTTATATCACAAATGCGATAATGTGTGCAAGACAAGGAACCCATTATAGAGGAGATAATATTGACTTAAAGAAGTCTACACTAAATTGTAGTGAGTATCTCTTAAAACAAATTCAAATTGTTAAACCCAAAGTGATTTTAACTTTAGGATATTATCCTTTATTCTCTTTATCAAAAATATTTGAATTCAATATTGAAAAAACATTAAAAGAGACAGTTTTAAATTCTCCTGAAATAGAAATAGGTAACTTGATAATAATACCATTATATCATCCAGTTGCCCAGGTGAAAAAAGATGAACAATTAAAACAATATAAAAGAATATGGAAATATATAAATTTAAAAAAAAGTAAAAAAGAAGGTGTGAAAAATGAGTAAAAATAACGATAAAGGGGGCCAAAATACAACAATCAACTGGTATCCAGGACATATGGAAAAAGCCAAAAGATTAATGAAGAAGGAATATAACAATATTGATTTAGTTTATGAACTAATAGATGCTCGTATTCCAAAATCTTCAAAGATAAAAAATATATATGATGTAATAGGTAACAAACCTAAAATTTTAATTATGACTAAAAAAGATTTAACTGACTCTAAAAAAATTGAAGGATGGATTAAATATTATGAAAATTTAAACACCAAAGTAGTAGTTGCTGATTTAAATAATTCAAATGATATTACAAAAATAGTTAATTTATCACATGAAATGATGGAGTCTCTTCAAAGCAAAAGAATGGAAAAAGGCTTAAACAAAAAAGAAATTAAAGTTTTAGTTGTGGGTATTCCAAATGTAGGTAAATCAACGCTAATTAATAAACTTGCTGGAAGAAAGGTAGCTAGTGTTGGTAATAAGCCGGGAGTAACAAAAGGGCTTACATGGCTTAAAACTGATCATGGAATTATGCTACTTGATACTCCAGGAATTCTTTGGCCAAAATTAGAAGATCCAGAAATAGCACTTAATTTAGCTTCATTTTTCTCTATTCGTACAGAAATTCTAGATGTCGATGAAGTTGCATGTCATATTTTAAATAAATTAAATAAACTATATCCCGAAAAATTAAAAGAGCGCTATGGAATTGAAAAAAATTTAAGTGGGCTTGATTTTGAAGCGGTATATGATGCTATTGGAAGAAAAATAGGGGCGATTAAAAATGGTGAAGTAGACTACGAAAGGGTCAGTAATCGCATTATTAATGATATTAAAGATGAATATATAAAGGGGATTTTATTTGATGAAGTCTAAAGTAGATTTACTTAAATATGAACGCGAATTATATGACAAGAATATTACATTAATTGCAGGAGTAGATGAGGCAGGGCGTGGACCTTTATGTGGACCAGTTGTAGCTGCAGCGGTTATTCTTCCTAAAAATTATCATTTAGAAGGTTTAAACGATTCCAAACAATTAAGCGAAAAAAAAAGAGAAGCATTTTATGAAATTTTGAAAAAAGAAGCACTTAGCATTGGAGTAGGAATTGTAAGTGCTAAAGAAATAGATGAAATAAATATTTTAGAAGCATCCCGTAAAGCAATGTATATTGCACTAGGTAATTTAGATATTACACCAAAGTATATTTTAAGTGACGCTATGAAACTTGATGATATTAATATTCCCTATACATCTATTATTCATGGTGATGCACTTTCTTTATCTATTGCTGCTGCAAGTGTGGTTGCCAAAGTAACAAGAGATCATATTATGATGGAGCTTGATCGCAAGCATCCTGAATATAATATCAAAAAACATAAAGGATATCCTACAAAAGAACATTTAGAATTAATAGAAAAGTATGGCATCTTTGAAGAGTATCGCATGTCTTATAAACCAGTAAAAAAAATATTTGAGGAGTCAAAAAAATAAAAAGTCTTGCAATTTATATATAAGTTAGTTTAAAATGGTACTTGAGTAGTTTTCTGCTCGTATGCTAAGCTAGAATAAGTGGAAAGGAAATAATAATGAGTAAATTAGTAATTGTAGAATCACCTGCAAAAAGTAAAACAATTGAAAAATATTTAGGTAGTGATTATAAAGTTGTATCAAGCAAAGGACACATTAGAGACCTTGCAACAACTGGAAAATATGGTCTTGGAATTGATATAGAAAATGATTTTACACCGAGCTATATTCCAATAAAAGGAAAAAATAAAGACATTGCATCCCTAAAGAAAATGGCTAAAGAAGCCGATAAAGTAATACTTGCAACAGATCCAGACCGTGAAGGGGAAGCAATTTCATGGCATTTATATGATGTTTTAAAACCTAGTGAAGATTATGAACGGGTAGTATTTAATGAAATAACAAAAGATGTTGTAAAAGAAGCAATGAATCATCCAAGAAAAATAGATATGGATTTAGTAAAAAGCCAAGAGACTAGAAGAATGTTAGACCGTATTATTGGTTTTCGTTTAAGCAAATTAATGCAAAGAAAAACCGGTGGCAAAAGTGCCGGTAGAGTACAAAGTGTTGCCCTAAAATTAATTGTTGATCGCGAACGAGAAATAGAGGCATTTGTGCCAGAAGAATATTGGACTATTGAAGCTGATTTTAAAGACTTCAAAGCAAGCCTAGAGAAATATCATAATAAAAAAATAGAACTTCATAGTGAATCTGAAGCTGATGAAGTATTAAATAATTTATCAAAATCATTTAAAATTGCTGGTGTTGAAGAAAAAGAAAAAATAAAGAAACCAAAAGATCCCTTTAGAACTTCAACTCTTCAACAAATGGCCGCAAATCGTCTTAATTTTTCTTCAAGTAAAACTATGCAAATTGCTCAAAAGCTATATGAAGGTATGAATATTGGTAGAGAAACTGTCGGTTTAATTACATATATGCGTACTGATTCAACACGATTAAGTGAAGTTTTTGTAAATGATACAAAAGGTTATATTAAAGGAAAATTTGGAGAAGAATATGTAGGAAGCATCAAAGCATCTAAAGAGCCAAAAGGAGCTCAAGATGCTCATGAAGCAATTAGGCCTACGAGTATTATGAGAACGCCAGAGTCAATAAAAGAATATCTAAGTACAGATGAATATAAACTATATCGCTTAATTTATATTCGGTCTTTAGCTTACTTAATGAGTAGTGCCAAAACACTTGCGACTACAGTTGATTTAGAAAATAATGGTTATTTATTTAAAGCAACAGGTAGTGTTTTGAAATTTGACGGTTATTTAAAAGTTTATAGTGAATATGAAGATAGTGAAGATATAGTATTACCTGACTTTAAAAATTATAAGAGCGATGTTATAGTAGCTGATAAAATTGAAAAATTTCAACATTTTACAAAACCCGCAGCAAGATATACTGAAGCATCTTTAATTAAAGAAATGGAAAGCTTAGGAATAGGAAGGCCTAGTACATATGCAACGATTATGAAAACAATTAAAGATCGTGGATATGTAACAATTGAAGATAAAAAGTTTTATCCAACAGATATTGGATTTGAGACAACTGATAAATTACAAGAATTCTTTAGTGGGATTGTAAATGTTGAATATACAGCTAATATGGAAAGTGATTTAGATAAAATTGCTGAGCAAGAAGTAGATAATATTAAAGTATTAAAAAAATTCTATGATGAATTTGCTCCTCTTGTAGAAAAAGCGTTCCATGAAATGGAAAAGAAAGAACCTGAAAAAGTTGGTGAGTCTTGTCCAGAATGTGGAAGTGAATTAGTTATACGTAAGGGTAAGTATGGAGAATTTGTAGCTTGTAGTAATTATCCAACATGTAAATATATTAAAAAAGAAGAAAAGAAATCCGAAGAAGTAGTTGCAAAATGCCCTAAATGTAATGGGAATATTGTTTCAAGACATACTAAAAAAGGAAAAGTATTCTATGGATGCGGAAACTATCCAAAATGTAATTATGCAACGTGGTATGAACCGATTGGAGAAACATGCCCAAATTGTGGCAATTTACTTGTTAATAAAAATAAAACAATTACATGTGAAGAGTGTGGTTATACCAAATAACTACACTTTTTTAATCTAGTAATAAACTTATTTTAGTGCTATAATAAAAGCACCACAGCCAAGTATTAATGAAAGGAAAAAATATGAGTATATTAAAGGTAGAAAACTTAAATAAAAAATTTGGTAAAAAACAGATTTTAAAAGATGTATCGTTTGAAATTAACGAAGGAGATATATTAGCTTTTATTGGCCCTAATGGTTCTGGTAAAACTACAACTATTAAATGTATTTTAGGCTTACAAAAAGCAAACAGTGGAGTAGTAACGATTAATGGATTTGACATAAAAAAAGATTTTGTAAAAGCAATTTCAAGAGTTGGATGTATTGTAGAGTCACCAGATGTTTATATGTATTTATCTGGAATGGATAATTTAAAAATGCAAGCAAATCTTTATAAAGATGTAAGTGAAGAGAGACTTAAACAAGTAATTAAACTTGTAGGATTAGAGCAAAGAATTAATGATAAAGTAAGTAAATATTCGCTAGGAATGAGACAAAGACTTGGAATAGCAATATCCTTAATAAATTATCCAAATTTATTAATTTTAGATGAACCAACAAATGGACTAGATCCAGAAGGAATAAAAGAGTTAAGAGATTTATTAAAAAGTCTTGCGCGAGAAAAAGTTGGTATTTTAATATCTAGTCATAACTTAAGTGAATTAGAAAGTTTTTGTAATAAAGTATTAATTATATCTGATGGGAGAATAATTGAAGAAAATACGATTGAAGAAATTAAAGGAGTAGATAATAATAAATACACTATTAAAGTAAATGATACTAAAAAAGCAAAGAAATTATTAGATAAACAAGATGAGATAATAGATGATCAATATTTAGTTGTAATAAAAGATGAAAATGGTATTGCTGATTTTATTAAACAACTTGTTGAAAATAAAATCAGCATATATGAAGTAAAAAAAGAACAAGTTACCTT
Organism: uncultured Mycoplasma sp.; assembly: GCA_946554525.1. GTDB lineage: Bacteria > Bacillota_I > Bacilli_A > RF39 > UBA660 > Caccenecus. Next base: position 24,997 of record CAMNSE010000006.1, read on the forward strand.
AGAAGAAGCATTTATTACAAAGGCTAGAGGTGAAAAACATGATTAAACTAATTAAAAACGAATTAAAAAAAATATTTTCTAAGAAAAGCTTTTATATTATAACTCTAATATTTATTTTATTTACGATTCTTACTAATGTTATTTATAAAGACATGGGTGATTTTAGTTATTCAAGCGAGGTATCTATAGATGAGATAAAAGAAGAAAATAAACTTCTTGATCCAAAAAATCCAGATGAAGTGTATATTTATATAAATAATTTAAGTGAAATACAAGCATATGAATTAAAAGAAAAATATTCTAGTTCTAATCAAGAGTATTTAATAGATACTTACTATCATGATGAGTTATATGACTATAATCAAGCTAAATATATTGATAAAAAGAATATAAAAGAGAAAGAGGCTAAATTAAATAATTTATTGGAAAAAATTGAAAAAGAAGATTGGAAATATTTTGTTAATCTTGATTTAGAAACAATAGAGAAAAGTCCTGTCTATGATCAAAATGCTAAAATAAGGAATGAATATTATATTTCTTTAAAAAAATATCGTTTAGATAATAATATTAATTTTGATAAAGACAATTTTCTAAATATAGCATTATTAGATGTTGAAGCAAATTTGTATGAATATCTAAACTTAAAAAATAAAGACAAATTAACTTCTTTAGAAGAAAGTTCATTTAAAAATCTTCAAGAAGATATGATAACCAATAAATACATTTTAGAAGAAAAGTTAGATTTAAATGCAAGGGACACATTAAGAGGGGTTCTAATCAATTTTAGCGCGGAATTTGGATTATTTATTTTAATCTATGTAATTTTAATTAGCTCATCAATGTTAAGTGAAGAATTTAATAAAGGCACTATTAAGTATTTGCTTACTAAACCCTATAAAAGAAGTTCTATTTTAACATCAAAGCTTCTTGCAATGCTTATATTATTGCCAATTATTTTAATTATGATGCTATTAATTGAATTTATTGTTGGAGGGTTAGTATTTGGCTTTAATTCTCTTAGTATTCCAATGACTATTTATGAGTCAGCAAGTGCTTCTTTAAAAGTAATGCCACTACTTAATTATGTGATTAAATCACTAATACTAATTTTACCGATGTACTTAGTTATTTTAATATTTAGCTTTATGATCAGTACTATTACAGCTTCTACATCAGCTGCGTGTACTTTATCATTTATGCTATATTTAGTTGGAGGAGTTATTTCAAATATAGCTATTACGCATTCTTATAAAATTTTTAAATTATTTGTATCACTATATTGGGATTTTAGTTACTTAGTAAAAGGAGCGGCTAATCCATATAATGTAAGTACAGTTTTATCTTTACTAGTAGTGTTTTTGTATATTGGAATTATGTTGTGTATAACATACGTATATTTTAGTAGAAAAGACGTAAAAAATATTTAGAAGAAAGCATATTATTTAATTAAATTATGTCTACATTTTCATTTGAAGTACTGCGATTTATTTCTAACCATAATGCAAAAACTGTGCCTACTAAAAATAATAAAAATGCAATTAAAGAAGCCTGAAGAGTAATGACTTCTTTTTTTGTTGCGTTTTTTCTTAATTGATGAATATCCTCATAATTAATTATGACAAAATATAAATAAATAAAAAAAACAACTATTAATACAGTAATATTAATTAATCTAAAATTTTTTTGATCTTGAGGGTTTCGTTTCAATATATAGTTGCGTTCAAAATTATTTGATATCAGAGCGGCTATAACTATAAAAAAATAAATCACCCAAATAAAATCTTCTTGATTAATCCTTTGTAATTTTACTCCAATATTCATAATAAATTATATGTAAATAAAGAAAAAAGAATTATTCTCTTATTTAATATTGAATTTTTTTAATTTATATTTAAAAATTTGTAAAATTAGCAGTTATATATTGACAAGTGCTAAACATAATATTATAATGATATTAGCACTGAAGAATATGTAGTGCTAATTGGGTGATATCATGGGAGAAAGACAAAAAGAACTATTAAAAGAGATAGTAGAGAGCTACATTGAAGAAGCAAAGCCAATTGGATCAAAACACTTATGTGATAAATTTAATTGTTCTAGCGCAACTATTAGAAATGAAATGGCAGTCCTAGAAGAGCTAGGATATATTGAAAAGAATCATATATCAAGTGGAAGAGTCCCAAGTGAAAAAGGCTATAAATATTATGTTGAAAATTTAATGAAGCCAAAAGAATTAAGAAAAGGTGAATTAACAAAATTAGAAAAAGTATTTTCTAATACTTCGCTAACTATAAGCGATGCAATAGAAGCTTGCTTAGAGATTATCAGTGATATAACAAATTATACAAGTATATCGCTTGGAGAATATTGTAATGAAAACACTTTAAAACAAATTTCTATTATTCCCTTAGACGAAAATAAAATTGTTGCTTTAGTTTGTACAGATAAAGGAATTGTACGTAACAAACAATTTACGCTTGTTAGTGGTATAAATATTTTAGAAGTTGTTAAAGTAAGCGAAATGATTAATAAAATGTTAATAGGCACTCCTATTTCTTTAATATCACATCGTCTTGAAGCAGATATAAAACCAATTATTTCAAGGCAAATTGAACAATATGAAACCATTTATGGCATATTCTATGAAGCATTTAATGATTTTGTATCAAATAAAGAAAATATTCATGTTGTGGGCAAATCAAAAATGTTAGAACAACCAGAATATAGTGATACAAACGAAATTAAAAGATTAATTGCCAAACTTGAAGATGACGAACAAGTAAGAAAAATTGTTAAAAACGATAATGACAACATAAGTATTTATATTGGAAGTGAATCCGAATTTGACGATAATGTAACAGTAATCAAAACGAATTATAGTGCAGATGGTGTTGAAGGAACAATTGCAATTATAGGGCCTAAGAGAATGGAATATGATCGTGTTGTAGGAGTATTAAACATATTAAATAAATGGTTGGAAGAAAAAGGTGAATGAATGGAAGAAGAAACAAAAAAGACAGAAGTTGTAGATCAAGTAGAAAATACAATGGAAGATGTTAAGAAAAAAGAGAAAAATAAAAAAGAAAAAGTAAAACATGATAAAGAAAAAGAAGAACTAAGACTTGCTAATATAGAATTAAAAGAGAAAATCTTGCGTATTACTGCCGAGATGCAAAACATGAAAAAAAGAAGTGAAGCTGATCTTGCTACAGCTTATAAATATGATGGTGCAGATTTAGCTGAAAAAATATTACCTGTTTTAGATAATTTTGAAAGAGCATTAAGTATTAAGCAAGAAGGAGCTGAAAAATTCTTAAGTGGATTTAAAATGATTTATGAAAATTTAGTAAATATTTTAAATGAAAAAGGTATTCATGAAATTGAGGTTGTAGGATCATTATTTGATCCAAACATTATGAATGCTGTTCTAACAGAACAAAATAACGAAGTAGACGATAACATTGTCCTTGAGTGTTTACAAAAAGGATATATGTATAATGATAAATTAATAAGACCTGCCATGGTTAAAGTAAATGAAAGGGAGAATGATTAATATGGCAAAAATTATAGGTATTGATTTAGGTACAACAAATAGTTGTGTTGCAGTTTTAGAGGGTGGAGAACCAAAAGTTATTCCAAACCCAGAGGGAGCACGTACAACTCCAAGTGTAGTTGCTTTTAAAGGTGATGAAGAAATGGTTGGGCAAATCGCTCGTAACCAAGCTGTAACAAATACGAAGAATACAATTTCTTCAATTAAAAGAAAAATGGGAACTAGTGAAAAAGTAGAAGCAAATGGAAAGAAATACACTCCAGAAGAAATTTCTGCAAAAATTCTAGCTAAGTTAAAGAAAGATGCAGAGAGTTATTTAGGAGAGACTGTTACAAAAGCTGTTATTACTGTTCCAGCATACTTTAATGATGCTGAGCGTCAGGCTACAAAAAATGCTGGTAAAATTGCTGGGCTTGAAGTAGAAAGAATTATCAATGAACCAACAGCAGCAGCTCTTGCTTATGGTCTTGATAAACAAGATAAATTACAAACTATTTTAGTTTATGATTTAGGTGGAGGTACATTCGATGTATCAATCCTTGAATTAGGTGATGGCGTATTTGAAGTTAAAGCTACTGCTGGTAATAATCGTTTAGGCGGAGATGACTTTGATGAAAGAGTCATGAATTACTTAGTTGATGAATTTAAAAAAGAAAATGGTATTGATTTATCAAAAGACAAAATGGCAATGCAAAGAATTAAAGATGCAGCTGAAAAAGCTAAAAAAGATTTATCAGGAATGACCAATGCAACTATTAGTCTTCCATTTATTGCTCAAAATGAAGAAGGACCTCTACATTTTGAAACATCTTTATCAAGAGCTAAATTTGAAGATTTATGCCGTGACTTATTTGATTCAACTATGGAGCCAGTAAGAAAAGCTCTTAAAGATGCTAAATTAACTAACAAAGATATTGATAAGGTAATCTTAGTAGGAGGATCAACACGTATTCCATATGTACAAGAGCTTGTTAAAAAAGAACTTGGACAAGAACCTAACAAAGGAGTAAATCCAGATGAAGTAGTTGCTATGGGTGCAGCTATTCAAGGTGGAGTTTTAACTGGAGAAGTAGAAGATATCGTTTTACTTGATGTTACACCTCTATCTTTGGGACTTGAGACATTAGGAAATGTTATGACTGTATTAATTCCAAGAAATACAACAATTCCAACAAGCAAATCACAAGTATTCTCAACTGCTGTGGATAATCAACCAGCCGTTGATATACACGTTTTACAAGGTGAAAGACCAATGGCTGCAGATAATAAAACGCTTGGAAACTTCCAATTAACAAATATTCCACCAGCTCCACGTGGAGTACCTCAAATCGAAGTTAAATTTGATATTGATGCTAATGGTATTGTTAACGTTACAGCAAAAGATCTAGGGACAAATAAAGAGCAATCTATTACAATTACATCTTCAACAAATTTAAGCGATGATGAGATTGATAAGATGATGAAAGAAGCAGAAGCTAATAAAGAAGCTGATGAGAAACGTAAAAATGAAGCTGAGGTTAGAAATGAAGCTGATAGTATGATTTTCTCTACTGAAAAAGCTATCAAAGATTTAGGCGATAAAGTAGATGAAAAAGACAAAAAAGAGGCTGAAGACAAAATAAATGAATTAAAGAAATCATTAGAGTCTAATGATACAGATGACATTAAAAAGAAAACTGAGGCTTTACAAGAAGTAGCTATGCGTCTTGCAACAAAAGTATATGAAGAAGCAGCTAAAGCAAATCAAAATACTACAAATACTGAAGATAATGCAGATGATTCTTCAAACAATAAAAAAGATGATGTAGAAGAAGCAAATTACGAAGAGAAATAAAAAAGTTCTAGAATGTCTAGAACTTTCTCTTGATTGAAAGGGAAAATTATGGATTACAATTACAAAAATAGAGATGAAGTGCCAGTAAAGTATCGCTGGGACTTAACTAAACGCTTTAAAACAGATGAAGATTGGTATAAAGAGCTAGAAGAAGTAAAAAAACATTTAGATGATTTAACAAAATATAAAGGAGTAGTTTTAGAAGGCGATAACTTGTATCATCTTTTAAATGCCTATTACCCTTATGTAAATAAAATGGAATCTCTTTATGCTTATGCTCACTTAAAAAATGATGAAGACTTAAGTGTAAGTAAATATAGCAAAATGGTTCAGGAAATATTAAGTATTTTTGCCGAATTTAATAATAAAATGTCATTTTTAATGCCTGAGATTTTACAAAGTAAAACTTTTGATATTAATGATATGATTAAAAAAACACCAAAGTTGGAAAGATATAGACATATTTTAGAAGAAATGGCTTTAGAAAAACAATATGTTAAGAGCGAAAAAGAAGAAAAATTAATCAGTATTCTTACTAAAGACATGAATAATTATGAAGATTTAGCAAGTACTCTTTTAAGCTCAAGCATTAATTATGGAACTATAAAAGATGAGAATGGTAATGAAGTAGAACTAAATACTAGCAACTATGGTAAATATGCTATGAGTGGCAATCGAGAAGTTAGAAAAAATGCATATGAAACTATGAATAAGAGTAGAGCACAATTTTCAAATATTTTAGGTAAAAATCTAATTTCTTATATGGAAAGACATGCTAGTATAGCTAAAATTAGAGGTTACAAATCAACTAAAGAAATGGATTTTAAAAAAGATTTTGTTCCAATGGAAGTTCATGACGCTTTATTAAAAAATATAAAAAGAGGTCTTCCATTATTTCAAGAGTTTTATAAAATATTTAAACATCTTTTAAACGTCTCTGAATTAAATATTTATGATTTAAATGCACCCATAGAAAAAGATGACAAAAAATATACTGTAGAAGAGGCTCAAGACTACGTTTATAATGCAACAAAAATTTTAGGTGAAGATTACTCTAAAATAGTAAAACAAGGCTTTGAGGAACGTTGGATTGATTATATGCCATATAAAGGAAAACAAATAGGTGGATATTGTTCTAGTACATATGGTAATACCTCAAATATATTAATAAGTTTTAATGGTATATTTGACAATATTTCTACAATTGCCCATGAAATGGGACATGCTGTATGCTCTGAATATTGTTTTAAAAATAATGATATAGAGTATAGTGGTTACACTCTATATACTGCGGAAATTGCTTCTTTATCAAACGAAATCTATTTAACAGACTATGTTTTAAAAAATGATTTTTCTAAAGAAGAAAAAATTTCAGTCTTAATTGAGATGCTAAGAACTATTAATGGAAATTTCTTTGCTGCAGTAATGGAAAATGAGTTAGAAAATATTGTTTATGAAAAAATTGATAATGATGAATCCTTAACTCCAGAAGATTTAAACAAAATTATGGATGAATTACATAATAAATATTATGGAGATATAGTAGTACATAATGATTATACAAAATACATGTGGACTAAACGTTCTCACTATTTTATTCCGTGGTATTTATATAAATATGCAACTAGCATTTGTGGTGCGGCTTATTTTTCTTCCAAAATATTAAAGGGAGATAAAGAAGCATTAACTAAATATAAAGATTTCTTAAAATGTGGTTTAGACAAATTTCCAAACGATATTTTATTAGAAAATGGAATAGATTTGACTAAACCAGAGATATATGATGAGTTATTTGCTTATTATAGATCTTTATTAGATAAATTAAAAGAATTAACAGAATTAGGTGAATAATATGGATAAAAAAGATTATTACGATATTTTAGGAGTATCTAAAACAGCGACTGATGAAGAAATAAAAAGAGCATTTCGTCGCCTAGCTAAAACTTATCATCCTGATAACAAGCAAACTGGTGATGAAGCAAAGTTTAAAGAAGTAGGCGAAGCGTATGCTATTTTATCTGATACCCAAAAAAGAAGACAATATGATCAATTTGGACATGCAGCATTTACCAATAATGGAGGGGCAAATTATAGCGGCTTTAGTGCTGAAGATATCGATTTAAATGATATCATTAATGAGTTCTTTGGGGGAGGCTTTTCAGGCTTTAGTAGTGGATTTTCTAACTTTGGAGGAAGAGCATCTACTAATTCTAAAAGATCCCGAAAAGGTACGGATAGCTTAATAAATATTAATTTAACTTTTGAAGAGGCAGTATTTGGTTGTAAGAAGACTATAACTCTTGATCTAAATGAAAAATGTGATAAATGTGATGGTGCTGGCGGCTTTCATGAGACTACGTGTACTACATGTAATGGAACTGGAAGAATAGTTAGTGAACAACGATCTTTATTCGGAGTATTCCAAACTCAAACAGCTTGCCATGAATGTGATGGTACAGGCAAAACATTTAAAGAAATCTGTTCAAAATGTAATGGAACAGGTCATGTGAAAGAGAAAAAAGATATTGAAGTGACAATACCAGAAGGTGTTGACACAGGTTACCAATTACGCATTAGTGGTAGAGGAAATGCTGGTGTTAACGGTGGACCTAATGGAGATATTTATTTAGAATTTAAAGTTCGTCCTCATGAATTATTTGAACGCGAGGAAGAAGATATTTTCTTAAATGTTCCCCTAACTATTACCGAGGCTATTTTGGGTTGCAAAAAAGAAGTTCCTACTCTAACTGGTAATGTAATTTTAGAAGTTAAAGCCGGAACACAATCTGGCGATCGTGTAAAACTAAAAGGAAAGGGTATAAAAAAAGTAAATGCCCTAGGAAAAGGAAATATGTATGTAACTTATGAAGTAATTGTACCAACAAAACTAAACAAGGAGCAAAAGAAATTAATAAAGGAATTATCTGAAACATCACTAGATGATGAAGGAGCATTTAAAAATTTTAAAAAATTTTTATAGACATCAAATTGATGTCTTTTTTTAAAGTATAATAAATATTAAATTGACAACTAAAAAAATGATGTGTATACTAAAAATAGGAGAGTGCTAAAATGAGGGTTCGATATAAAAGAAGTTTAACATTCATAGCATTTTTAATTGCTATATGTGGAATAATAGGTATAGCTTATCTTTTTTATGATAAAGTATTATCAAATGATACAATTGTAATGGTAGATAATGAGCTATCCACTAATTATATGAATGGATATAAAATAAGTGCAAATGGTGAATATAAATTTTCTGTAACAAATAATGGAGATAAAGATATATATTATAATGTCTTAATAAATAATATAAAAGGTTTAGATAATAATTTAAAATATAGTATTACATCAAGTGATTCAAATATGTCTATTCAAAATAAAAGTTTGGATACTGCTACTGATAATTTATTAAATAGTATTTTTATAAAATCAAAAGAAACTCAAAACTTTACTATTATAATAGAAAACAATACAGCGACTACATTTGAATTAAATGTAAAGAAGACTAATGACAATGAAGAATATTTTTATGCAACAATCTTAAAAAATAATAAAGTATTAGATAATAGTATTACTAAAGCTGGAGATAATATTGCAGTAGAAAATGAAGGACTAATAGAAGATGTAGATGACGCAGGAGTAACTTATTATTTTAGAGGAAATGTATTAAATAATTATGTACTAATTGGAAGTGATTTATGGAGAATAATAAGAATAAATGGCGATGGAACTGTTAAATTAATATTAAACGGAGTAGCAAGCGATTTAACAAATTATCATAGTGCACTAAAAGATGTAAATAGTTTTGAAGAATCAAATATATCAAAAGCCTTAACTACTTATTATGAAACCAATTTAATGGATTATGATAATATCATTGCAAATAGTAAATTTTGTATTGAAAATGAAAAAAATGAAGCTAATGTATATAACTCATATACAAGGCTTGTAACTAATAAAATACCTACATTTAATTGTTTAGGAAAAAGCTATTCAAATAAAATTGGACTCATAACTCCCGATGAAGTAATATATGCTGGAGGAAGCCTAAATCTTGATAATACAAATTATTATTTATATAATAGCAAAATAGATAATTATTGGTGGACAATTGATATAGCAAGAATAACAAATAATGATTTTTATCCCTTTGCGGTAAGCAAAGAAGGAAAGCTAGTACATAGCATTACGGGAATAGCAACAAGAGGATTAAGACCAGTTATTAATATAAATAAAAAAGTAATGGTAACAGGAGATGGAACTGAAACTAATCCATATGTTATTATAACTAATAGCAATTAAGAACTTTATAAGTTCTTTTTTGTTGAAGAATATAAATAACTCTTGTTAAATTGAATCTGACCAAAAACTGTAGTATAATAACTACTTAAAAAGAGGTGATTTATATTGACAATAAATCAAATATTAGAAAAAGAAGGAGAATATTATAAAGCGTTAAGGAAATATAAAAAAAATATTATAGGAAATAAAAATAATTACAATTTATTAGCAAGCACAATGGACGAAGTGTATAAGCTTATGCGATCTATTGCTCCTATATTTTTTATTACTGAGGATTATTTAGATGCACGTGAATTTTATCATTCTCTAGTAGAAGAAGTAAAAAGTATAGAAAGCTACATTCCAGATAGCCACTTCATAATTGCTAGTGAACCAAATTTTATTTATCAAAAAGATAAACCAAAAAAGCCTAATTTAAGCGATTCTGAAGCATTATTAGATTGGATAGTTTATATGGCAAGAACAGAATATGCTTATACTAATTTTTGGACTAAAAAGACGTCCATTGATAATTTATCATTTGAAAATGAATGTGTAGATATGTCTAAAATAATTTTTTCAATTTGTTCTGCAAATGATATAAAATGCGTTATAAAAAGAATAAATCCAGGTTTTCTTGAAACAGCAATATTACATAATGGAACAAATTTTCATGATATATGTGTTGTAACAATTAATGGTATGGAATATTTAGTAGATTGTACATATAGGCAGTTTTTTATGCTTAGAAATAATTCTTTAGAACGTATAGGTATACCTTATTTATTTAGTACAAAGCCAGGCATATTTATGACTATATATGATAAACGATTATCTTTAGCGGCTAATTTGCTAAAAAGAGGCTGGGTTCCCTTTTCCAAAGATAATATAAAAAATTATTTTGATGGTTTTGCTCTATCTTTTAGAAATGGATTATATTATGATGAAACAGGAGATTACAGCTTTACTACTAATTATAGTAGCGAAGACTACGTCAATTTTTTAAATGGTACTGACAATCAGGTGAAACATGAAGGAGAAGAAGTTCTTCAAAAGCAGCTTGTACTTTCTAAATATAGTGCAGAAAACCAAATAGGATACAGATAACTCTAAATGATTATAGATCTATTGATCATCCATATGATTTATCTATGTAAAGAAAACGAAAATATAATGTAAAGACTTGAATAGTACTTTATTATTTTCTTTTTTTTTGGTAAAATAGATATGTGTGGTGATAAATATGCAAATATTTATAGATGTAATTGAATTTATAAAAACATTATCATTAGTTGATATAGCATTCTTTTTTGCTGTAGTTGTTCTTATGCTTCTTATTATTACATTAATATATTTTATTAAAGAGAATAATGAAGAAGATATTGAGATTAAAGATATTGTAGCAAATCCAAATATAAGTCCAGTGACTGAAGAAAATGATGCGATAATTGATTTAAAAGAAATTACAAAAGCATTAGAAAATGCAGAATCACCAGCTATAAATTTAAACAGTTATGAAGAAGAACAAGAAGAAAAAGCAATTATAAGTTATGAAGAATTATTAAAAAGAAAAAATGATTTTGCTATAAATTATAGTGAAGAAGAATCTATTGATGAAGATTTAAGCATTAAAAAAGTAGATTTAGGAAATTTAGTTAACAAAGATGTAAGTCAAAAATCAGATATTAAAGTAATGGTTATTTCTTATGAAAAAGAAGAAGCTTTTTTAGAGGCTCTAAAAACTTTACAACAAAAGCTAAATTAATTAAATAAAGGGGGATTTATTTATGAAATTTAATATCATTACACTTGGATGTAAAGTAAATAGTTATGAATCAGAAGTTATGCATGAATTATTATTAAAAAATGGATATATCTATACTCCAGAAGATGCCAATATTTATATAATTAATACTTGTAGTGTTACGAATCAGGCTGATAGTAAATCTTTAAAAATTCTTAGACGAATTAAAAGAGAGCACCCTGATTCTATTTTAGTTGTTTGTGGATGTAGCACACAAAATAATCAAAAAAAATACATGGAGTTAGGAGTTAATATTCTATTAGGTAACTCTGGAAAATCTAACATAGTAAATTTAATTGAAACCTATAAAAAAACAAATAAGAACTACACATATTTTACAAATGAAAGAAAGCTTTCATTTGAAGATATGAGGATAAATAAATTTACTAGTCATACTAGAGCATTCTTAAAAATAGAAGATGGATGCGATAATTTTTGTTCTTATTGCATTATTCCTTATACAAGAGGTTCTCAAAGAAGTAAAGATTTTAATAAAACTATAGAAGAAGCACAAAAACTTGTACAAAGTGGCCATCAAGAGATTGTATTAACAGGAATTCATACCGGCTCATATAATTCAGATAATCATGATTTAAGTGATTTAATCATGGAATTAAGTGAAATTAAAAATTTAAAAAGAATCAGAGTATCTAGTATTGAGATTACTGAATTAAATGATAAATTTATGAATGTTTTAAAAAACTGTAATAAATTATGTGACCACCTTCATATACCTATCCAAAGCGGAAGTGAAGAAGTGTTAAAAAGAATGAATAGAAAGTATGATAAAGAATACTTTAAAAATAAAATAAAAGAAATTAGGGATATTAGACCTAATATTTCGATTACAACAGACTGCATAGTTGGGCATCCTTATGAAACAGAAGAATGCTTTACAGAATGTATGAATTTTTGCAAAGAATTAAATTTTAGTAAAATACATGTATTTCCTTATTCAATTAGAAGCGGCACAGCTGCAAGTCGTATGCCCCAAATTGAGGGTGGAATAAAGAAGAGAAGAGCAAGAGAATTAATTGAATTATCAAATACGTTAGAGAAAAGCTATAGTGAAAGCTTTTTAAATAAAGAAGTAGAAGTATTAACCGAAGAGACATATAATGGAAATACTGTTGGGCATACATCAAATTATTTAAAAGTAATTTTAAAAGGAGATTATAAATTAAATACGAGTTATTTATGTAAAATTGCTAAGATAGATGGCTTAAATATATATGGAGAAGTAATTACTTGTTTAAATGAAGAAAAAATAGTTATTTAAAAATGGAGGGCTCATGAATTACATCAAAGGAAAGATTCGAAATACAATATATCATAATGAAGAAAATGGCTATGTAGTAGCTATTTTTCGCGTTAAAGAAACCAATGATGTGGATCTAGAAGATTATGTCGGGAAAACTATTACGATAACCGGTAATTTTATGGATGTTAATACGGAAGAAAACTTTATTTTATATGGTAGTCTTCTAAAACACGAACGTTTTGGGTTACAATATAAAGTAGATAGTTATAAAAAAGAAGAATTGACAAGTGAAGATGCAGTTATTGAATTTTTATCTAGTTCTCTTGTAAAAGGATGTGGAGAGAAAACCGCAAAGAAAATAGTAGAAATCCTTGGTATAGACGCTATAGCAAAGATTAAAGAAGACATCCGTGTGTTAGATACTATTCCTAATCTATCAGAATCAAAAAGAAAAACTATTTATGACTCTTTAATAGCTACCACTCTTGCGGATGATTGCCTTTTAAAATTAACTGAGCTTGGTTTTTCTATTCATGACGCAACAAATATATATAATAAATATAAAGAAACTACTAAATATATTATTGATGGAAATTTATATCTTTTAAGTGAAATTTTAGATTTTAATAAAATAGATGTTATTTATAAAAAGAGTCATGATGAATATGATAATATAAGATTAAAAGCTTGTATGGTAGAGGCTATGAGGCGCATAAGTAATTCTTCTGGAGATACATATTATTATGCGGATGAAATTAAAGATGCTTTAAAAAGAGAATTTAACTTAATATTAGAAGAAATGGCTTTTGATAGTATTATATATGAGTTAGAAGAAGAAAATTTAGTAATAGTTGAAAAAGAAATATATTATTTAACAGAGTACTATGAAGCTGAGGAAGATATAGTAGATTGCTTATATAGTTTAAATAATAATAATGAATTAATTGGCTTTGATTTTGATCATGAAATAGATATATTAGAGAGTGAAATAGGAGTATCCTATAACGAAGACCAAAGATTTGCTATAAAAAAAGCTTTAGAAAATAAAATAACAATTATTTCTGGAGGCCCTGGGACAGGTAAAACAACAATAATTAATGCAATAGTTAAATTATATAGCAAAATGCACAAATTAAATTATATGGAAGTATTATCGGAAATAGCACTACTTGCACCTACTGGAAGAGCAAGTAAAAAAATGAGCATGTCAACAGGACTCCCAGCTAAGACTATTCATAGATTTTTAAAATGGAATAAAGATACAGATAGTTTTTCAATAAATGAATTTCATAAAACAAATGAAAATTTAGTCATAGTAGATGAAATGAGTATGATAGATATTAATTTATTTGATGCTTTATTAAAAGGTATTAGAAATAAAGTACAGTTAATCTTAGTTGGCGATACCTTTCAACTTCCATCTGTAGGGCCAGGTCTAATCTTAAATGATTTGATTGAGAGTGATTTATTTACGTTCTGTCCTTTAGAAAAAATTTATCGTCAAAGCGAGAATTCTTATATCCCATATCTAGCGCTTGAAATAAAGAAAAAAGATTTATCTGATGATTTTCGAGTTAAAAAAGATGACTATAATTTTTTAGAAACTGATAGTGTTAATATTAAAGAAATGATTAGAAAAATATGTTTAATGAGCAAAGAAAAGGGATTAAATGAAAATGATATTCAAATACTTGCGCCAATGTATAAAGGAGAAAATGGTATTGATAACTTAAACTTATTATTACAAGATTTATTTAATCCTTATTATGAAGATAAAAAAGAAATTCGAATAGGTGAGGTAATATACCGCGAAAATGATAAAGTATTACAGCTTCAAAATAATCCTGATTGTAATGTATTTAACGGTGATATTGGCTACATAAGAAAAATAACAAAAAAGCTAGGTAAAAATAAGGATACAATTATTATTGATTTTGATGGTAATAAAGTTGAATATTCTAAAGAAGACATGTATCAAGTAAAGCATGCCTATGCTATTACTGTACATAAAAGTCAAGGTAGTGAATTTTCTCATGTTATTTTGCCGATATCTAGAGGGTATTATAAAATGCTTTATAATAAGCTAATTTATACAGCAGTATCTAGAGCAAAAAAAAGTTTGGTAATTATTGGCGAGTCTAAAAGCTTTATGATGGGAATTTATAATGATTACGCTAGTACTAGAAAAACCATGCTAAAAGAAAAGTTAATGAATAGATTTTTAAATGAGAGCCATAATAATACTGAGGTGTAAATATAATGAAAAAAATGATGGTTGGAAGTGTATTAGCTATGGCTGCTGGAGTTGGAATGTTGGCTTATGCATTAAATAATAAAAAAACCAAGCAAAAAGCTACAAAACTTATTAATAATGCAATGGATGTAGCAAATAAAAAGATTGAAGATATGAAATAGGGCATAAGCTGCTCTATTTTTTTAATACCTAAAAACCCATAATTACTGGGTTTTTTCTGTTTTTTATACAACTAACTTAACTAAAAACTTGACAAAATAGAAAAAATGTGTATAATAGCATGGCAAAAGCAGACATTTTATAACAAATTTCTGCAAAGGAAGGGTTGATTATATGCGTAAGTATACTGGAAAACGTGAGCATAAAAAGAGTCACAAATTAAGAAACAGTATTATTTTGACAGCGCTTGCAGGGCTTTTCATTTTTGGAATGACTAAATGTTATTTTGATAAGCGTGCAAAAGAAGATAGAGAAAAAAGAATTGAAATTATGAGAGAGGAAGCTCTTAAAAAGTTTAGAGATAAGTTTAAAGATTTTGATGATTTAAATCCATCATTTACACCAGAGCCAAGTATGGGTCCAATCATGACTCCAAGTGCAGAACCTAGTGTAACTGGTATTCCAAGCCCAAGTCCAGCACCTAGTGCGACTTCGCATCCAAGTGCTACACCAGTTACAAGACCAACATCAAGCCCAACACTTATTGTCTCACCGAGTGCAGTGCCTAGTGCTTCACCAAGTGTAACTGGTATTCCAAGCCCAAGTGCAGCACCTATTGCGACTCCGCATCCAAGTGCTACACCAAGCCCAGCACCAAGTGCCTCACCGAGTCCAGCGCCTAGTGCAAGCACATCACCAAGTCCAGCACCTAGTGCTTCACCGAGTCCAGCTCCACCAGTTGATATATCATTAATTAGTCCAAGCCCATCACCAAGTCCAGCACCTAGTGCAAAGCCAACTCCAGCGCCAACACCAAGACCACACTACCATAGTTTTGGAGAATGGTATTCAATTAATGATGAAGAAGAACAAAGAAAATGTTCTTGTGGAAAAGTTGAAAAAAGAGCGCATAAATATGAAGTTATTTCAACAAGTAAAGGAACCTCCAATAAAAATGGTACTCATAGAATTGTAATTACAAAAGAGTGTGTTAATTGTAAACACAAGATTAACGAGGCAAAAACAATAGATTGTACTTATGGTTCATTACAACATGATGAAGACCATGAATATAAATTATGTACCGAATGTGGATATGAATTAAATTTAGGAGCACATAAATTTAAAGTTATTTCAACATCAAATGCTAAATCAAATAAAAATGGTACTCACAGTGTTACAGTTACTAAAGAATGTACTAGCTGTAAATATAAATTTAGTGAAACCAAAACAATAGATTGTACTTATGGATCTTTATTATTTGATAAAGACCATGAATACAAGTTATGTACTGAATGTGGATATGAATTAGATTTAGGTGGACATACTTTAAAAACTGAAGTTTCTTACGAAGCTGCTGATGGGAAGCACCATACTGTAATTACAGATATTCATTGTACTACTTGTGATTACAAGGATAGCAATAGAGAAAGAGAGTCGTGTACTACAAATGGTGGTCTAATTTGGCACAATAATGATGAGAACGAATACAAAGAATGCGAACATTGTCATCAAGAAGTAATAGTAGGAACACACTCTTATGGAAAACCAGAAAATAATGAAGCCGGATTCAAAGTAGAGTCATGTACTCATACTGGTTGTGGTTATGAAAAAGCTCATCATCATCAAGCTGAACTAACTCCTGGTGACTATACCTCAATTGATGATAGTTATCATTATGAAATAACTAGTTGTGAAACTTGTGGAGATGTACTTTTAAGAGAAAAAACTGAACATAGTTATTATACAGATTTTGATGACCCTACTATGGGAAAAATTGAAATATGTAGTGATTGTGGTCACAGAAAAGAAACTTACTATCCACAGCCTGACCCAGATCCAGAAGAAGATATTATTGATTTAAGTTTAGGTACTTTTGCAAGTACAAACAATGAAGTTTACACTCTTGTTCGTAAATTATATTAAAAAAGAAAGTGGTGAAAGAAATGAAAAAGGGAAATGTTTGGTATAAAAGCATTAGCAATTGGATAATCATTATCGCTTGTGTCCTTTTAATACCTATATTAGTAATAAATCTATATATCATGATTCAGTCTAAAACGAATCCTAATGATATTCCTGGAGTTTTTGGCTATAAACCTTTTATCGTATTATCTGGTTCTATGGAATCTAAAATCCATAAGGGCGATTTAATATTTGTAAAAGAAATAGATCCAAGTACTCTTAAAGTTAATGATGTTATCGCTTATCGTGATGGCGAAGACACTGTTACAACCCACAGAATTATTGATATTATTGAAAATAATGATGTAACGTATTTTATCACTAAAGGAGATAATAATGCGACACAAGATTTAAACTTAGTTGCTTATGAAGATGTTGAAGGAATCTATACAGGTAGATTTCCCGGAATAGGTTCAATGATGAATTCTTTATCTAAGCCAACAACGATCATAGTTTTAGTATTAGTTATTACAGTTGCTTTTGGTATTGGATTTACAATATCTAATAAGAAAATCAAAGATCAAGAAAGATTAGAATTCTTAGAATATAAAAGAATGAAAGAACAACAAGAAAAAGAACAAGCTGCAAAGAAGACCAAGAATGTGAAGTCTATAAAAGCTAGTGAAAAAAAGGGAGAAGATAAAAAAACTTCAACCAAAAAAACTACTACTAAAAAAAATAGTAGTGAAGCTAAGTCTAAAAAAAAGGCTTAAATTAATTTCGATAAACTCTTTCTATTTCAGGGAGTTTATATAGATTAGGAAGTTATCTTCCTATGCATAGTACTATGCATTTGAAATTATTTTAGGGGGAGGTGAAATAATGAATAATAAGAAAGGAATCCTATTAGTAGTATTATTATTAGCTGTTGTTGGAACTGCATTCTCTGTAAGTGGAACATATGCTAAATATACAACTACTGATGAAACAGGAGCTGATTCTGCAAGAGTTGCTCAATGGTCATTTGGACTTACTGAAACTCCATTTACTATTGATAGTCTATTTGAAGATTCTTATACTAATGTACCTATGCCAAACGGACATCAAATCATTAAATCAATGGATGGTGAAGACGTTGTAGCGCCAGGAGCTAATGGTAAATATACATTTAGTTTAACAGGAACTGTTGAAACAAATTATACATTAAACTTTAGTGTTGAATTAGAAAATAGTGTGGTATTAACTAAAAATGGCCCATTTAATATTGTTGATGGTTATACTGCTAATGAATATAGCCCATTAGAATTTACAGTTTATAGTGGAACTGTTGCTCCAACTATGCCAGTATGGGCAAAATTAGATAGTACTAATCTTACAGCTGCTTTAAATAAATTAGTTGAAAAAGATGGTGAAGATATCGTATATGGACCTACAACAGCTGCAAATTCTAATTTAGGAACTTATACAATCGAATGGAGATGGGATTTTGAGCAAAATCCTAATGGAGCTCCAGGTATCAGCAATGATATTTATGATCAATTAGATACATTATTAGGTAATAAGATTTACGAGGCTATTAAAGCTGGAAAAACTGAAGGTGACGAAGGTTATCCATATGTAAGTCTAAATGTTGCTATTACTGCTACTCAATCTAATAAAAAAGTAACTAATTAATAAAATGGAAGCTTTAGCTTCCAAATAAGCCTATGAATCTCATAGGTTTATTTGAAAGTTAAATATTAGAAAGGAGTTAAAGACATGAAAAAGAATGAAGTAATAATTAAAGAAAACGAAGAAAAAGATTCAAGAACAAGAAAAATACTTCTTTATATTATCATTATAATTATTATCATTCTTTCTATAATTACTAGTTGTAGTTGCACATCTAGATTTTTTGGTCGCATTGGTAACAGATTTATTAATGATGGCGACCATGCAATTGACGGATCTAATAATAAAGAAGTAATAACTAATCAAAATTTAAAATTTGATTATGACCGATTTGAAATTTCATTAAGTGATGAATTTTCTAAAATCAGATTTAACTATAGTAAAATTACTCCTGAAAAATTTACATGTTCAACTAGTGATGCTAGTATAGCAACATGCTTTGTAAAAGATAATCATGTCATAATTATTCCTAAAAAGCCTGGTACTGTAACTGTAACAGTTAGAACTGAAGTAAATGATAAAATATATGAAGCAACTACAAGTATAACCATTACTGATTCAAAAAAAGGAATAACCTTATCAAGCACTAAAGGAACTATTAATTTGGCTTATAGTAATAAAAAAGAAACATATTATCATTTAGTAGGAATTATTGGAAATATAAATATTACATCCAGTGATCCTTCAATAGCAAAAGCAGAAGTCATTGGAAATAAAATAGTTATTACTGGATTAAAGCCAGGAAACGCTAAAATCACTATATCCGTAAATGATAATGGAAAAGTTTATGAAGCTATATATACAGTAAATATTGTTAATAATCCTAAAGCTCCCGTTCCTACACCTGTTAAAAAAGATCATAATAGTAATCTTGCAAGTTTATCAGTAAGTAAAGGAGAGTTAAAGCCTAATTTTAATAAATATAATAAGAATTATGAAGTGTTTGTAGGAGAAGATATTTCTAGAATTTCGTTAAAAGCAACAGCAGAAAGCAATAAGTCAAAAATCACTTATATTTATAATTTTAAAGAATATAAGGATTTTGTGGATATGCCAATTACAAATGGCAAAAATATTGTAACAATTAAAGTGGTTGCAGAAGATAGTACAACATCTGTTTATGTAGTTACAATCATCAAAAAAACTCCTATTACACCGGAAAAAAGTAGTGATGCATCTCTAAAGGACATAACTATTACTGTAGGAGAGTTAAAGCCATCATTTAATCCCGAAACAGAGAATTATAAAGTAACAGTACCATCAGACACTAATACAGTTACTATTGAAGGAGTGCCAAGTAGTAATAAAGCAATAGTTAAATATATTTATAATGACAAAGAATATACAGAATTTAAAGATATACCTATTAAAACAGGTGAAAATGTCGTTTCTATTATAGTTACTGCTGAAGATAATACAGAAAAAATATACACTGTAACTATTGATAAAGAAAAGAACGCTAATAATAATTTAGCAAATTTAACTGTTAGTGCAGGTGCTCTAGATCCAATATTTAATAAAGATACTTTAAAATATGATGTCGTATTACCATATGATGTAAAGAAAATCACAGTTACAGGTACACAAGAAGATTATAGATCAACTATAGAATATTATTATAACAATGAAAAATACAAACAATTTAGTGAAATTAATTTAACTAAAGATGATAATATTGTCTTTGTTGTGGTAACGGCTGAAGATGGCAGTACTAAAACTTATGTTGTAGATATTCATCGCTATTATCTAGATGGCAAAAAAGAATACATGATGAACTTTGATAGTTCAACTAAAGAAACTGATATAATATTAAATACTAATATATTTAAAGATAGCATTAATGTTGAACAAACTGATGATAAAAATCTAAAAATATGCAGCAAGAACAACCTTAATAGTTGTATTAACATTTCAACGACTAGCGATTCTTTAAAGAGTTTAGAGTATACTGGAGAACTCAATTCTCCAACATCACTATCAATAAAAGCTACAGCGGATAGTCCAGGAAGTGCTTACATTCATGTTGTAGGATCTGTAAATGGTGTTAAAATAAATGATTTTTATATTAAACTGGATGTATTACAAAGCTATATAATATCTCTCAATGCTCAAGGTGGATTATTTAACGAGTTTTCTAAAGATATATATACATTTAAATTAGGTGCTGGAGAAACATTTGACTTAAATACAGCAGGTATTCCATATTTAATTGATGAATCAAATCCATGCTTATATTATGAATTTATGGGATATAGTAAATCTAAAGAAAATAAAGAGTTATTTAAAGATTTAAATAATATGATTATATCTTATGATGAATTAGATAGTGATTTAACACTTTATGCTGTATATAATATGGATAAAAAAATAGAGCTTACAAATGAACACAAAACCATTTGGGTCTCAGACGTTCCAATATTTATTGATAAAGCATATTTTGAAGAATTTAAAGGCGAAAAAATAATAGCTCCTGGTTCATATGGTGACTATACAATGCATTTAATAAATGAGACAAAAAATAATATAACACTTACAGGAATGACCTTAAAAGAAGAAACTATATGTGTTAATGAAAATGGCATTAATGGTTGTTTAAATATGGGTTATGTTGTTAAAGATGGTTCAGTAAATCAAAACTATCATTTCCATAATAATCATGATTATAAAATATTAAATGAATATGCTACTACAAAGAATTGGGCTGGTAATTATAATGAAAATAAATTTGATTTTGATATCTCTACAAAAAATGATACTACAATTAAAGCAGGAGAAACACTAGATTTAGTATTAATTTGGAAATGGGTTGAAATAAACGATTACAGTGACAAAGTAGATACGCTAATAGGAAATGTTGCTGCAAGTAAAATAGAAGATGCAACAGTTAATGATTTGTATACGTTACATATTGGAATTCATTATGATACGATAATAGAGAATTGTCCAAGTAAAATTTAAGGGGTTGTAAAATGAAAGAATTAAAAAAAGGATTGCAAATATTACTTATACTCATATTAGCGTTAATTATTTTCATTAATGTTTATAATTTTATTTCTATTAAAGTATTAAAAAATAGATATACATCTATTATGGGCTATACTATGCTAGAAGTAATATCTGGTTCTATGGAACCAACCATTCATATTAATGATTTTATTATTGTTAATACAAATTCTAAAGAATTTAGCGAAAACGATATTATTACATATTATGATGAAGAAAATAATTTTGTTACGCATCGTATTATTAAGATCGAAGATGATAGTTTTATTACTAAGGGAGATCATAATGATTCTATAGATAAGCCAATTAGTAAAGAACAAGTATTAGGTAAATACGTTTTAAAATTTACCGGAGCTGGTAAAATTTTGGGAGCTTTTAAGAATCCTATCACAATGATTTTAATCTTTATAGTAGGACTCCTAATGTGTGTATTTATTAGTACAGATAAAAATGGCAATCCAATAATAGATGAAGATGAAAAAGAATTTGCAGAATTCTTAAAAGACAAAGATAAAAAGGGAAAAGAAAGCAATGCTCCTAAGAAAGAAAAAATTAAAAAGGTTGAGAATAAAAAGGAAATAAAGAAAGAGATAAGTAAGAAAAGTTCTAAACCTAGTCAAAATAGTTCGACTAGAAAAACAGAACCAAAACAAATCTCTAAAACAAGTTCGGCAAAAACTGTAGCTAGTAAAAAGAATAGTGCAAATAAACAAACTAAAGTAGAACAAAATGTAAAAGCTGGTTCTAAAACTACTACTAGCAAAAACAATGTAAAGAAAAATACCAAAAATACAACTAAAAAGTAGGTGAATATAATGAAAGGGTTACTACATAGTAAAAAATTTAGAACGAATTTATATAGATGGTTATTCATGTATGTAGGAGCAATTGGGCTTTTTACAGCAGTAGTAACCTATTCAAAGTACGTATCTAGTGTTCTAAGTGGTACTGATGATGCTAGACCTGCTAAATTTAATGTTACAATATTAAATGAAATAGCAGATTTAGAATGTGCTAAAAACGCAGAAAATACCGAGTTAAACGAATGTTATGTTGGAAAGTTTTCTCCTCTAACACCAATGATGTATGCATTTTCTGTAGATACGAAAGAATTAGAAGTAAATACAGATTTTGCTGTAACATTTACAGTTCATAAAGATTTTAAAGTTGAAAAGCTAGAAGATATTACAAATCCACAAGATATAAAAGAAATTAATTTAACTGATGAAGATTTGCATGGTAATCAAAGTATAAGTTTATTTACACCAAAAGAAGAGATAGCTGCTTCTTCTGGAACAAAAAGAATTTATCGTATAACAGTTAAATATAATGGTTCGTTAATTAATGAAGATACAAACGAAACTATCATTTTTACTGATCCATTTGATGTAGTAAAAGTTGGTTATTCAGCGTATCAGCAAACTGATTATAGGGGGTAATAATTATGGAAACTAAGAAAAAACAAATAAAAACTATGGTTATAACTATTTGCATTTTATTCCTAATTAGTATTTCAATTTATCCTTCTACTAATTCTAGGTATATTAAAGAAGGTGACGCTTTAGAATACAGTGCTGATTTATATAGCTTATATGCAGGATATTTTGAAAATAGTATTGATATTGTGCCTTCACTATCTACTCCGACTGAAGCATATTTTAGATTTATATTCGGGCATAATAAAGCTACTAGTGAAGTAGAAAAAGATAGTTATCAAATAGTAATTCCTAGTGGATGCAAGTTAGATCATACTACTACTAGCCCATATTCTAGATTTGATGGTGTTGATAAATTCAATTATATACCGAGTGTTGATTATGTAAATGATTATTATACAATTCTTGGAATGACTTGCAATGTAGAACAAATAAAAAACGAAAATGAAGACCTAATTGTAAACGTTCCTATTATAGAACAAGTTACTATTAATGGGGTTGTTGGTGTTCCATTCAAGTTTATTGATTTAAATCTTAAAAAAAGCTACCAAGAATATATTGATACTGTTAACCCAGTTCCATCAGTTATTGAAATTGATAAATTTGATAAAGATGGCAAAGAAATAGATATTTATGAAGAGTTTATGAAATGGATTAAGAATTATGCTAAATTATCTATTTATAATACAGATATATTAAAATATACTGAATTAGTAACTAAAGAAAACGTAACCGAAACTCCATTCCCACTAAAAGGAATAAGTAGTAGCTTTGAAAACGATACCTACACATTTAGTATTGAAGAAAACTTTATTGGATATGTAAGAACACATTCACATCACTCAAGCGTTCTTGGAACTTATATGTATTTTACTTATCAAGACAAAGAAAGTGACTTAATAAATGATACATTTAATCATTATTTAACAGCTTATGTTTATGAAGGTGAAGAAGATCCTAACTATATTAAAATAAAGGAATATATATCAAATATGACTGATAAAGTAGGATTTAAAGCTATATTAAATGGTGAGGTAGTACCTGGATTTAAATACTTTGAAGAAGAAGGAAAAGTATTAATGTATTCACGTGTACTTGACTTTGCTGGCATTAATATTAATGATTACACTACAAAAATTGAATATGAAACAGCACTTTTAATGAATCAAAAATATCAAGAAAGCTTAGAAGTATTTAATAAAATTCATGATATTTTATCAGAAGAAGGTGTTACTTACTTAAAAACTTATACCAAATTAAGAAATTCCGTTTTAACTAATAATGATACCAAAGGATATACAGGATATAATGATCCTAAAATATCATTTACAGATTATCATTTATATTATGATAAAGTAAAAGGCCAATACATATTCTTTAGAGTATCATCTGACGTTCAAGAAAATGCTGAAACAAACTACAATTTAATTACATTTGATACATACACTGCAAGTGAATCACATAAAATTGTGTTCCAAAATAAAGTTGAAAATGATAAAAATATGCTAGTAATGCAAATAAGAGATGAACAAGCTGAACTTGTAGAAGAAACAATGGAATTTTTAAAAGAATATTTTGGTGTAGATATTGAATTTACAACTGGTGAAAAAGATGGTTTATTTATTGCTACTGGTACAATTGAAAAAGGAATTATTTCAAATATTGTTGTTGAAGAACCACCTGTAGTAGAGGAAGGAAAAATAGAAGAAGAAAAAACTGAAACTTCTAATAAATCTGAAGAAAACGAAAATACAGCTGAAATAACAGAATAAAAAAAGAATTTATAATTTTATAAATTCTTTTTTATTTGTATATAAGTTTCGCTTGTATTTAATTTAGGTTTTTTAGTTACAACTTTATTAAATTCTGGAAGTAAATGCATATGAAAATGTTTTACTTGTTGATCATCGCCATAGTTAATTAGAAGAGTAATAGCATTTTTATCTAATGATCCCATTATTTTGGGGCCAATCATTTTAGCTACATCAAATATATGGTTTAATATATTTGAATCAAGTTCTTGATAATCGGTATAATGCTTTTTTGGTATAATAAGTGCATGGCCATCTACGGCAGGATCAATATCCATAATAACTATTAATGTTTCATCCTCATATAATATTTTACTCTCAATCTCTTTATTTGCAATTTTACAAAATATACAATCCATTGTTATCACCTAATTTAATTATAGCAAAAAAATATTAAAATCGCTATTAAAAAACTAAAAAAGTGTACTTTTGACTAGTATTTGCATAGATTAAATTAGAGGAGGAAAAAAAGTGGCAAGTTATAAAGAGATTGTTACGAAAGCTGTGGTGGGGAAAGCCAAAAAAACTAGTACATCAAAATTCACTCTCACAACAGAAGAAAAACCTGATACTGTCCTTGGATGTTGGGTTATTAATCATACTTTTGAAGGGAAAAACTCAAATGGCTTAGTCATAATTCAAGGGTCTTTTGATGTTAACGTATGGTATTCTTATAATAATGACACAAGAACCACAGTAGCAACTAAAAGCTTTAGATATGAAGACAAAATGAATGTTCATCTAAAAGATGGCGCAAAACTATCAGATTCTTCAGAAATTATTGTAAGAAGTTTAAATCAGCCTACGGTTACTGATGTAAATGTTAGAGATGGAGTAGTAGCTTTAACTATAGAGAAAGAACTTGGAGTAGAAGTAGTTGGAAATACTAAATTAAAGGTGAGTGTTGAAGAGGAAGAAGATGACTATGAAGTAATAGAAGATATTAACGATGATATGGTTGATGAAGAAATTGATACGATAGAAGAAGATTATTTAAATTAGTGTCAACCAAAAATAGTTGACACTTCTTTTTGAATATGATAAAATGAATACATAAAAGGAGGCAATAACTATGGCAGTTAAATTAAGATTAAAAAGAATGGGTTCTAAGCAAAAACCATTTTATAGAATTGTAGCCGCTGATTCAAGAAGTCCAAGAGATGGAAGATTTATTGAAATTATCGGAACTTATAATCCTATTAGAAAACCAGCAGAAGTATCTGTAAATGAAGAGCTTGCTCTTAAATGGTTAAACAATGGAGCAGAACCAACTGATACAGTAAGATCAATTCTTTCTAAAGAAGGAATTATTGCAAAATATGCAGAATCAAAAGTAAAAAAAGGAAATAAGTAATTATGGATATAACAGAATTTACAACCTATTTAGTTAAGAATTTAGTAAGCAAGTCAGATATGGTAAAGGTAAGTAGTTTTTCTGGAGATGAAGAATCAACAATCGTTGAAATTCTAGTTTCTGAATCTGATATGGGAGCTATTATTGGCAAATCCGGTAAAAATGCCAAAGCTTTACGTACTGTAATTTTAGCTTATGCTTATCAAAATAAATTAGGAAAAGTAAAAATTAATATTGATTCATTTTAAGGAGCTGCAAAGCTCTTTTTTTATGTTTTGTTTTGTGCTATAATAAACACTAATTTAATGAGGTGGGTTATGGAAATTATGAATGATAGGGCAATAGTAAGATTAATACCAGTTATAAAAGAAATTACATCAGAGGATATAACTCCTGAATTTCTAGAAAATTTAGGTGAGTTAAAAGAGCCTACGATACAAATTGAAATGGCGGAAGATGAAGTTGAATTAAATTACTATAATAAGATAGCAAGTGTTTTAAAACGTTTAAAAGAATTAGGGTTAGAAAGCAAAGTAGAATTTAATATACTTCATTATTACTCAGTTCGTAATAGTGATTTATATGCCCATTTATGGAAACCAAATTTAATAGTGCATTATAAAAGCGACATATATAGAGATGAAGAATGGAATACTTTTTGCTCAATAATTTGGTCTCTTTTAAAAGAAATTGAACTTTTAAGAGCAAAAGAAGAACTGTCTTCATTTGAAATTTATTTAGCCATTTATGATAAATGCCGAAAATTTATGAAATATAAATTATCTCCAGATGAAGCATATTTTAAAGGTAGAAGCTTAAAAGATATTACTTTAAATGGCAAATATATTTGCTGTGTCGGTTTTTCTAATCTTTTAGTTGCAATGCTAGATTTCTATGGCATAGAAGCTTTTACTTTTTGTATTTTAATGGCAGATAAGCAAAGTGCACATGCACGTGTTTTAGTAAAGTTAGATGACGATAAATATAATATTCATGGAATTTATATTAGCGATCCTACATTTGGCAGCAATAGAGAACAAGATATAATAAATTATGCTTTAATGACATTTGATGAAACTACATGGGAATATCATCATGTTCATATGAATATGTTTTTAGATTTTATTATGAATGTCCATAGTAAAGATGAATTTATTTATAAAATAAATGTTTTGAAACGTCATATTAACAACTTACATATAGATTGTGGAGGTTATTTGGAATACGCATCTTCAATCTGGGGTTTTATAAATTCGAAAATTAATTGTGATTGTTATATTGTCATATGTAGAGAAGTATTATTAATTATAAAAAGACTTGATTATAATTATTATTTAAAATTAGCAAGTAAGTATCCTAGTTTTGAAAATGAAAAGACTTGTTTTAGTTTTTTAAATGAAGTAGGAGATTACATTGTAAATTTAACTAATAAGCAAATTCCTCAAAATGTTATTTATGAAACTTACTTTAAAATTAAGTGTATGATGCATGATAGAAATCCCTTAACTTATGAAGCACAAGAAGAATTGCAATCATTAATTGAGGAAAATAAAAAACATTATTTTAATTATTTTTGGGATTTTTGGCCTTATGAAGATCAATTAGGAACTTTTGTTAAAAAACGTTAAATGAAATAATTATATTTGACTAATTAAAAAAGGAATAGTATACTTTTATTAGAATTAGAAAGTTGGATATTATGAAAAAAAGAATTATTAGTGCAATTATTATGCTTTTAATCGTTATACCAGTCATTTGGTATGGAAAAAGTTTCTTTAAAATAGGAGTTGCTTTAGTAGGAGTGTTAGCTTTAAAAGAAATTATAGATTTAAAGAAGAGTCACAAGAAAATACCTTTAGTAGTTCAATTTATGAGTACCGTATGTCTTTTATTTATTATTTTATCAGAATATGATGCATATTCCATTTTATTTGGCATAACCTATAAAGGAATTGCAATTCTTTTATTATCTCTTTTAGGGCTAAGCTTATTTTATAAGAATGACGAATATAGAATAACAGATGCGTTATTTTTAATAGGTTCTATTCTTCTTATTGGCACTTCTTTTAATACAATGATACTTGTAAGAGAATTTAGTCTATATAAATTTATATATTTAATATTAATTTTTATATTAACTGATACTTTTGCCTACTTTGGGGGGATGCTATTTGGACGGCATAAATTAATCCCTCATGTAAGTCCAAACAAAACGGTTGAGGGAAGCATTTGTGGGAGTGTTATTGCAACTATTGGTGCCTCTGTATTTTATCATTTCTTAGTGAGTAAGATTACTTTAAAAATTGTGATTGCAACGCTTGTTTTATCAATAATTGGCCAAATGGGGGATTTAATTTTTAGCAAATTAAAAAGAGAAAATAGTATTAAAGATTTTAGTAATTTAATTCCAGGGCATGGCGGCGTCTTAGATAGACTAGATAGTACTATAGCAATTATGCTTGGATATTTAATTTTATATTCATTATTTTAAGGAGGAATAAGCATGTGGTTTTTAACACTTTTATTATTAATATTTATTTTAGGAGTTATTATTTTAGTTCATGAATTTGGCCATTTTATAACAGCTAAAAAAAGTGGAGTCCATATATATGAGTTTTCACTTGGCATGGGGCCAATTATTAAAACACATAAGGGGAAAGATGGCATTGATTATAATATAAGAGCATTTCCTATCGGGGGATTTGTTTCAATGGCCGGTGAAGTATATGAAGATGATGATACTAAAAAGATTTCTAAAGAAAAGTTCATGTGTAATAAAAAATGGTGGCAAAGAGTAATTATTTTAGCTGCTGGGGTATTTAATAATTTTATTCTTGCAATTGTTGTATTATTTGTTATGGCCCTTATTTGGGGAGCTACAAGTCTTACGCCTAAAATATTAGAAGCCATACCTGATTATCCAATAAGTGAGGCTGGAATTAAAGCTGGTGATACTATTAAATCTATTAATGGACATAAAGTATCTACATGGGATGAGGCACAAATAATATTAAATTTAAAAAATAAGAACGATTATTATACTTTTAAAATTGAGCATGAAGATGGTACTTTAGAGGACTATAAAATCATTCCTAAAATTGTAAAAAATGATGAAGGAAAAGAGCAAAAAACTTTTGGTTTTAAAATTGAACAAACAAAGAGCTATGGATTCATGGCAAGCGTTAAATATGCTTTTCAAAGATTTGGTAGTTTAATCCGTACAATGTGGCTTACTGTAGCCAATTTATTTACAGGCAAAATTTCTCTTAGCAGTTTATCTGGTCCAGTAGGAATTTATCATGTCGTTGGAGAAAGCATGAAGGTAGGAGTTGAACAAGTAGTTTATTTAACTGCATTTTTAAGCATAAATGTTGGTTTAATCAATATTTTGCCTATTCCAGCCTTTGACGGAGGAAGAATATTATTTTTAGTAATTGAAAAAATAAAGGGAAGCCCAATTAATTCTAAATTTGAAAATACATGTCACACAGTTTTCTTTTTCCTAATTCTTTTGCTTATGGTTTATATTACTATAATCGATATTATAAGATTTGCTTAAAGTTTTTAAAGAGGCATTTTATGGATAAATATACAGATTATGAATATAAAATAAATATTAACAAATGCGAAAAAAATGATATTCAAAACTATAATTTGGCTAGTTATGGAAATTTATTAAATAGTAGTATTGCGAGTTTAACTACTTCTGAAACGAGCAAACTTTTAATATTAATTGATATATTGGGAAAGTTAGGCTACAAAATTGATAGAACCAATGTATTAACATTGATATCTATTGTAATAGACATTAGATATGCTAATTTAATAGATGGTATTATTGCAAAATATAGTACTACACCATTAAGCCCTAATATTAAAGAGGCTATGTCAAAGTTAATATCTGATAATGCCTTAAGTAATCAAGATAAGGCTCCGGCTGCTCCCCCAAAAAAGAATCCTTTAATCGAAGCATTTATGAAAGATATATTGGATAAAGGTGCAAGTGCAAGTTTTAGAGGATGGCTACTTCCAAATGGTCAATTATTAAGTCAGTACAATGATACAACAGGTGATCAAAGTAAGAGACAAGATCATAGTAAACTAATCGAACTATTTATTAGTGGTTTAAAAGATTATAGTCCAGAAGATTATGCTAAAATTAAAATACTATATGAAAACTATCAGCAAAGCATGCTTGTAGGAGATGCATATGAAAGCTTTGCGGTAGAAGTACTTGGGTGGATTCAAATATCCCATTTTGGCAGAATGCGCTTAGTTTATAGAGGTGAACGCTGGCAAGATAGTCTTATTAGGCCTTTCTTAATTGATTATGGCTTTAACTATG
This sequence comes from uncultured Mycoplasma sp., assembly GCA_946554525.1. Lineage (GTDB taxonomy): Bacteria > Bacillota_I > Bacilli_A > RF39 > UBA660 > Caccenecus. The sequence goes on from CAMNSE010000006.1 coordinate 55,674, forward strand.
AAATATCTAATGGAGCTATATGTTATCATGATGAATTTTCTCATTTATTTGATCATATTGAGGAAATTATTGAATTAGGATTAGAAAAAAAGTATACTCGATAAATGTTTTTGTATAAGGTTTGCATAAAAAAGCAAACCTTTTCTTTATTTTAAATATAATTAGTGATAAAATATATTTATGTTCCGATAGTTCAGTTGGATAGAATGATAGCCTCCGACGCTATAGATCGTGGGTTCGACTCCCACTCGGAACACCATTTTAATTGTATTTTTATTTTTATGTAAAATATATATAAAATCACTATACTTTTAAACAAATGTATGCTATATTATTAATAGGTGATAACAGATGTTAAATTATATTTATGGTACAATTGTTGTTCAAGAGAACAATTATATTGTAATTGATAATAATCATATTGGATATACCATATATGTAGCAAATCCCTTTAGTTTTGAATTAAATAAAGATGTTAAAGTATATTTATATAATCAAATAAGAGAAGATGAATATAGCCTATATGGTTTTAAAACAGAAGAAGAAAGAAATTTATTTTTAAGACTTATCAATGTAAAAGGGTTAGGACCTAAGATGGCTTTACCTATGCTTGCTACAGGTAGTGTTTTAGGCATCATTGATGCTATTGATAGAGAAAATATTCTTTATTTAACTAAGTTTCCAAAAATTGGAGAAAAGTTAGCAAGGCAAATTATATTAGATTTAAAAGGAAAACTTGCTAAGAAAGAAGACATCAATATGGGAGGAAGTTTTGAAGAATTAGTTAGTGTATTAGAGAGTTTAGGATATAAAACTGCCGAAATCAAAAAGATACTTCCTAAAGTAAATGCTTCACTTGATATTGAAGAACAAGTCAAAGAAGCATTAAAATTAATGCTTAAATAGGTGAGTATATGATAATAGGAATTGATATAGATGATACAATAGCACGTACTTCTCATCAAGGCAATATTTATGTAAAAGAGATGTTTCCTAATTGTACTGATTATCATGATTTATCATGGGAAAATTATGAAAAATTTATTAAAAAATATGCTGATAAAATAAGAACTAATGAGCCTTTAATGGATGGGGTCAAAGAAGCATTTGATTATTTTAAAGAAAAAAATATTAAAGTGATATTTATTACTGCCAGAAATGATGAATGGAGTCCAAATACAGAGTTAGTAACTAAAAAATATTTAGAAAAATATGGATTAGAATATAGCAAGATTATTTTTGATAAAGAATTTAAAGGTTCTGCAGCAAAAGAAGAAAATGTTTCATTATTTATTGATGACAAAGAAGAAAATTTAGATGATATAAGTAAATATGGTATTGAATGTATTCGAATTACAGATGATAAAAATAGCAAATATAAAACATTTAATAATTGGGAATGTTTACTTGAATATATTAAAAGAAAGGTGGGTTAAGATGGAAGAAAGAATTATTAGTGGCGAAGAATTAGAAGGAGATATATTTGAGACGAGTATCAGGCCTGAATCATTAGATGAATATGTTGGACAAACAGAAATTAAAGAAAATTTAAGAGTATTTATCGAAGCTGCAAAAATGCGTGGAGAAGCACTTGATCATGTATTATTATATGGTCCTCCAGGACTCGGAAAAACTACTCTTGCGCACATTATCGCAAATGAACTTGGAAGCAATATTAAAACTGCAAGTGGCCCATCTTTAGAAAAAAGTGGAGATTTAGCTGCTGTTTTATCAAATTTAGAACCAGGAGACGTATTATTTATTGATGAAATACATCGTATGCCCAAGTTTGTAGAAGAGATATTATATCCTGCGATGGAAGATTTTGAATTAGATATTATTATTGGTACAGATGGCAAAAGCAGAAGCATTAAAATTGATTTACCACCATTTACTTTAGTTGGTGCTACTACCCGTGCTGGAGATTTATCTAGTCCTCTTAGAGATCGATTTGGGATTGTTTCGAAACTTAATTATTATAACGATGAAGAGTTACAACAAATTGTAAAAAGAACTAGTAGAGTTCTTAGTATGAATATTGAAGATGCAGCAGCAATGGAAATAGCAAAACGTTGTCGTAAAACACCTCGTGTTGCTAATCGCTTATTTAAAAGAGTTCGAGACTTCGCTTTGGTAGAAGGTACCGGAACAATTGATTACACTATAACAATGGATAGCCTAAAAAGGCTAAAAGTAGACGAATTTGGTTTAGATCAAATAGACATTGAATACTTAGAAGCGTTAATAAACAAATTTAATGGTGGCCCAGTTGGGGTTGAGACTATTTCAACAGCAATTGGTGAAGAAGTGTCGACAATCGAAGATGTAGTTGAACCATTTTTATTACAAGAAGGTTTTGTTAAACGAACACAAAGAGGAAGACTCGCTACGGATAAAGCATATGAGCATTTAAAACTTAATAAACAAGGAACATTATTTTAGGAGGAAGTATGAAGTTAATAGATGGAAAAATGATTTCTAGTGAAATTAAAGAAAATTTAAAAAAAGAAATTGAAGAACTAGGTTTAACACCTAAGCTAGCAATTATATTAGTTGGAGATAATCCAGCTAGTGAGGTTTATGTTAAAAACAAATTATTAGCAAGTGAAAAAATAGGTGTAGATGCTAAGTTATATCGTTTTGATACAAGTCAAAAGGAAAGTGAAGTAATCGAATGTGTAAAAGAATTAAATGCAGATGATAGTGTTCATGGCATTATTGTTCAAAGCCCTGTCTCTGTTGGCTTTAATGAAGCATATATTAATAGTTTTATTAGCCCTGAAAAAGATGTAGATGGTTTTGGAATTACAAATATGGGATATTTAGCAAGTGATGAAGAAAAATATATTTCTGCGACTCCTTATGGTATTATCAAATTATTAGAACATGAGAATATTCCTATTGCAGGATCCAATATTGTTGTTGTAGGAAGAAGTAAAATTGTTGGAAGACCGCTTGCGCTTGCATTACTAAACCGTAATGCTACAGTAACCATTACGCATTCTAAAACAAAAGACTTAAAGAATATTACAAATAAAGCAGATATTTTGATTGCAGCTATTGGCAAAGCTCATTTTATTACAAAGGAATACGTAAAAGATGGTGCCGTAGTAATAGATGTTGGAACCAATAGAATAGATGGAAAACTTCTAGGTGATATTGATTTTGAAAATGTAAAAGATATCGCTTCTTATATTACGCCTGTGCCTGGAGGAGTTGGGCCTATGACAATTGCCATGCTTCTAAATAATGTTGTGGAAAGTGCAAAAATGCATCAGAAGTAAAGGAAATAACTATCATGAGTAAAGGCAAGTTAATTGTAATTGAAGGAACAGATTGTTCTGGAAAGCAGACACAAACAGATTATCTAGTAAAACAACTTCAAACTTTAGGATATAAAACAGCTTCTTTTAGTTTTCCTGATTATGAAGCACCAACTGGAAGAATTATTGGAGAAGCTTACTTAGGAAAAACTGGTGATCCTTATTTTAAAGAAGGAATTGAAAATATAGATCCTAAGCTTTCAAGTCTTTATTATGCCGCAGATAGAAGATACCATAAGGATGAAATAAATAGCTATTTAAAACAAGGTTATATTGTTATTGTAAATCGTTATGTAGAATCTAATATGGCATTCCAAGGTGGCAAAATTAGAGATATTAAAAAAAGAAATATGATGTATGAATGGCTAGATAATTTAGAGTTTGTTTTACTGGATTTACCCCGTCCTGATTTAGTGTTATTTTTATACTTACCTTATGAAGAAGTATGTCTTTTAAAAAAAGATAGAGGAGACTCTGTAAGTGTTGATATGTTAAGAATGGCAGAGACAGCCTACTTAGAACTTTCTTCTATTTATGAATATCAAAAAATAAATTGCATGATTGATAATAAATTAAGAACCATCGATGATATTGGCTCTGAAATTACGCAAAAAGTAAGAACTTTTTTAGAAAGTGAGAAGTAAAAATGAATTTAAATGATTTTAATTATGACTTGCCAGAAGAATTAATTGCTCAAACACCAATTAAGGAAAGGGATACATCAAAACTAATGGTACTTAATAAAGAAACTGGTGAGACCATTCATAAACACTTTAAAGATATAGTTGATGAATTAAACGCTGGAGATGTTTTAGTATTAAATGATACAAAAGTAATACCAGCTAGACTTATAGGAGCAAAAGAAGATACAGGAGCTATAATAGAACTTCTTCTTCTAAAAGATTTAGGTGATAATAAATGGGAGTGTTTATCTAGGCCAGCTAAAAGATTAAAAATAGGAACTATAGTAACATTTAGTGATAAATTAAGTGCAAAAATTATAGAGAAAAAAGAAGAAGGAATAGTAATAGCAGAGCTTCTTTATGAAGGAATTCTAATGGAAATATTAGATGAACTTGGAGAAATGCCTTTGCCACCATATATTCATGAAAAATTAAATGAAAAAGACCGATATCAAACTGTTTATGCTAAAAATATTGGCAGTGCCGCTGCTCCTACAGCAGGTCTTCATTTTACTAATGATTTAATGGAAAACTTAAGAAATAAAGGAGTAAAAATCTTATTTGTCACTCTTCATGTAGGACTTGGGACTTTTAGACCAGTCGAAGTTGAAAATATTTTAGATCATCATATGCATAGTGAATTTTATAGAATGAGCGAAGAGACTGCAAAAGAATTAAATAAAGCAAAAGAAGAAGGAAGAAAAATATATGCAGTAGGTACGACATCAACAAGAGTATTAGAAACAATTGCACATAAATATAATAAGTTTGTATCTTGTTCTGGCAATACCGATATATTTATTTATCCAGGATTTGAATTTAAAGCAATTAATGGACTGATAACTAATTTTCATTTACCAAAATCAACATTAATTATGTTAGTTAGTGCATTATCAAGTAAAGATATTATTCTAAATGCATATAAAATTGCTGTAGAAAATAAGTATCGTTTTTTCTCTTTTGGAGATGCAATGTTTATTAAATAGGCTTAAGCTTATTTTTTCTTTAAAAAACATCATGTTTAAGAATGTGCAAACAAGGAAAGTGATGCGATTACTGATTATCCATATGAATTAGAATTAAATTAAAATAAAAAATAGTGTCAAATGTACTATTTTTTATTTATTGTATCTTGTTTAGTAATATTATTTTAGATATACTAATAATGGTGAAGATAATATGAAATTTTATGAAAAATTATTAATATCTCTTATTGGCTTTATTCTTGTAATAGTAGCAACCATAGGAATAGTAGCATATTATGCGCATATTAAAAATAATAGTGAAGAGCACAAGAAAAATAGCGTTGTATTAGATTATATTAATCTATTTTGATAACTTCTTTTGCAGCGTTACTATAAGCTCTAATAAGACCACCAGCTCCTAACTTAATTCTCCCAAAATAACGAATAATCACAAGTAACTTATGATCTAAGTTATTTTTTTCTATTATATTAAATATTGGGCTACCAGCAGTGCCATTAGGCTCTTTATCATCACTTTTTTTAACACAGGTATCTATTTTATAAGCGAAGGGAAAATGTCTAGCTTTTTTATGTTCTTTTTTTAAATCATTTAATATAAAGTCTACTTCTTCTAAAGAATTAATTTCAAAATAAAAAGCTATAAATTTTGACTTTTTTACTTCTAAAGTGTAAGTGTTTAATAATTTCATAAAATCACCATATTAATTATAACTTAAAAAATTAAAAATTTGTAGTATAATATAGATGTAGGTGAAAAATTATGTTTAAGGATAAATTAAAATTAATTCCCCATTTACCCGGATCATATCAAATGAAAAATAGTGATGGAGTAATTATTTATGTAGGGAAAGCAAAAGATTTAAATAAAAGAGTTAATTCTTATTTCAATAGGCCTCATACTGGGAAAACAGAGAAAATGGTTAGTGAAATAGCAGACTTCGAATATATTGTTGCATCTAGCGAGTTAGAAGCATTCTTACTTGAATTTAATTTAATTAAAGAATATGATCCTAAATATAATATTTTACTAAAAGATGATAAAAGCTATCCATATATCGAGTATATTAGTAAGCCATATCCAAGACTTCAAGTGGCTAGATATTTAAATATTAAGAAAAAAGATAAAAAAATGCTTTTTGGCCCATATCCTAATGCTTATGCGGCTCGAAAAATTGTATCATTAATTAATCGCCTATATCCTCTAAAAAAATGTGATATAATGCCTAAAAAAGTTTGCCTATACTATCATATAGGCGAATGCCTAGGATATTGTGAAAAAAATGTCGATGCTTCTAAGTTGCAAGTTATGGAAAATGAAATACTGGCATTTTTAAAGGGCAATGGGGATATATTAAAAAATAAAATTTTAGAAAAAATAGAAATGTATAGTAAAAATTTAAATTTTGAAATGGCTTTAGAATTAAAAAAAGAATTGAATTATATTAATGTAATATTAGATAAACAAAAGATGGAATTACATGATTATGTAAATAGAGATGTTGTAGGATATTTTTTTGATAAAGGATATTTAAGTATTCAAATCCTTTTTTTAAGAAATGGTCGTATGGTAGGTGGTCATTCTGATTTATTCCCAATTATTGGTGAATGGAGGGATGAATTGGATACATATTTAATGAATTTTTATAATAGACACGAAATTCCTAAAGAAGTTTTATGCGATAAAATGATTAACAAAGATATTCTAAGCGAGTTATTATCTACAAGTTTTGTTGTGCCTATGAAAGGAAAAAAGAAAAATTTAGTAGAAATGGCAATATTAAATGCCAAAATAAACTTAGAAAACGAGTTAGAAGTAGTACAAAAAAATGAAGAGAAAACTGAACAAGCAAATGAAGAGTTAAAAAGCATTTTAGACTTGAAAAAATTAGACCGTATTGATTTATTCGATAACTCTAATCTGTTTGGCTCTTTTACTGTAAGTTGCATGGTAGTGTTTAAAAATGGTAAACCTTGTAAAAGCGAATATCGTAAATATAAAATTAGTCTAGAGCAAAATGATGATTATCATACTATGGAAGAAGTAATTTATAGAAGATATTACCGAGCTTTAGTAGATAAAACTGAATTACCTGATTTAATAATAGTTGATGGAGGAATTAATCAAATTAATGCTTGTAAGAATATTTTAGAAGAATTAAATTTAAATATTCGCGTATGTGGTTTACAAAAAAACAATAAACATAGAACGAATGACTTACTAGATGGCGTAAGCTACAAAATCATTGAAATGGATAAAACAAGTAATGTATTTCACTATCTAACCAGAATGCAAGATGAAGTCCATAGGTATACAATAAGTTACCATAGAGCAATTAGAAGTAAGGGAGCAATTTCCAGTGTCTTAGATAATATTGAAGGAATTGGCGCAAAAAGAAAAAAAGCTTTAATTAAGCGTTTTGGAAGTGTAAGCAAAATTAAAGATGCAAATATAGAAGAAATTGCAGAAATTATACCTGAGTCTGTAGCAATTAAGTTGAAAGAATATTTAAAGAGTTTTAAAGAAGAACAAAAAAATGAAAAATAAATTATATTTTGTTCTTTTTTATTTTACTTTTTGTAGATTTTAAATATGATTTTTGTTAAAATATTTTTAAGGTGGTCAATATGTCTTGTTTAATCGAACTAGAAAAAGAAAATATTTTAGTATCAAGTAAAATTTTAAAATATGAGAAGCCAGATTTTATTTATATTCCTATAGATCAAAATTCTTTGTTTAAAATTAAGAAAGATGAAAATATAGCTATTGGTAAAGAAATAGTTGAAAATAGTAGAGAAAAAGAATTTTCTTCAATATCGGGAGTTGTTACTAAAATAGTGAAGCTAAATAGTATTAAAGGAAAACAAGATTTTATTGAAATTGCCAATGATTTTAAAGAAACATTTGTCAACAAGCGAGCATTAAGAAAAACACTAGGTGTAATGAAAAAAGAAGATATTGAAGAAAGACTAACAAGTAATATCGCGTGGGAATTAAATCATAAAAAGAATTTTATTTTAAACTGTATTGATGATGAACCCTATGTTTTAAATGAAAATTTTTATTTATTAAATCATTGGGAAGAATTTCTAGAATTATTGGACGAGTTAACTAAAATTTATGGTTTTAATCAAGTAACAATTTGTGTAAAATCAAATAGCAGCGAAAATATTAATCGTATAATTAGTATGATTGGTGCTACTCCCCATATAAAAATAGAGGTATGTCCTAATTTATATTTATTAGGAAATAATTCATTTTTATTAAATCATTTAAATAAAAATGAAGAAGATACAATTATATTAAAGGCTAAAGAATTTTATGAATTATTTAATAGAATAAAAAGAAACTGTTATACAGGTGAGAAATTAATTACAATTAGTGGGAATGGCATTATAAATCCTTCAGTAATTAGTGTTAAAGTTGGTTCCAAGCTAAGTGATGTAGTGAAAGAGTATATCAAGCTAAAAAAAGAGCCATTAGTTTATTTTGCAAATGGTTTAATGCAAGGTAAAAAAATAGATATAAATAACTTTATAATTACAAATGATTTCGATAGCTTAATTATTATGAAAGAAGAAAAAGATAAAAAGGAATTAAAATGTATAAATTGTGGCGCTTGCCTAAAATTATGCCCAGTAGGGCTTAATCCTATATTATTTAAGAACAAAGATTATTTAGAACTAGCCAAAGAAAAATGTATACATTGTGGTCTTTGTTCTTATATTTGCCCTGTAAACATAAACTTTAAAGAATTATTAGAAGGGGATCGATAGTATGAATTATTTACATTATAAAAAAAGTAAAGAAGATGTTATTAAAAGCTATTATATTGCGCTTATCCCACTAATAATATTTAGTATTTATAAAAATGGGATGTTATTGTATCAAAATAGTTTAATTCATTTTTATAAGATACTAATGCCATTATATTTTTTAGGAATTAGTGCTTTAGTAGCTTTAGTTATTTCAAAAATATTAAAAATTAGCAGCAAAGAATTAATATTGGAAAGCCTTATAGTTGGATGTTCTATTTCAATTAATACCAATATGATTATTTATCCTATTCTTTTATTTGTGAGTTTATTTATATTAGAATATTTAAAAAAAGATAAAAAAGTGAATATAAATGATAAAGCGTTACTTCATTTAATACTTTTATTAGCGCTTTTTATAAATTCTTATTCATATTTAAATATTGGAGAAAAGTTAGGTGCATTCAGTTATAATTTATTTGATATATTTTTAGGGCATACCAGTGGAGGAATAGCATCATTTAGTTTATTTTTTATAATTATAAGTTTTATTATTTTAGCATGTAATCCCTTTTATAAGAAAAAAGTTGCTATCTTTAGTAGTATTTCATATTTAGTAGTGTTATTAATCCTTTTTTTAATATTTCAAAAGATAAATTATTTAAACTTAATGTTAAGTGGTAATGCATATTTTTCATTTGTATTTATAGCAAGTGATTTATATATAAGTCCATATAGTGAAAATGGTATGATTGTATATGGAATAATAATTGGGGCTATAACCGGTTTAATAGTAACATTTTTACCATATGAAAGCGCATATATAGCGACACTTATGGGAAGCATTATAATTCCTTTTATTAATCATTATCAAAATAAAAAATTCACGGTTTTAAAGGCTAAGGTTTGACAAGAGATATTTTTCTGGATATAATAAAAATCGCTTTTATTAGGCGGTGAAAAACATATGCAAAAAAGGGATTATAATTTATGGATAGATTATCATTATGGAAGAATAAGTAGAAAATTAAGTGAAGATGAATACAGTGAAATAGCAGCATGTGACTTTGCTATGCACCTACTTATACCCACAGATACACTATTAAAAATGTGTGGCGGTTGGAATAATTTAGAAAATATGGATATTATTCATAATCCTAATATGATTAAAAGGCTATCGGATATATTTTTAGTTCCTGAAGAAGTAATGTTACTTAAATTGGATTACTTAATTAAGCAGAAAAAGAAAGATGAAAATAGAAGTAGTGTCAAAAAAAGAATTTTAAAAAGAGAAGGCAATGTAATATTTGCTGACTTTAATTAATATCACAATATTTATAGTGAAAAACAATTTACAAAAAAATTAAAATATGTTATAGTAAATCTCGCTTACTCATGAAAACTCTATATTCCAGTGGATAGAGAGACTTTTCATGAGTTTTTCTATCTAGAAAAGGAAAATAGATGAAAAAAATAATAATTTTATTTATTGCATTAATTTCATTTTTTAGTGCAACAATTAATAGTAATGCAGCAACAAATTACATATATATAGGGGAGACAATTGAGGGTGTTAGAGTACAGCTTCATACCGATACAATGAATTTTAGCATGGGAATGGAGAAGCTTATTAATCGGACTACTGATGAGCTAGTTTATTGTATTGAACCAGGAATTCACTTATATGATGGAGATTATACTAAAACCACTTATATTAGCAAAATATCAGAAATGTTAAGTGAAGAAGAATGGGATTATTTAAAATTACTTACTTATTATGGATATGGTTACGAAAATAGAACCGATTTAAAATGGTATGTTGTAACTCAGTTTATGGTATGGGATTATATGTTACGTGATAAAGGTGAGATATATTTTATAAATAGTTCAGGAGCTAAAATTAATTCATATGATAAAGAAATAAAAGAAATATTAAAAGATATAGAAAATCATAATATAATTCCCTCATTTACGAACGAAAATTCTAGTAATTCATATTTAAAAATAAGAACTGGAAAAGAAACAACACTGACTGATGAAAATAATGTATTATCTAAATTTGATGTTGAGTGTAATGATGTTAACGCAATTTTAAAAAAAGAAGGCAACAAGCTAACTTTCAAGTCAAACTCAACTGCAATAGTAAGTATATACTTTTATCATCACGATGATTCTAAGAGGGATGGAGCACTATTTTACAAATCTAGCTCTCAAACTGTTATTAGCAGGAATACATTTTTTAATCCAGTCTACTTAAATGTCGAAATGACTTATCCAACTGTTAAAATTAAAAAAAGTCCAACAGAAGATGTAGGTTTGTCTGTTGGTGGAGCTAAATATAATATTTATCGTAAAAACAATACATTATATAAAAGTATTACTCTAGGAAGTGATGGGACATATACGCTTTCAAATTTTCCATCCGGAGAATATTACTTAACCGAAGAAATTGCTCCATATGGTTATCAATTAAATACTGAAAAAACTTATTTTACTGTCACAACAGAAGATTTAGAAATAGATTTACAAGAAAAACCGATAAAAAAAGAAATCATTATTGAAAAATATTTAGAAAATGTTGATGGAAGTTTAGAGTTAGAAGATGATGCTACATTTGAACTATATGAAAAAGCAACCAGTAGATTTATTAGTACTATTAAAACAGATAAGTATGGAAAAATTAAGCTAAATTTACCTTATAGTACTTATATTTTAAAACAAACAAGTGGGAGAGATGGATATGCTTTTATTTCAGATTATGAATTTACAATAAACGAAAAAAGTACTCCAACGACTAGAACAATATTAAAGAATAAAGCTATTTTTGGGTCTTTAGAGATTAATAAATTGGACTCAGAAAGCAAATTAATACTAGATAGTGCAAGTTTTAAAATTAAAAATGTAAAAACTGATAGATATCTTTTATTTAAAGGAAAAGAGACTATTAAAACAAAAGATGGAAAGATTATTTTAGATAAAATTCCTTACGGAGAATACATGTTAGAAGAAATTGATCCTCCAGTAGGTTACTTAAAAGGGAATGATATTAATTTTGAGGTAAAAGCACAAGATGAAGCTATTATCTTAAATGTTATTAATAATAAAATAACGGGATCTGTAGAAATTAGCAAGCTAGATAAAGAAACAAGCGATTTAATTTTAGAAAAAGCAATTTTTAAAATTAAAAACGTAAAAACGAAAGAATATTTGAAATGGGAAAATAATGAGCTTTTAGAAACAACTGATGGCAAAATAAAAATAGATAACCTAGATTATGGTGATTATGAGTTAGAAGAAGTAATTTCCCCAATAGGATATTTAAAAGGTAAATCTATTAAATTTAAAATTAGAAATGATCGCGAAGTAATATTTTTAGATTTCTTAAATGAAAAAATTACAGGTAATATAGAAATTATTAAGAAAAACAAAAATACAAATGATTTAATAATGCATGAAACCGTATTTAAAATTAAAGCTTTAAATAAAGGGGAATATTTGTATTTTAATGGAAGTACCGAAATAAAAACGTTAGAAGGCAAGATAAGTATTAAAGAGGTTTCTTTTGGGAATTATTTATTAGAAGAAGTACATGCTCCAACCGGTTATTTAACTGGTGAGCCAATTTTCTTCTCAATCAAAGACGATAGAGAAACAGTATTTTTAGAAGTTTTTAATAAAAAAATTGAAGGAGGAGTGGAAATTCATAAAATAGATAAGGATACTAAAGAGCTTATACTTGATGAAGTAACTTTTAAAATTAAGGATAAAGAAACTAATAAATACTTAATTTTTGGAGAAAATGAAGAAATAACCACTGTAGATGGTATTATAAAATTAGAAGGAATACCTTATGGAAAATATGAATTAGAAGAAATATCACCTCCGTTTAATTATAAAAAAGGAAGTAGTACTTTCTTTGAAATTACTGAAAATGAAAAAATAATTTTAATAGAAGTAGATAATGAAAAAAAGACTGGATCTCTCACTATCAAAAAATTAGATACTGATACGTTAAAACCTTTAGGAAATGTTTTATTTGCCATTTTTAAAAATGATGGAACATTACTAGATGAATATAAAACAAATGAGGAGGGAATAATAGAATTAAATAATTTAGAAATAGGCAAATATCTAATTAAAGAAATTGCTACTTTAGAAGATTATGAACTATATGATGAAGTAATAGAAGTAGAAATAAAAGAAGGAATTAAAAGTATTGTAAGTATTACCAATCGTTTTATTGTTGAAGTTCCACCTACCGGCGTTAATGAATTTTTGATATCCCTCTTAGTTAGCACAGCAATGATTCTTATAGGAAGCATTATATGTCATGAAAAAAAGAATCATTAAATTAATAGGTATAAGTTTTATTATTTCAGGAATAATATTTCCTACTATAAAAATAGGTGAAAAAGAGATAACAGAATTACAGAATAAAAAAGAATTAGCAGAAAAATTAGAAGATAAATCATTCTTTGCACTACTAGAAATTCCTAAAATAAATTTAAAAAAAGAATTATTTCCAATATTAGCTAAGGAAAATAATGTAGATAAAAATATTTATCTTCATCCAAAATCTGTTTTGCCAGATAATAATTGGAGCAACGTTATCTTACTTGGACATTCGGGGTATGGTTCTTCAGCTTATTTTCAAAATTTGCATAAGCTCCATACAAGCGATATTATTAAACTAGAATATCAAGGCACAATTTATGAATATGAAATAAAAGAAATAGAAAGACAAAAAAAGACAGGAATTCTTAATTTAAAAAGAGAAAACAAGCACATGATTACATTGATTACATGCACTAAAAATGATAATTATAGTCAAACAATTTACTATGGAGTGCTAAAAAATGTCCAAAAATGATAAAAAAGTGAAGTTTTTTGCAAAAATTTCACTTTTTTAAAAGGAAATCGACCCCCTTCGGGTAATAAATATATATAGAGGGACTTTTTTGGAGGTGATAACTATGATTCATGACAATGAGATTGAAAATATTAGGTCAAGCGCTAATATTGTTGATGTAATATCTAGTTATATTCCATTAACCCAAAAAGGAAAAAACTATTTTGGTGTATGTCCATTTCATGAAGATCATTCTCCAAGTATGAGTGTGTCTGAATCTAAACAAATATATAAATGTTTTTCATGTGGTGCCGCAGGTAATGTTTTTACATTCGTAAGCGATTATGAAAATGTAAGTTTTATTGAAGCTGTTAAGATTGTTGCTGAAAAATGCGGTTTAACGTTTAAAGGAATAAAGACTAAAAATATAAAAGCAGAAGCTAATAAACTTGAATATGAAATCATGGATTTAGCACTTAAATTTTACCAAAACAATTTAAATACTAAAGAAGGACTGCTTGCAAAAAATTATTTAAATGAAAGATCTCTGAAAGAAGATGCTATTAAATCTTTTGATTTAGGCTTGGCACTAGAAACTAATAATACCTTAGCAAATTTGCTTATTAGTAAAGGCTATGATATCAATACTTTAATTAATCTAGGATTAGTAAATAAAAAAGATGAGTTTATAAATGATATTTTTAAATCGCGGATTATGTTTCCAATACATAATTTAGATGGCAAATGTGTTGGCTTTACTGGTCGTATTTATACTACATCAGATCAAGCAAAATACATGAATTCTAAAGAAAGTGTTATTTTCAAAAAAGGCAGTATCTTATTTAATTACCATCGAGCGAAAAATGAAATTAAAAGAAAAAAAGAAGTTATTATTGTTGAAGGTAATATGGATGCTATAAGAATGTATACAAATGGAATTAAAAATGTAATAGCACTGATGGGAACAAGTCTTACAAATGAACAAGTAAGTATTATTAAAAATCTTCGTGCAAAAGTAATATTAATGTTTGATAATGATAATGCTGGAGAGACTGCTACTTATAACAATGGGAATATCTTAGAAAGTAGTGGAATTACTCCTTATGTAGTTAGACTTAGTGGAGAAAAAGATCCTGATGAATATATCATAAAAAATGGCGTAGAAGCTATACTAGATAATATAAAATCTCCAGTTAGCTTCTTAGATTTTAAATTAAAATATTTAAAAAGAAATAAAGACTTAACTAAAACAGATGATTTAGTAAGTTATATCAAAGAACTAATAGGAAGCATTAAAGATATTGAAGACGATTTAACAAAAGAAATCGTTCTTAAAAAGACAAGCGAAGAATATGAAGTTCCTTATGAATTACTAAAACGCGAGTTAGAAAAGGTAACAGCTCCCAAAAAAGCAATTTCTAAAAAAGAGGTAATTACTTCAAAGGTTATACTATCAAAGTATGATAAAGCCGCAATGAATATCTTATATTATATGATGAATGATAGTAAATATATTCTAAGATTTGAACGCGAATTAGGTTTTTTTAGTAAAAAAAAATACCGAGATATAGCAAACGAAATTATATATTATTATGAATTTAATAAAACAATTGATTTAGCAGCATTTATAAGTTTTGCTAGCACAAGAGAGATAAGTGATGATGTAAAAGAAATTATTAAAGATGCTAAAGAAATAGATTTAGAAATGAATGCATTCATGGAATCAATTTATTCATTAGAAAAGGAAGAGAATAATCTCAAAATAAAAGAATTAAAAGAAAAAATTAAAACAGAATTTGATGAGAATAAAAAAATAAAATTTGCTCAAGAATTAATTAAATTAAAAAAAGGATGTGTAGGAAATGAAAAATAATGAAAAAGAAAGTGCAAAAACAATCGTAGAAATTAAATCTTTAGAAAGTAGAATTGAAGAATTAGTAAATATTGGTAAAAAGAAAGGTTTTATAACCTTTGAAGAACTAGCTGAAGCATTAAAAGGACTAGAAGTGGATAATGACTCATTGGATGAAATGTATAATACTTTAATGGAAAATGAAATTCAAGTTGTAGCTGAAGAAGATAGTGGAGCTGATGCTGATGGAGTTCCAAAAGTGTTAGAAGAAGAACCAATCATATTAGATGATACTGAACTCGCAAAAGATGTAAATATTAATGACCCTGTTCGTATGTATTTAAAAGAAATTGGTCGTATTTCACTATTAAGTCCAGAAGAAGAGTTAGAATTAAGTGAACGTGTTGCAAATGGAGATGAACTTGCTAAAAATAAATTAGCTGAATCTAACTTGCGTTTAGTAGTAAGTATTGCTAAGCGCTATGTTGGCCGTGGATTACTTTTCTTAGACTTAATTCAAGAAGGCAATATTGGTTTAATGAAAGCTGTAGATAAATTTGATAGCGATAAAGGGTATAAATTTTCTACTTATGCAACATGGTGGATTAGACAAGCTATAACCCGTGCTTTAGCTGATCAAGCAAGAACAATTCGTGTACCGGTTCATATGGTAGAAACTATTAATAAAATGTCCCGTATTCAAAGACAGTTAACTTTGGAATTAAATCGTGAACCTTCAGAAGAAGAACTTGCTAAAAAAATGGGAATTAGCGTTGACAAAGTTCGTGAAGTAATCAAAATAAGTCAAGAGCCAGTTTCTCTAGAAACACCAATAGGTGAAGAGGATGATTCCCATTTAGGAGATTTCATCAAAGATGAATCTAGTATGTCTCCAGAAGAGTATGCAACAAATGAAATTCTAAAAGAAGAAATAAAAAGCGTTTTAATGACTCTTCAAGTAAGAGAGCAAGAAGTATTAGAGCTTCGCTTTGGCCTAGTGGATGGTACTTGTCATACTCTTGAAGAAGTAGGTAAGAAATTTAATGTTACTCGTGAGAGAATTCGTCAAATTGAAGCAAAAGCTTTAAGAAAATTACGTCATCCATCACGTGCTAAAAAATTAAAGGATTTTCTATCTGACTAATGATTAATCTAAAATTAAAAACAATAGCAACACTTATTGATAAGTCTGATACAGTAATCGATATTGGATGTGATCATGGGTACCTAGCTATTTATTTAAAAGAAAACAAGCTATGTAAAGAAGTTTATGCTTCTGATATTAATGAAAATGCATTAAATATGGCAATAAAAAATATTAAAGATAGTAATTTAAAAATTAAAACTTATTTATCAGATGGGTTTATTAATATAAATAATACTTCTATTAATGCAGCGGTTATTTCTGGTGTTGGAACATCAACAATATTAAATATCATAGATGATGCTCCAGAAAACATAGAGAAATATATATTATGCAGTAATAATAATCACGAAGTATTAAGAACAAAATTATATAAAATGGGATTATATTTAAAAGATGAAATTGTTATTGAAGAGAAAAAGAAATTCTATGTAATAGAATTATTTACCAAAGAAAAAGAATTTATTTCTAAATTCACTCTAAAATACGGAAAAAGTAATAACAAAGAATATTTCTTACACTTAATTAAAAAAGAAAAAGAAATACTTGAGTGCATTCCTAAAAAACACATAGTAAAAAGATTTCATCATAAAAAAAATATTAAAGAATTAAAGAAACTTATAAAAAGAAACTAGGATTATTGAATCTATTTCTTACATAAGTTTCTTTTTTAGTATCTTGTTTAATCTCATTCGTTTTCTTAATGTCATTTGAAGTTGTAGAACTATTTGTGGTAGTTACATTTTTAAAAACACTCAAAATAGTTTTAGCATTTTGAATCATTGGTTTAGCTTCACGATATAATGGAATTACTTGATTTGCAACATTAAGTGTTTTAGATAAACCAGATAAGACTTTGGTAAAAGTAAGGCCAGAATTAACCGGACTACCAAACATAGGCATCACCCTAATATAATATATGTAAAATATAAAAAATATTGACTCCGGGGGGGGG
>CAMNSE010000007.1 GCA_946554525.1 uncultured Mycoplasma sp.
TTACTTATATTAATTATTAACACTGTAACAATTAATATTAAACTAGTTATTGCTAAAATCTTTTTCTTCATATTTCTTGCCTACTTTCTTTAAAAAATTAATTTACTTTAAAAAATATTTTTAATTATAGCCCGGAATTGGAAGGCCGTAATCTATTACATATGGTAATTCATGTGTTCCTAATCCTCCCAAAATCTTGACACTAGATTTTAGATATATAGAGGGGCGAACACCATGGCTATTAGTCATAGAAATGCCTCCAATGAAAGCATAGGGTAAGACATAAAGAGCATAGCCAGTATAATAAGAATCAGGAGTTAGTGTCCATTGACTACCGTCTTTATATAGCCAGTTTTTTCCAGCACAATCTGTTTTTCCATATGAATTTATATTTGTTGATCTCGGGCATCCTGTTGATGCGTATGTAGCATATCCATAATCACTGGCACTCATTAAGCCTACACTTCCACTCCACGTTGCACTTATTTCTGACGTATATATTTTATTTGCGTTCATAGTATTTTGAGCTTTGCCTACATTCCACTGTACAGCTTGTATTTTATCCCTTGCTCCGCTTTTTATTCCACTTTCACTAAATTTGCATGTTTTTGTTACACTTGTCGAATATGCATAACATGTTTCATCTGCTGCATTTAAATATCCGTTATTTAAACTAGATTGTAGTGTTGCACTATTCCATGGGTCAACACTAGTACCAGATAAATTCCACGCTAAGCCATCTAACGTTTCATTTCTTATTAGTTTTACTAAAGATTGCATTGTATCTGATCCACTAGGTTTTACATCAAATACGCCTATTATTCTCCATAATTCATCATTAAATAATACATAGTTATTAGGATCACTTCCCTCATATCTATATCCATTCTCATTTACTAAACAATCTTTTGCTTGTGTCTCATTTGTTACGCTAGAACTACATACTTTACTTTTTAAGTATGTGTTAAAAGTCTCACTTTTCTTGGCTTCAAAATCAACTGTACATGTTGTTCCTTTTGTTGCATCTACTTCTACTTGCCAATCTATTAAATCAAACTTTGCATCTACATCTCCTGTACAACTTATACTCTTTGGCATATAACTGCCATTCTTAGCTGGAAATGTATCTGTTGCTACATTATTTAATGTTGCAAGTATAGTAATATCATCACTTTCTTCAAATACTAAATGACACTTAGTTCCTTTATTCCCAACTTGGATATATACTTTACCATCTTTATATTCTAATTGTATACTTGTATCTCTATTTCCATTTACTTCACAGTATGACTCATCACTTAATGTATATCCACTTGTTGGTACTGCATCTATATCTCTATAACTATCTCCTTCTTTTATTTGGATAGATACTATCTCTAGATCTGTTGGATTCCAAGTAACTTTCGTATTTATTAAGTTTAATCTGTGTTCATCTTTATAATTTGCTCTTGTTGATACAAAGAACACTACTGATGCTATTATAAGTACTACAACTGTTCCAATAAGCCATTTCTTACGATTATCTTTTTTTAATGTCTCAAACTCCATATTATCCCTATCCTTTACTTCTTTATATCATATTTACTAATATTTTTCATTAGCTTCGACAAATGATATCAAAACCTATCATATATTTTTCTATGTTACAATAATAGTATATAATATCAAGGATTATTTTTCAACAAAAATGTTACAATATACGTACTTTTTTATGAGATTTAAAATTATCTAAGATAATATTCATAGTGATTATTATGGAAAAAGAAATAAGAAATATAACTATTGTAGAAGAAAAAGCAAGGCAAATTAGAATAGATAAAGAATTAACTCAAAAAGAGTTTGGGGATATCTTAGGTATATCAAAAAGCTACGTATCTGATATTGAAAATGGTTATACAGGTCTCTCCATAGATCAAATAAATAAAATATGCAACTTTGCTGATGTTACATTTGATTACATGTTTGACTTTTGTAAAGATTTAAATAAACATGTAATCAAAGTAGAAAAAATAAATTTAAAAATACTTGGAAATAATTTAAAAACCATTAGAAAAGATTTAAATTATACTCAAGAAAAATTAGCAAGTAAATTAAATGTTTCAAGAACACTTATTACTCATTATGAAAAAGGAATAAGAAAAATAAGCACTGCTGATTTAAAGCAAATATGTGAAATAAGTGGGTTTAGTGCTGACTGGTGCGTTGGTAAACTAAATGAGTGTATTAAAAGAGAACAAATAAAAAAGATTAAGCCAAAAGAAATTAGGGAATTAATTAATGCTTAATCTTTTTTATTTTCACAAAAAGCGAATATTTGTTTGACATTATAAATCTATTATAGTATAATACATTTATATGATAACACTGGCTTGATAATTCGTTAAAGGGAGGAATGGTTAAGTAATTATGATACAATAGAATTCCTAGGGCTATGGGAAGTACTAAGTAATGAAAATTTTAATTCGGCGGAATTCAGCCTAATTAAAAATGAAGCGCCTAAAAAATCTTTTACAATGTCTCCAAGTCAGTGGTGTACAAGGACAAATGCTAAAGGCATAGTAGCTAGCAAAGGAAAATATAGTTCCCAAAATAACAGATGAACAAAAGCAATTTGTATATGCTAATGAAGCTGACATTATAAATGTTGCTTTATTCGGAATGACAGCAAAAGAATGGAGAGAGAAAAATCCTGAATTAGAAGGAAATATAAGAGATTATGCAGATATACTTCATTTAGTAGTTTTAAGCAATCTTGAAGTTTTAAATGCAAGTATGATTGATAATAATATTGATCAAAAAATAAGATTAGAAAAACTAAATCAAACAGCAAGAAAAGCATTAGTAATTTTAGCAAATGATAAAAATATTATGGGAATTGAAAATCTAGATAAAAAGAATGGCAAATTAATAGTAAAGCATTAAAAAAATATAATGAAAAAGTTTTGGAAAATATTAAATATACGAAAAAGGATGTGATAATGTTGAAAGAAAATAAATTAGAAACTATTGTGGGATTATTCGAAGAAAAAGAAATTAGAAGTGTGTGGGATAGTGAAATTGAGGATTATTATTTTAGTATAATTGATGTTATTAGTGCTTTAACTGACAATGATTATGATAAATCTAGAAATTATTGGAAATGGTTAAAAGGTAAATTAAAAGACGAAGGATGTGAACTGGTTAGTAATACTAACCAGTTGAAAATGAGAGCGCAAGACGGAAAAATGAGAGCAACAGACACTTTGGATACAAAAGGAATTTTAAGATTAATCGAATCTGTTCCAAGTCCAAAGGCAGAACCTTTTAAATTATGGCTTGCTAATTTAGGAAGCGAAAGAATCGATGAAGTATTTGATCCTGAGATTGCTGCTAATAGGGTTGTTAATTATTATCGTAGCAAAGGTTATAGTGATGAATGGATAAAAAAAAGATTACTTGCTATTGTTGATAGATTTAAACTAACTGATATATGGAAAAATGGAGGTATTGAAAAACCAGAGGAATATGCAATACTTACAAATGAAATATACAAAGGCTGGTCAGGTATGAAAACAAGTGAATACAAAGCATATAAAGGTTTAAGAAAAGAGTCTTTAAGAGATAATATGACTGATATTGAAATTGCCCTAACCAATATCGGCGAAATTGCTACTCGTGATATTGCAACTAGTGAGCATCCACAAGGCTTAAATGAAAATATGAAAGTTGCTAAACGTGGAGGTAAAGTTGCAAATGATGCAAGAATATCTTATGAACAAGAGACAAAAATGTCTGCTATCTCTAAAGAAAATGCATTAGATTATAAATATATAAATCAAAATAATCAAATAGAAAATAAATAGTTTAAATTTAATTGCATCATAAATATTGTCAATTGCATCATTGTCCATAAAATGATGCAATTGAACAAACAAGATACAAAATATAAATGGAATAATTAATTAAGGAAGTAAAAAGCTATGTTTATTTAAACATAGCTTTTGCAGTTCTAAGCATTTGAGCCGTATATCCATATTCATTATCATACCAAGCTACTACTTTTATTAGGTTTGGTGTTACACTTGTTGAAAAAATATCAAATAAAGCTCCAACATCACTTCCTATAATGTCACTAGATACAATAGGATCATGTGTTACTTTTAATGTTTCATTTTGATTTGCCTCAAACATTTGGTTTATTTCTTCTTTAGTTGTTGCTCTTTTAGGAATAAATGTTAGTTCTACTAAAGATCCATCCATTACAGGGACACGGTAAGCTCCTCCATCAAGTCTTCCTTCAAGGCTTGGAATTACTTTTCCAATAGCTGATGCTGCTCCTGTTGATGTTGGAACAATATTTTGTGCACACGCTCTACCACGTCTTGAATAAATTCCTTTTTTATGAGATACATCAAGTGTCGCCTGATCATTTGTATAAGCATGGATTGTAGACATAAATCCTCTTTCAATACCAATATTTTTTTCTAATAAATTAGCTACTGGTGCTAAACAATTTGTTGTACAGCTTGCTGCAGATACTATTTGTTCAGTTCCATCAAGGATACTATCATTCACATTAAATACTACTGTTTTTACGTTATCGGATTTTGAAGGTGCTGATATTAAAACTTTTTTAGCTCCTGCATTTATATGTTTATAAGCATCTTCATAAGTTGTAAACTTACCAGTGCACTCAAGTACTAAATCAATATTTAAATCTTTCCACGGAAGTCTCTCTGGATCAAGTTCATTAAATACTTTAATTCTTTTTTTACTATTTACTACTATTTCATCATTTTCATATGTAATAAGATCAGGATAAAAAGAACCTTGAGCGGTATCATATTTAGCTAAATAAGCTAAATCTTCTGCTCCTTTTGTATCATTAATTGCTACAATATCAAAACCTGTTGTAGTTACTATCCTTCTGAATGCTAGTCTTCCTATTCTACCAAAACCATTAATTGCTACTCTAATCATTACTATCTCCTCCTATAAATTCTCTTAGAATACTATTTTTATCTACCATTTCACTAGAAATGGAATAAAACCCTCTTAAAAATTTTAATAATCTTCTTGCTTCTTCATAATAAAGTGATTCTGTATCTACAGATAATAAAAGTGGCTCTGCAAATACTTTTAAAACTCCAAGTTCATATGGAAGCGCTGTATTAATAATACAATCTGCTTGATGAACATAAGGAAAAATATATTTTTCTTCCCCATTTCTAACGCTTTGCCATGAAGCAAGTGTTTTAGAAACATCATGTCCTCTAGTCCTATTATCTCTTACCATTCTTCTAATAAGCCTTAAATCAAGCGTTGAAATATAATTATGTCTATCAATATTAAGCGGAATAAAAGGACTTAAATATATTTTATATTTATACCTTTCAGGTATAAACGGGGTTAAATCATCATTTAGTGAATGCAAGCCCTCTATTAATATAATGCTATTATCTTTTAATTTTATGTGACGGTTATGATATTCTTTTTTACCAGTCATAAAATTAAACATAGGTACATTTACCGTCTCACCTTTTAGTAGTGCAAGTAAATGATTATTTAGTAGTTCGACATCTACTGCTTGTAAACATTCAAAATCATATTCACCAAATTCATTTTTTGGAGTATTCTCCCTTTCAACAAAATAATCATCAGTTGAAATACAAATTGGCTCATACCCCTTACTTCTAAGGTAAGATCCTAACACTCTTGTAGTAGTTGTTTTACCACTACTTGAAGGACCAGCTATCATAATAAATTTTCTTTCACTTGTTCTTAAAATTTCTTTACTAGCTCTTTTTATTTGATCATTAAAATGAAGTTCACATGATTCAATAAATCCTTTAATTTCACCATTACTAACAAGATTATTTAAATTTGCCAAATATGGAGTATTCATTCTTTTTAACCAATCTTGTCCTTCGTAAAATGAATGAATTATATTTTCATGATGAACATATTCAGGAATACGGCCACTAGTTAAGGAGCTGGGATACAAAAATATAATACGATTATTACCTAAATATTTTAAATCAAATTTACTAACATACTTTGTACTATATGGAAGATTAACATAAAAATAATTTAAATAATCTTTTAATTTATAAATTGTTACTATAGAATCATATACTTGAATATTATTTGCTTTTTCAAAATAACAAGAAGCCTCATAATAATTCTCTAATTCTTTTTTCAATATATTATAACGAGTAAAGGGATGATCTTCTAAAATAATTTTAGCCATTTCAGATTTTATCTTAGAAATATCTTCACTTGTAAATTTTTTATCAGATATTATTTCTCCTAACATTCCTTTAGGGACACTATGTAAATAGTGAATATCTGCATTTTTAAAAGTAGATTTTAGAGCTACTTCAAAAATAAATTTAACTGCGGCTTTATAAATTTTTGCCCCTTCAGTACAAGTAGAATCAAAAAACTCTATTTCTTCATCCTTCACTACTTTATCAGTTAAAGAAAATATTTCATTATTTTTTTTAACTCCTAAAACCGTATCTTTTAATTTTGAATGCTTACTAATTTCTAAATAACTAGTTCCTTTAGGATACTCTTCTTTTTTATTTTCATAAGATATTGTAATTAACTCCATATCACATACCCCTTATTCTATTATATCTTATCATATTTTTTTCTATTTGTCATAAAAAAATAGAAGTTTTCATATATTAATCTTGAATAACGTACAATTGTATTGTATAATTATTATGAGATACATATGATAGTTAGGTGTTTTACTCTATTCCCTCATCTTTAGATGATAGAATCGAGGTGATTTCTATGATATTAAATATTATAGAAAGGATTAAATCTTTTGGATTTGTTAGTTGCGTTTGCACTAATTGTGTTTTACACAATCTTAAGCCTTAAAAATAAGGATTAACTTAAAAGAAAACACCACTTCAGCATGAATGGTGTTTTCACTACGCAAACGTAGAGTATACACCTAACACGCAAAAATCAGATGTATCTCTTTTTTTATTATATGAAGAATCCTTCATCTGTATACATTCTATCATAATTTATTATTTTTGTCAATTTACTGAATAAAATCTTAAAAATCATACTATATATTATATAGGTGAAAAAATATGAACATTGTACCAACAGTAATTGAAAAAACTAGTAATAAAGAATACGCTTATGACTTATACTCCAGACTACTAAAAGACCGCATTATTTTCTTAAGCGGTGAAATTAATGATAATGTAGCTTCTATCGTTGTAAGTGAACTTTTATATTTAGATTCCTTAAACCATGATGATATTTACTTATATATTAATAGCCCAGGAGGGGCTGTAACAAGTGGCCTTGCCATTTATGACACCATGAATTTTA
Source organism: uncultured Mycoplasma sp. (assembly GCA_946554525.1). Lineage (GTDB taxonomy): Bacteria > Bacillota_I > Bacilli_A > RF39 > UBA660 > Caccenecus. Next base: position 7,342 of record CAMNSE010000007.1, read on the forward strand.
TTAAAAGTGATGTTAAGACCATAGTTGTAGGAATGGCAGCTTCTATGGGAGCATTTCTTTTATCTAGTGGAACCAAAGGAAAAAGATGCGCTCTAAAGAATGCTGAAGTTATGATTCATCAAGTATTAGGAGGAGCACAAGGACAAGCAACAGACATAAAAATTCATGCTGAACATATTTTAAAAATAAAAAAGAAGCTAAATGAAATTTTAGCATCTAATACTGGCAAATCAATTGCCAAAATTATTAAAGATTGTGAACGAGATAACTATATGAGTGCTGATGAAGCACTTAAATATGGCTTAATTGATGAAATCATTTAATTTGATTTTTCTTTATGCTTCTTAATTAAGTTTCTTACTTTAATAAAGTGGTGATTAACACCACTTTTTCCTATAGTGTAATCTGTTTCCATAGAAATAATATCTGCAAGTTCTTTTAGCGATACTTCTGGATATTTTTCACGATACTCTAAAACTATTTTGGCTGAATCATCAAGCAAACTAAATAAATCATTGGTTTTTAAATATTCGATATCTTCTAATTGTTTCAAACCTGTTGCAATTGTTTTTTCTTGGTTAGCTATTTCGCAATTATTTAATCTATTTACCATATTTTTATGATCTCGATAAATTCTTATATCTTCAAAATAAAAGTAAGCATTTGTGGCACTAAACATACGAATAATATCACTAATTACTTCGGCATTTTTAATATAAACCATATATTTTGAGTTTCTCTTTAAATGCTTAGCATGAATAGCTAGATCGCGAAATACTTGAGTTAAAAATACCGCTTCTCTACTTCTATCTGTTACTATTTCAAAATGATATCCACTAGTTGCAGGATCATTAATCGTTCCAGTCGCTAGAAATACCCCTCTTAAATATGCTATTTTTTCTTCTCTATTAGAAAGAAAATACTCATTAGGTAGTATTTTCTTATTTTCATCAATTATATTTAAAAATTTTAAAATTGCCTCTTGTTTCTCATGTACTTCTAAAATATATATTTGTTTTACTCTAAATCTTCTTTGATTACGAATAGTAATCTTGGGGCTAATGCCAAATATTTCTTTTAAACTACGATAAATATGTCTTGTTACACTAGCATTTTCCAAAGTAATTATAATACTATTATTAATATCCGCAGCAAATCTAATAAATCCAGATAATTCACAGACTCTTTCATTTTCATTTAGTATAGTTTTTGATATTTCCTCTTTTATTCTCGTAGTATATGTCATTTTATTCTTTCTCCATTAATACAGAGAAGATATGATAAGCAGTTTTTAATGTATCATGTCTTAAATAATCATCCTCAATCGTAAATATTTTATCTTTAATTACTCTAACACCCATTTTATTTAAAACGGCTTCATCTAATAAAACAGGATCTTTTTGTTCTTTAGTCGCGTATTTTTTTACTAAATCTTGAGGTATTTCTACATTATTAGCTATAACCATATTAATCGTTTTCTTGCCTAAATACTCTTCTAAAACTTTTATATGATCACTTACTTTATAATCATCTGTTTCTCCTGGTTGAGTAACTAAATTACATATGTATAATTTAGGGGCCTTACTTTTTCTTATTGCCTTTACAATATCAGGAATAATAATATTTGGTATAATACTAGTAAGCAAGCTACCAGATGAAAATATTATTAAATCAGCTTCTCCTATAGCTTTTATAACATTTGGATTTGCTTTTACATCTCGGTCATACATTACTTTTTTGATTTTTTCTTTACATTCTGTAATTCCTGTTTCGCCAAGGATCTTTTTGCCTTTTGAATCTAGTCCCACTAACTCTGCATTATCTTCTGTAACTGGTAAAATTTGTCCTTCGATATCTAAGAGTTTTACTAATACTGGAATCGCACTAGCAAAATCACCTTTTTGTTCTAAAAGAGCTGTTAATAACAAATTCTTAACTGAATGATTACCTAGGCTTTTAGATTGCTTAAAACGATAATTCATTAAATTTACAATATCTTGATCAGTATTACTCATCGCCATCATAACTTTAGAAATATCCCCTACCGCAGGTATATTAAAGTCTCGTCTTAATCTAAGAGTTGAACCACCATTATCTGAAACAGATACTACTGCTGTAATATCTACTGGAAATAATTTTAGCCCTTTAAGCATTTGAGAAAGCCCAGAGCCTCCTCCAAAAATAACTATCTTTTTCATTTTCATCACTACTATAACTTTAACACAAAATTGACAAAAATAGAACCCTTTTTTACAAATTATTTTATGCTTACACATTTTAAAAGAACAAAGCTTATTCTATTATCTCAAAGCCTTGTTCTTTTATATGATTAATAAATCTTATTTGGAATGTTTGTAAATCCTTTTGTTCAAGAGTTTTATTATCGCTTCCAAGCGTATAACGAATCATATATTTATTTTCATAAACACTAACTAATTCTTGCTTTTTAATTAAATTACTCTTAAATAAATCTAAAGCTTCCTTTAAATCTTTATACTTTTTATTATTTAAAATTATTGTATAATCTAATGTAACACTAGGATATTTACTTACCTCTTTTGCAAATTTAGTATTTTTATTTAAAGAAACATATTTATCAAAATCAATATCTATTGTAACAATACTTTTTTTCTTAGAAAGTTTATTTACATATTCTTTCTTTAAAACATTTATTTCTCCAATTATATTTTCATCAACTATAATACTTTTTCTTACTTCATCATTAGTATAAGCTGTTGAATTAGCCGAGTTTCTAAATATAGCATCTTTATTTTTTAAAGCCTTAAATAAATATTTAACAACCTCTTTTGCCTCTATATAAATATTTTCTAATCTTTTTTCTGTATCAGTCAAAATTATACTTAACATTCTTTTGTTTTCATTATTTATTATAACAGTTCCAATTTCAAAAATCTTAAATGAATTATAATTTTTGAAATTCTCTTTTACAATACTCATTAAAGATAAAGACAGATTATCCCTTAAAACATTATTAACCTCTTTACCAAGTAGCTTGACATTATCTTTTAGAATTCCTAACTCTTTTAGCGTTAGTGTATCATACCATAAATAACTATGAACCTCATGCATATTATATTTCTCTGCAAGCATTCTTTTAACTTTATATTCTTGATCAAATACTGGATCTAAATCTTTAGGAATTAAATCTAGTTTTAGAGGTTTAGGATTGAAGTTTTCAAGGCCATAAATTCGCGCTATTTCTTCAATAACATCTTCTTTTATTTTTATATCTTTTGTTGAGCGATTTGTAGGCGCAACAACACTATAACTCTTATCACTAACACTAACCTTAAATCCTAACTTTTCTAATATATTTACTACTACTTCATCGCTTAAAACAATACCCATATATGTTGCAAGAGTTTTCTTATCAAGTATTATTTCTTCACTCTCAACTTTTGTTGGATAGACATCAGTTAAATTTGATACTATTTCCATTTCTGGATTTTCTAATTTTAATAAATAAGCAAGTCTTTTTATTGCAACATCTGTCATATTAGGATCTAAACTTTTTTCATATCTAGCACTTGCCTCAGTACGAAGGCCAAGCGAAACTGCGCTTCTTCTAATACTTCCAGCATTAAATGTTGCGGACTCTAGGAAAACTCCCGTAGTGTCAGGTAAAATTTCGCTATCTTCCCCGCCCATTATGCCAGCTATTGCAAAATATTTATCACCATTTTTAATCATTAATGTATCAGATGTAAGCTTGCGATTTACGCCATCTAGTGTTGTATAATTATCTCCATCTTTGGCAAGCCCAACTTCAATATTTTTAACAATCCGATTGTCAAATGCATGCATCGGCTGACCAAGTTCAAGCATTAAATAATTAGTTAAATCAACAATGAGCGAAATAGAGCGCATTCCTACATAATAAAGATAGATTTGCATAGCTAGTGGCGTTTTATTATTTTTAATATTTTCAATTTCAAGACCAGAGTAGCGATAGCATAATTCTGGATTATTAATTTTGATATCTAAGTTCTTTTTATCATTTGGTATTTCTAAGGTTTCTAGTGGCTTTAACTCATGAAGAGTAATTGCACAAATCTCTCGAGCAATCCCATAGTGTCCCCAAAGATCTGGTCTATTAGTTAGAGACTTATTATCAATTTCCACGATTATATCATCAATTTCTGGCAAATATTTTTTAATATCTTCACCATTTTTCCAAGAAGTTGGAAGTTCTAAAATTCCTTCATGGTCATCACTAATTGATAGCTCATTTCCAGAGCAACACATTCCATTTGATACTATGCCTCTTAAGGGTCTTGCTGTAATATTTATATCATCAATTCTACCACCAACACGTACAAGAGCTGTTTTAAGACCAACTCTAACATTAGGAGCGCCACATACAACTTGAATAAGTTCATCTTCCCCAACATCCACTTGCAAAACATGCATATGATCACTATCAGGGTGATCTACGCATTCTTTAATTTCTGCAACAACAACTCCTTCAAATGAGTTTCCAACTACTTTTACATCTTCAACTTCAGCACATCTAATTGTAAAAGTATCCCAAATATTTCTCCAATCTATATCATCACTATTTTTAATATGGCTTTTCAGTTTATTACAAGATATTAACATATTATTCCTCCTTTACTCTACATGAAATTGTTCTAAATAACGAATGTCTCCGCTATTTAAAACTCTTATATCATTAATTTTATATTTCATCATCGCAAGACGAGTAAGCCCTATACCAAAAGCAAATCCCGTATATTCATCTGGATTAATTCCACCAGAAGCTAAAACGTTTGGATGAATCATACCACTTCCAACCATTTCAATATATCCACTGTTTTTACAAGTTGGACACCCTTTACCTCCACAAATTAAACAAGACATATCCATTTCATAAGATGGCTCTGTAAAAGGAAAGAATCCTGGACGAAGTCTAACACTCACGTCTTTATGGAATACTTCACTTAAAATTTGCTTCATAACATAAAGTAGGTTTTCAATAGAAACTCCTTTATCGATTACCATTCCCTCAATTTGAAAGAAAGTATTTTCATGATTAGCATCTAAGTCTTCATTTCTAAAAGTTCTTCCTGGAGCACAAATACGTAATGGCGCTCCAAAGTTTTCCATAGCATGAATTTGATTATCGCTAGTTTGAGTTCTAAGAAGCATACCATTATCAAGATAATAAGTATCTTGCATATCACGAGCTGGATGATCTTTTGGCACGTTAAGCGCTTCAAAATTATAATATTCTGTTTCCATTTCAGGGCCACTTACAATGCTAAAACCCATTCTCTTTAATATATCTGTTACTTCTCTTGCTACAATAGTAACAGGATGAAGTGATCCAACTTCTACTTCATAATCTAGTGTATCATCAAAGCTTACTCTCGTTTTAGACTCTAAAGAATTTAATTTTTCATTAATTAAATTTTCCATTTCTTTTTTAGTATTATTAATTAAACTTCCATATTTTTTCTTATCTTCTACACTCATATCTTTTAAACCAGATAAAAGACTCGCAATTTCACTTTTTTTACCTACATATTTTGATTTAATATTTAAAATATCTGCTTCACTCTTAGCATCATTCAAATAGCCCATTAAATCAGATTTTAAATTTAATATTTTTTCTTCCATAATACTCTCCTCCTAAAAATTAAAAAAAGTCTAGAATGTTGGGACGAGATATACCCGTGGTACCACCCAACTTCTAGAACTTTCTAGCACTTTCTTCGTTTATAGCACGACTTACTATTAAAACTCCTAAGTACGAAATTCACATACCTTTCTTCACTCTAAATATTTCCAGCCTAAGATATTTAGTCTCTAAATAGTAGTAAAAGCAGTTACTTATTACTTAATCAACATTTATGAACTTATTTTATCACTTAAACCAGTAAAAAGCAATTATCTTTTTGGTTTTTCTTCAGGACTAATTCCAAAAAATTCTTTTAATCCTTCAACATTTGCATTTTCATCTGACTTATAATATAGCATATGTAAATGTTCTGTATCTATTTGACACGGAATACAAATAGTGTTACCTTTTGTAAAATCAACATAATAAATAATATATTTGTCTTCCATTTTTTTAATAATGACTCCTTTAGCATGAATAAACGAATTCATATTATAAAGATAATTAGTAAATATTGAGTATAGTGACTCAGGTATAACAATCTCTCCATCACACCCTACGGTATCCAAAAGTAATTTTGTTAAATAGTTAATTCGCTCATTTTCTTTAAACGAACATTTTTCTAAGCTATCTAAAGAAACATCCTTTACCTTTTTTCTTTCTTCATTATTAAAAAAACTTAATAAGTCACTTACATAAAATGGCGATTTAAATTGATACCTAGTTTCATCACTTAATTCTTCTAATTCAAACTCCATTTCTGCTTTTTCTTTGCTATCATTTAAATACTTTGCATATTTTCTAAAGTTTTTTCTAAAAAACTCAGCAAACTCTATTGGAATACCAAAAGTATAAGCAAATTCATCATCTTTTAATGCTTCCAAATTTATAGGAATTTCATTATATAAATAATCATATAAATGGATATCATAATCATATTCAACAATTATATCATCTTCTTTTACAATTTTTGTAGTAGTTATTCTAGAGGCAGTAGGAGACTTTTCTAAAACCATTTTAATATCTTGCCTAGTAACAGTATCTAATATAGAAAATTTTAAAATTAAATGCCCTTTTTCGTTTTTCTTTAAAGCAAAAGAAATTAGTCCATTACATACAAGCAGCTGAAAATATAATAAAGCGTTTGTTGATTCATTCTTTTTAAAGTTTGTTTTATCTTTTAATGAAATTTGTTCATACATACTATCACTAACGCCTACTTCACCTAAAAGCTTAATATCTTTAGCGTTTTTTATTATTTCTATAATTTGATTAAAAAACAAATCATTTAAAAGTTCATCCGGTAAAAGTTGAAATATTAAATCAAAATCTAGCGCATCCATAAATAACCCTCTTTGCAAGTGGTTATTCTAACATACTAGAATCAAATAGTCAAATAAAAAGAGAACATTAATAGTTCTCGCTTTTAAGTTCCATAAAACTTTGTGGATGAGCACAAACAGGACATACAACTGGAGCAGATTCTCCAACATAAACATATCCACAATTGCGACAAATCCAAACTACTTCTTCGCCACGTTTAAATACTAAATTATCATCTATATTTCCAACTAACTTTAAGTATCTTTCTTCATGATGCTTTTCTATTTTTCCAACTTCTTCAAACAATTTAGCAATACGGTCAAAGCCTTCTTCTCTTGCAACTTCAGCAAATTCTTTATACATATTAGTCCATTCATAGTTTTCGCCACTAGCTGCATCTTTTAGGTTTGTTAACGTATCAGGAACTTTACCTCCATGTAATTCTTTAAACCACATTTTAGCATGTTCTTTTTCATTGTTAGCAGTTTCCTCAAAAATAGCCGCTATTTGTTCATACCCATCTTTCTTAGCTTTGCTAGCATAATAAGTATATTTATTACGAGCTTGTGACTCCCCAGCAAAAGCAGCCATTAAATTAGCTTCTGTACGTGTTCCTTTTAATTCCATAATTTTACCTCCATTTCAATTAATATTATATCAAAAATAAAAAATAAGTAAATATTATTTTACTTATTTTTCATTTATTAATGGTTCGTCAAAGTCATCATTTGTGTATTCTTCAATAGACGGATGAACTTCACTTGAAATTTCATTTTCTACCTTTGCTATCGGTTTTAATTTTTTTTCCTTTACATCTTTATTTGTATTATCAACTAAATAACCAATTAATGCAAAAATCAAAATCAAGCAAATTACTAAAAACCAAATATAATTATTTAGTAAAAAATTTATCACACTTTCCATATACCCTCCATTAACAATTTATGATGCTTATGAAATAGATATGCTTCCGGTTTTAGGAACGATATGAATCCATGTATTACCATCATTAACAGTTATTTCCTCTCCTGTTTCTTTATACTTATAAACAGTTTGACTGCTTCTATCTTCTTTATCCCATGTAATTGGATAACTTACTCCACCAGTAATAAAATATCCTTCACCATGTCCCTTATTATCCAATTCTTGTCTTCCTTTATCATCACCAGCAATTGTTTTATTATCAATTTGATAAACTAAAATATTTTTAACACTATATTGCTCTTTAGTTTGATAATCTTTATGAGCTACATTATTAACAGATTGCAAATATGTATTAGATTTCTCATCATATACATAATTAGTTACAAAACCACTTGAATATTTAATATTAATCTTTACAGCGTCATCACGTTTTATTTCGGGATTTATTGGAGTTGGACTATAATGAAGTAATAAATTTTTATTAGCTTCACTTCTATAGCCCTTGCTACTTACAAGTTTTGATACTTCTTTTAAATTTGTATAGCCTGTATGTTCTGTTGCTACGCTACCATATTGCTTACGGAAGAAATAAGGATTACTATAAGTTAGAGCATTAATATTATTAATACCAAGAGTACTAATATCTTTTTGGGCTTGAGGACTCCATCCCCAGTGAACATAAAAAGCATCATTTTCTAAAACATAATCTAAATAATAATGTCTAGCACTACGCACACTTCCAACAATTTCTGGAAGCTCATCTTTAAATAATGCCATATATCTTGTAATTCCACCTTCAACTACAATTTCATAGACCAAAAACGCATCTTGAAGCCCTGAATGATATGGTCTTGCTGCTGGCGCATTATTAATCATAACTGCAAATGGTCTAGATTTACTACTTACATCAACAATTTGAACTTTGGGCTGATCATAAATTTCCTCTTCTTCATGTGGCACGTTTGTATACCCTTTATTATCCACTTCTTTTTTGCCCAAACAAGTAACTGCAAGTATAATTCCACCAACCAACAAAGCTACTATTGCTCCCAAAATTATTGCATTTTTTTTATTTAATTTTAGCTTCTTCATATTTTACCTCTTATCTATTATATTTTAATTATAGCATGAATTGAATTTTTTTTAAATAAAAAAGCATTAATTAAAATGCTTTATTTTAAAAATCCTCCCAAAGAACCTAATCCGCCTAAAGAGCCTCCTAAAGAGCCAAGGCCACTAGTTATAGTACTAAGTAAAATCTTATAAGCTATGTATCCTCCACCTATTACTAAAATTGAAAGACATATAGAATGTAATATTATTCTAGTATTCTTATCTTCTATATTAATAATATCATTCATTAATTCTACCAACATTACTAAAGAGTAAACAATTCCAATAACCATAAAAATTAAAGCGCCAGTCATTGAAAATAATCCTACTATTAAGCTTAAAACGCTACCAGCTACAAATGGTACATATGCAGTTGCAGATCCAGCTAGAACCTCACTAAATTTAGCGCCTTTCTTAATAATTGAATTAGCTATAAAGTACACTGCAGCAATTGCAAGCAATATACCAGCATATGTTAAAAATCCTTTAGATATAACATCAAAAAATTCTACATTTTCTAAATTTTCCCATACCCATTCGGTTTCGCCGCTAAAAAAGCTAGTTACTTTTACTGCTGAAACAATTGAGTTTAGTAATCTTAATAAAGTTAATATTACAACTAATATTAAAGACATAATAGCAGCATGTTTAGTTTCGTTTATTTCTTCATGATCTTTATACTCACTAAAAGGTCTTATTAATACTTGAATAATATACTTAAAATAATTCATTTTTCCGGTTTGTATTCCATTTTGAGGAGCAGCGGCATTTAATTGATTATTAAATGCTTGAGGTTGCATATTCATAGCCATTGGTGATACACCCTCTGTAGCGGGAGCAACTTGTGAAGAAAATGCCTGACCTTCAAATTGGTTTACTTGAGGCGTTTCCACAGTTTGAGGCTGAATTACAGCTTGTGGTTGAATCTCAGCTTGAGGCTGAATTACGGCTTGAGGTTGAGCTACAGCTTGTGCATTAGTTTGCAAAGCAGCTCCACAATTGATGCAAAAATTTGTTGTTGGAGTGTTAACAGCTCCACAATTAGGACAAATTTTGCTAGTTAAATTTTCGTTCATATAAACATATTCCTTCCATTCTTCCATACTTAATAAAAATACTAAGATATCTATACTATTAAGTTAATTTTAATATATATTTATTTCAAAGTCAATATCTTAAATAATGCTTTACACTTATGAGCCAAATAAATTTGGAAAATCAATCCATTTCATTTCAATAACGGCATTTTCATGAACAGGATTATTAAAATCATATACTTTATCTGTGTCTTTATAATACCATGCATAGCTAAAAGTAAAATATGATGTTTGCATTTTAAATATTTTACCATCTGTAGTAACATTAATCATATCTCCGAAAGAATTATTGATCGTTTTTTCAAGCATTTTATAATCAAGTTTATCGCCATCTTTTATACACATGGTTTCACTTATTCCCTCATCATCAGTTAGTGTGCTAAAATATGCAGTTATAGCATGGTATCCTTTTTTCTTACATCCGGATTTATTAGTTTCTTCTAACTCTTTTGTAACGATGTTAATCATCTTCAAATCAACAACAGTATCACCTAAAACAATAACATCTTTTTGATAATCTTCAAATCCTTCCTTTGTGATTTTAAATTTATATACGCCTTTAGATAATTCTACATTAAATTTACCTTCACTATCTGTTATAACTTTTTCTAAAACTTGTTCTTCATCATATCTATATATTTCAATATTAACGTCTTTTAAAGGTATTTCTCCACTTATAATACTGCCAGTTACTTTAACACGATTATCTTCAAGAATATTAGTTTCAAATAATGCATTCTTTATTTTTGTAATTGATGTTTTAGATAAACCTAAGTTTTCTGCAGATTTAATTAAAGCTAAGCCAAAATCTTCAAAGTCGGCATAAGAAGATAACATAAACAAAGAATTATACCAAACTTTTGCCATTTCTTTATGAGAAGAAAATGCACCATACCTATCCATTAAATATGCAGCATGCCCTATAACTGTAGCGTTCGTATGAACCCCGCCTTGATCAATTTCACTTAAAGATGAAACACCAACGGCTTTTAAATAATCTTTTAATTCATAACCTTTCATATAATAATCTGGGAAATAATAGTCTCCTCCTACTTTCTTGGGAAGATTATTGGCAAAAGGATTTTCCAGATTTCTAGGAGTTCCAAACTCTTTTGCAATATACCAATCTTTATCCTCGATTAAAGACCCTAACACATCAGCTATTCCCTCATTTAAAGCACCGGTCTCAAACGCCTTATTTTTATCCGCTTTTTTAGGAGAATTAGCAAATTTAGAAGTATGTGATATTACCCCATGAGTAAATTCATGCCCTAATACATCTTTTGATAAGCTTAAATAATATCCTTCATACTTTCCTATATACATTTGGTTTGTAAGGCTATTCCAAAAAGCATTCCCTAGTTCTTTACTTGAAAATGTCTCAGCTGTTATTCCTAAGTTTATCTTTATTGAACTTCCTTTATTATCATAAGAGTTTCTTCCTAATACATTTTTATAGTAATCATAAATATCTTCATAATATTTCATTGTCGTAACAGCAGCCTTAGCAAGCTCCATATCATAATACTTGATATCATTATCAATTAAATCAACTCTAATTATATAATCATCTATAATATTAACAGCTGATGCGAATGTCCCCATTACAGGTCCAACACGAGTAAAATTATAAATGCGGATATCTCTTTTAGGATCAATAAAGCGATATTTTGTCTTTAAGTCTCCTAAATCATAATAATCTTCTATCTGAATGCTATGTACTATATCTTTAATTCCTTTGCCAGTATAATTATAAATTGCTTCTTCAAAATAGCTTGACTTATTAATTATTTCTCCACTTACAGCATCAACAATATACTCTCTAGCATCGTTATCTGAATATCCTTTTATCACATATACCAAATTTGTATTTTGACTATCAGCATAAATACATTTTTCTGATTCATAAATCTTAGCATTACTTCCTAAATCTTTCAAAACGATACTTTCTAAATCTTCTTTAGATTTTTGATTATTTATATCTATATTTATATTAGGAATATAATTTCCCGCGAAAGTTTTAGCTAGTCCAGATTTATCAACTGTTACAATTATATCATTATTGTATACTTTTAAACCTTCATATACTTGATTTAAACGATAATATGTATTATCTTCATAAGAATGTTTCTCTTCAACAGAAAATTCTTGTTTAGAATCAGTAATTTTTAATAAGTCTTTAACATCATCTAAAACTTTATAAATATCATTATCATCTTTTACTATAACCTTAGAAAAATTACCATCTACAAATTTAGGTATACCAACCTCAGAATTAACATATGAAATAATATTTTCTTCCTGTGTTGCGCCATAACCAGAAAGATCTTGTTTTTTGTTCTTAAAAAATATTCCTACTATTCCAAAAATACAAGTCACCAATAATAAAACAGCAATAATAATTAAAATTATTTTTTTAATATTATTCTTCTTTTTAAATCTTTGACCACAATTTAAACAGAATAACGCAGTATCAACATTTTCTGCTCTACACTTTGGACAAGTCATAAAGACACCCTCCCAACATAATCAACCTCTATGATAATAAATTATATCATAATAAAAAAATAAAAGATAGACTATTTTAAATCTATCATTTTATTTATCTAAGTATTAATTGTATGGTTTTACTACTGGTGGCTCTTTTTTGCCGTCAGAAACTTTAAATAATTCAAATGGAGTACTAAATCCCATCACTTTTGCTACTATTACAGAAGGAAAAGATCTAATTAATGAATTGTAAGAAGTAGCATTACTATTATATTGTCTTCTAGCTGCTGATATTTCATTTTCTACGTTAGCAGTCTCTCTAGCTGTAAACATGCCAATTTCTTTTATCGAATCTAATTCTGGATACGCTTCTGTGCGTATAGCAGGATTAGCAATAAATGCTGAAATTTGGTTACTTGCTTCAACTTTATCATTAATAGAACCATTTTTAGCCTTACTAATACCACTTCTAAGCCCGGCAACCTGAGTTTGCGTATCAGCTTCGAACTTATAACTGTTCATTGTCTGATCAAGTAATGATTCTATTTCATCAAACCTTTTTTCCAAATAAACATCAATATTACTAAAAGACTTTTCAACTCTTCTTTTTTTAGCATTTAAATTATTATAAATTAAAATTATTAATAAAACTAATACAATAACAACTGTAAGAACGGGATTCTTACTAATCCAATTTAAAATAGCATCCATTTTATCACTCCTATCTTTCTAAACTCTACTATTTTTTGCTTCTATTTTAGCTTTTTTTATTTCATTCTTATATAAATTTTCAAATTCATCAACATTCATTTCACATATATTTTTAATACCTAATTCATAAGAATCAATAACGTTAGTATTAATATCATAATAATTGTCTTGATCCATATATGTATTATATAAATAACATAAATATTTTATAACAAATAGTTTTTCCATATAAGGAAATACATTATAATATTGAAATTCATCACTGCCAAATAAACTAATTGATGGCTTCGATACATGAGAATATTTTTCCTTATATGTTTTTTTGAAATCTAAAAATGTTCCTTGTTTAATTTTTTGATATAAACTACTATCCATATTCACCCAAAAAGTAATACCATTATCTGTTATATTCATATTAAACGAATTATATCTATATTTTAAGAATAACATTCTTTGCTCAAATGCTGGGGTAATAATCTTCGTAACAGCATGCATCGCATCTTCATTATCAATAAACCCAGAAGAACCACTCATTCTACAATCAAGAGCTTTATTTAACTCTTCAGAATTAAAATTATATTCTAAATTGCTTTCATATATTCCCTTAAATGTATCCTCAGCCATACTTGAGACTAAATTGTCATCTTCTATTATTCTAATAGTATTTCCTTTTAAAATATTATATGGAATATTCTTTTCACATTTTGCATAAAATCCACTAAATATTTTCTCACTTTTACTACTTTTAAGTCCATTTGAATCAATAGTTTCAAAAGTATCATTTAATATAATATCTGATAACCCAGCACTATCATCCCTGATTGTTGCTGTAAATGAATTATATTTTTTTAAACTAGTATAATGAGGCAAGCTTTGTTTTAATTCATCTTCATCAAGATTATTTCTTCCATAATAATATTTAGCGCATTCATATGGATTAGTTATTAAACTAAAAAATGTATTATTATAATATTCTTTATAGGATTCTTCTTTCCAAACTATTACTAACAAAATAATATACACAACTACCAAAATTATATTAATTATAATTGCTAAATTTCTATTAAAGTATTCAAAAGATGCCTTCATTGCTATGCCAAAAATTAATAATATCAATATTAAAATAAAGTTAAGTATTCTGTCATACTTTTTACCAATAAAAGAATATTTTAGATATTCATAAAAGAAATTATTAGAATATATAAGTTTTGATACTTCTACTGCAGATGATCCTAAATATCTTTCCATATCACCTAAAGTATTAATAGACCTATCGTAGTTAATAACTTCATTATTTAATGCATTAAAATATTCATGTCCTTTAAAAAAAGCCTTTTTCCTTTTTTTAATAAGGTGATTAATCAATATTAATTTCACCTCCTAGCATATTATTCTGAACATAGTACTCACTATCATCCAAAATTATTATAACATATTAATTATTACCATATCCAAATAATTAATATGACTTAACATTTCTTTACAAATTACTTATATTTATCCCTACGCTTGCTCCTTCACTAGCCGCGGTTACTATCTGATAAATATCTTTTTTTATAACATCTCCACAAGCATAAACTCCTGATATATTTGTTTCATAGTTTTTATTAACAACAATATATCCATTATCCAAATCAACATTTGTGTTTTTTAAAAAGTTAGTATTTGGTAAAAAACCTATATATATAAACACACAAGATACTAATAATTCTTTACCGCTTTTTAATGCAATACCTCTAAATTCATCATTTTCACTAATTATATCCACTACCTCATCATTTAAAATGAGTTCTATTTTAGAATTATTACGTACCTCTTTACTTAATATTTCTTCTCCACGAAATTCATCTCTTCTGTGTATAAGATAAACTTTATCCACAATATTTGATAAGTAAATAGCCTCACTTAAAGCACTAGAGCCTCCACCTATAACCGCAACATGCTTACCTTTATATAAAGCGCCATCACATAATGCGCATGTACTAATTCCTCTACCTAAATACTTTTCTTCATTTTCAAGTCCTAACATTTTAGGTTGTCTTCCTGTAGCTATTACAACATATTTTGCTTGATAGGTACCACTTCCAGTTTTTACAGTTTTAATGGAATCAAAAGAAACATCCGTTACTGTTTCTAATTTATATTCTATTCCAAGTTCATTTACTTCTAAAAAAAGATTATAAGCAAAATCAGGTCCGCTTATACTTTTAATACCCGGATAGTTTTCAATATTAACTATATTATTAATTATTCCTCCCGGTGCGGAACCCTCAAGCATTAATACATTTTTTCCCGCTCTTTTTAAATAAATAGCGCTTGATATGCCACTAATACCCATACCAATAACTATAACATCATACATTTTTCTTCCTCCCATATTTCTTAACTTATTCTATCTCTATTTATATCATTATATAAATTAACATATTTTCCTTTTTTATTTAAATAAATAAAATAGCAAAAACCAAAAATAAATGAAGCAATAGAAATAATTTGAGCTATTTTAAATCCTCCAAGCATAAGAGAATCTGTTCGCCATGATTCAATAAAGAATCTGCCAAAACTATACCACATTAAATACATACATGTAGTCCCCCCTACTTTAATATATTTATATTTTCTTACAATTAGTAAAACAATAAATCCAAGTAAACACCATAAAAACTCAAAATAGAATGTTGGTAAATAAATAATTCCTCCAATATTCATTCCATCAATAATAAATTCAGGCACATGAAGAGCATGTAAGTGCGCAATAGTGGTTGCAAACCCATGTGCTTCACTATTAAAGAAATTGCCCCATCTGCCAATAGCTTGAGCTAAAATTATAGCTGGAACAGCAATATCAAGAATTCTTAAAAACTCAAGATTCTTCCTTTTTGTATAAACATAAACTGCTATAGCACCAAAAATTAAGCCACCATGAATCGCAAGTCCACCATTCCATACTTCAAATATTTCTAATAAATTATATTTATAATAAGAAATATTAAATACTACATAATAAAGTCTTGCTCCAATAAGTCCAACAATAACTCCCCAAAAACATAAATCAATAACTGTATCTTTAGAAATATTAAATTTTTTAGCTTCTCTTAAAACTAATATTACTCCTATAATAATACCAATTAATATTAAAACTGAATACCATTTAAACTCTAAACCAAAAATATTAAACATTACTGGATTCATACTATCACCATTATTATTATACTAATTAAATTAAAAAAACACAAACAAAAAAGAGAGAAATAACTTCTCTCATATGAAATTTGAAACATTTCTGCCCATATATAATATAATAGAAAAGCTATATAGGCAGAAATTAATACTTAATTTAATACTAAATCATATGGTTTAGATTGTGAACCATCTTTTCCATTATCAACTATAGATACATTAGATTTTAGATAAACTACCGGATACACTGCATTTATGGATGAAGGTTCAGTGTTCAACAACTTACCGCCAAACAAATAAAGGACAGTATTACTACATGAAGAATGAGATGCAATTGTACATTGATTATTACCACTATAAAGCCAATTGTTTCTAAAGCATTTCTGTATCCTCATGTCCCCATATTTATTTAAAGTTGTTGTTCTTGGACAAATTTCACTATCTACTGCATATCCATAATCACTTGGATACATTAAGCCTATATATCCATTCCATGTTGCTACACTTGGATTTGCAGCAGCTCCTTTTATTCCTCTTTCTTCTATGTAAATCGCTGACGCAGTTTGAACAGGAGATGAAACACTACCAATATTCCATTTTACATTTTCTATCATATCTCTTGCTGTATCTTTAATACTTTTTCCTGTTATTGTTACTGTTGGATTAGAACTAACGTGAGAGTTACTTGGATTTCTATATGTATAATTTATATCTTCTCCAATATAGTATTGTCCATTTAATATTGTTTTTATATCTGACTGTGTCCAATCATTTGAACCATAGTCTCCATATGTATCCCAAGCAATGACCCCTATACCTCCTTTCCTTATTATTTTTACCAATGATTCTGTTGTTCCAGATGTTGTTTCTACTTCAAATACACCGATTATTCTCCATAACTCATTATTGAATCTTACATAATTATTTGGATTTCGCCCTTCATATCTATATCCTGTATCTATTAATTCGCCACTATCACTTGTAAATGTTTCATGTACCATTTCATTCTTTGCTATTAAATTTCTACATAAATCATTAGTACAATATTCTTTATCAAAAAATAAATAGCACTTTGTTCCTTTTTTGCTTATACCAATTTCTACTTTGCCATCTTTATATTCTATAGGTATACTTGTGTCTTTACTTCCATTTACTTCACAATATGATTCGCTACTTAGTGTATATCCACTTGTTGGTACTGTATCTACCGTATCATATCCTCCGCTAGAGTTTTGTACCTTTATTGCCATTACATTTAAATCACTTATACTATAATTAACAGTTTTATTTATTAAGTTTAATCTTTGTTCAGCTTTGTAATTTGCTCTTGTTGATACAAAGAACACTACTGATGTTATAGCAAGTATTGCTATAACTCCTACTATCCATTTCTTTCTATTATCTTTTTTTATTGTTTCGAACTTCATACAATCCCTATCCTTTACCATTCCATTATAGGCAAAATATAACTATAAGTCAATAGTTAAAATATAACTATGATATATTTCTTTTGGTGATAAATATGAACAGACTAAAAGAAATTAGAGAAGATAAAGACCTATTTCAAAAAGATATAGCTAGATTATTAAATATCGATCAATCAAACTATAGTAAATATGAACTTGAAAAAATAAACATACCTATTGATGCCTTACATAAGCTAGCTGATTTTTATAAAACTTCAATAGATTACTTACTTTATAGGACTGATGAAAGAAATCCTTACCCTAAGAGTTTAATAAAATAAAAAAAGAAGTATTATTTATCTAATACTTCACTATGAGTTCCTGTATTTACTAATAATAAAATTATTTCTTCTTCTAGATATTTATATATGAGTACCCAATCTGGTTCAATATGACAATCTCTACAATTTTTAAATCTTTTGTCATTATATAATGAATGATCTTTATATTTTGGGTCTAATTGTTCTTTTCTTGAAAGCATATCGACAACACTCATTAGTTTATTGATATCTTTCCCTTGCTTTTCTATTTTTTTAAATGATTTTTTAAACTCTTTTGTATATTTTATTTTATAATTAGTCATCTGATGCTAAAGCCTCTTTTAATTCTTGCACATTTTTATAACTTTTATACTCTTCCGGATGTTTTTCTATATATTCAAGTTCTTTTGCTGATGCTTCAAGTTCTTCTTTTGTAAAATATTTAAGGAGTTCATATTCTTCTTTTGGAATTGATACTTCAAATGGAATACTTCCCCTCATTATTAGTTGCTTAATAGTCATATTTATTAATCCACTCATTGAAACTCCCAATCTTGACAATATTTCAGTTGCTTGTTCCTTATCTTGTTTATCTATTTGAACACTTATAGCTGTCATTGTACTAGCCATAATAAATACATCTCCATTTCTATAAGAAATATAATACCATTCTAATATATAAAAGTCAAGCATTTATATATTAAATCTATATAATATTTATATAATTATTATATGTTAAAATATTAAAAGTATACACTTTATTTATGTATAATACAAAAAAGAAGAGAATTCTCTTCTTTTTAGATATTACTTTTTAATATCGTTAATACATATAATATTAGATTGATATCAAAACATAATTTGTACTAAGTAATACCTGTGTACATATATAGTGTATGAAAAAAAGGGGTTTATAAACAACCTCTTTTTACCATTTATTTTAAAATATAATCATACATATTATACTTAATTATTTGACTACTTACAGTAAAACGATTGGCTACTATTTTATTAATACTTTCTATATATTCTTCTTCATTATCTAATGTTGCGCCTTTATTTATAGTAAATTTACCAGTATTATATACTCCATAATCACTTACCCAACTACGATTGGAAAATATTGCCAAACCTGGTGTATCACTTAGTATATCATTCCCCATAATAAGCCTTGAATCATACTCTATACCAAACAAATTTAATAGAGTAGGTAAAATATCTATTTCGCTTCCAACTTTATCAACTAAAATGGTATCTTCCATTGCACTATTCCAAATAACTAAATTACTTTTATTTACTCCCACAACTGCATCTCTTTTAAAATCACTAATTTCATTTATTTCATCTAAGGATAAGGTATATGGGTAATGATCTCCTACAAAAGATATTACTGTATCATCTAAAATTCCTTCTTCTCTTAAGCCATCAATTAAAGATTTTAGTGCTCTATCAAATTCAATTTGTGTAGCCAGATAAGCTTTAACAGAATCAGAATATGGTAACTTTTCAACCAACTTTTTATTTTTCTTAGCAATCGGACTACTAGAGCCAAAATGATATGGTCCATGTCCAGACATCGTAATATAATATGTTACAAAATGTTCATCATTCTTATATTCAGGAAGTGTTTTCTTAACCATCTCGATATCACTTGGGATCCATTTACAATTAACTATTTTTTCAAGTCCATTTCCACAAGCTGAAAAAGAATCAAAACCTTCAGTACTCATAGTTTTATCTCTCTCATAATAATCATATTCCCAGTTATGATAGCTTCGCACATTATATCCTAAACTTTTAAAGGCATTTCCAAATGAATAAGTTAAAGTTGGTAGATCCTTCTTCCATGTTGATAAAACTTCTTGAGTTGGAATTAGTCCCGTCGTAGCTTGAAATTCCCCTCCTGTAGTACTTAAAAAAACAGGAGAATAAAAATTATTAAATACAAATCCCTCATGAGTTAACTTATAAAGAGTTGGTGTAAGTTCAGGATCTACTGCAATTGTATTAAAAGATTCTGCTAAAATGAAAATCAAATTCTTATCCTTAAACATTCCAGTATATTCATTTTTCTTTGATGCTTCACTATTTTTAAAATAGCTTAAAACGCTTTTAATAGTATTATTACTCTCATTATTAATTAATTCATCAAAATTAATATCAATTTTATTATAAGAAATAGTTGGTTCTTCCTCTACCTTATTATTAGATGGATGTAATGTAATTTCCTCATCAAATCCAAATAATACTCTTTTTATATCTAATCTAGTATAAGTAGCTAAGCCAAATTTTTCTACCATTTTAAATTCATTATTAACATTATAATATAAATTATAGGCCGAATACATTTCATTTCGATTAATAAATAAAGATGCCAAAGATAGCATAAATATCCCAAATAAAACCATAATTTTAATTAATATATTTTTCCAACTAAAAGATTCAAAATTTATTTTCTTTCTAAAAATAACAAGTAATATGATAGGAAGTAAATATAATATAATAAAAATAACATTTTTAGAAAGAGTCTCAAATAATATATTTTTAAACTCTACTACATTCCCAGCCATTCCAATAGTATTAAAAGAAAATATATTACTAAATAATTTATTAAAGAAAAAATGAAATGCATAATAACAACTAAATATAATAGTAAATATATATGTAATTACCTTATTAGCTCTTTTTTTAAATATATTAGATAATAATCCTAATAAGAGAATAACAGACGCACTAAAAAGCAATGTATATATAATTCCTGTTGCGCTTTTAGTAACTAATACTTTAGTTAAAATTTCTAAATAAAGAATCATAAAAGAGTAAAAATAAAGAACACTATATTTTTTACTTTTTCTAATTTGCTTTAACTTCTTTTCTTCTTCAAAAATATCATAAAATTCATCACTTTGAGCCTCTTTTTCTATTGCTTTTTGAGGTTGTATTTCTTTTACTGAACTTTCTTTTTTTACAGTATCTATCTTTTTATTTGAATTTATATTTTTAGTATTAGTAGTAGCTTTTTTTGCAGTAGTTTTTTTAGTTCCAGTTGTTGTTTTATTTTTATTAGCCACTGATTTACTACTTTTATTGGTATTTGTTTTAGTAGTTGTTCTAGCTTTAGTATTTGCTCCACTTTTAGTAGTGCTAGCCTTTTTTGTTTGATTTTTTTTCGTATTATTTATTTTATTTTTACTACTACTGCTTTTGTTTTGAGTAGTTTTTTTATTTTGATTATTTTTATTTTCATCTTTCATAAAAAATCACTCCATTTATATATTATACCAAAAATTAAAAAAGAATAAAGAAAAATATTTTCTTTTTTAAATTATTTAGGTATAATGATAATAAGGAGTGAATAAAAGTGAAAAAACTAAAAGACTTATATAAAAAATATGAAGAAATAATCAACTATTTAATTGTCGGAGGACTAACAACAGTTGTAAGTTTAGCTAGTTATTATTTATGTGTATACACTATATTAGATCCTAAAATAGGATGGCAACTACAACTTGCTAACATTATTAGTTGGGTATGTGCTGTAACATTCGCTTATTTTACAAACCGCAAATATGTGTTTAAAAGTAAAGAAAAAAACATGATAAAAGAAGCATCATCTTTCTATGCTTCTCGTGTAGTTACACTGCTTGCAGATATGTTAATTATGTTCTTACTCGTAACCGTATTACACGGAAATGATAAAATTGCTAAAATTATTGTTCAAATAGTTGTAACAATTGGAAATTACATAATTAGTAAATTCTTTGTATTTAATAAAAAGAAAACTAATTAAGTAAATATACTCCAAAGTTTAAATAAGCTGCAAACAAAAGCCATAATAAATAAGGAAGATTTAAATAAAAGGCTTCTTTTTTTATTGTTTTAAAATCTTTTAACATACGTATTACTAAAATGATTAAAAGAATTAACCAAAAAAACGCTACTAAATACCAGTTTAATCTAAAGAAAATAAGCGGCCAAATTATATTTACTATAAGTTGTAATTTATAGTATTTGCTTTCATTGTTTGTAAGATAGTTCCCAAGTCCCATTAAAAAATAAAGAATTGTCCACACTATTGGAAAAATGACTACTGGAGGAGATAATAGCGGCTTATTAAATGATCCATAAGCGCTTGTATTACTGATAAATCCTATTATTGCTCCTAAGCCTATGGGAATCAAAATATTTAATATTAATTCTTTATTAAAAAATTTTTTCATATTAACACCTGTTATTAATATATTATAATTAATTATAATTATAACAAAAAAGCTAATTTTTATTAGCTTCTTTTTTTATATAACTATGTAATAATCCTATAATAAGAGGCAGGCTCATCATAATTGGAAAAATATATCTAAAATAGGTATTAACTGGCCCCACTAATACAGTAAGTAATAAAACAAATGCTGGTAATAATAATGGAATTAATTTTTTCTTATGCTCGGTAATCATAAATGTTAATAAGTATAGATATATCCACACGATAAATCCTACATTAACTAAAGATCCCACAATTGGAATATAAGGATAAGCAACCCCAATGCCAGTTAAAGCTCCCCTAGCTATTTTAAGACCATTATAATGATATGGAAGACCTGCTTCTATTAATTTAGTATCATATTCATGATAGATATACCAATTAGAAGTATTAGGATAAAAATAACCATAGGTTGTATTTAAAAATGCATCTATATACACTCCCGGATGCTTAAAAAAACATAAAAACCAAACTTTAAAATAAGCCTTTAAATCTTCTGTTGTTGCATCTTTATTAAATTTATTTTTAACTTTATCGGCTAAGTGAGGTTCATATCTAGAAGCAAGAGTATCATATTCTAAAATTTTATCTATTACCTCTCTTTCTTCATTTGTTATTTCTTCATTATAATACTTTACATATCTAGCTGTTTGTTGAAATGGAACAGACATAGTCTCTCTAATACTTCCTGGAGTAATATTAATATATGGAAGCAGCAGTTTATTGTGAGATACATATAAAGATACACTAAGAAGTAAAAGTATTAATAATTTAAATCTTTTATTTTTAAGTAAAATAATCAAAGCTGGAAAACTAAGTAATATTATATAAACCCCATTATTACGAATTAGCATCATAATTAAAAGTAATAAAAATAATCCAATATAATCTACCTTTTTATAAGGCTTATTGGTAATGAGCTTATGAAGTTCTATAATATAAAAAACAAACAAACTAGCAAATATTGTATCCTTAACTGGGCTTAAAGCATAAAAAGGAAATACTGGAGTAAATGCAAAAATACACAATACGATAAAGCGATAAATAAAAGGGATGCTTTCTTTTTTTAAATAAACGAGTGCATAAGATAAAGCACTAATTAAAATAAATATTTGAAAACAAGAAAATAAGAAAATCCCAAAGTTTAAACTTCCAATTAAATCGCCTATTTTTGCAAATCCACCTAAGATAAAAGTATGAAATACAGGATGATGATTTGTAATTAATACATTTGGATTAATTAAATTAACTCCAGTTATATAATGAGTTTCTATATTAAAATACTGTTTAATTTGATTAGCTGGATCTGGTGATAAGATAGCAGGATAAAAACTGATAATATATGGAAGCCAAGAAATTAAAAGAACTAAAATAGTTACTTTATAAGGGTGGGCTTCATAATACTCCTTAAATTTTTTTAGAGTTTTTTTTTCACTCTTTTTTGATAAATCAAGATTAAGTAGATAATTAGTAACTAACTCTAGTATTGTAGATATAAAAAAGTAATAAGTGATAAAACGAATAATAGATATAACTATACAAATAATATTTCCAAATACTAAATAGGTTGTTCCACTAATACTATAACTATAACCAAATACTAAAAATAAAGAAAATAATAAACTAAGAACTTTATATCTTCTCTTTTTAGGCATAAATAAATATTTTTTATAAAAAATTATAAGAGCTACGCCGATAATTAACATTAGCAAAAATTGGGTATTATAATAACTAAAATGAATCAATTCTTTTAAATTAGATAGTTTAATAATACCTTCTCCAACAATATACATTTCTTTTAAAGCTGCCTCTGCATATAAACAAAAAGCTGATAAAATACTTAAAAATATAATAAGAAACTTTTTCATATGCATCACCTATCTTTATTATATCAAAGCTAAGCTTTTTTTAAAAGTATTATATTTAAAATCACTTGCACAATTTAGTTAACTAATATATAATAAAGTCATTAAATAAAAACTACGGGATATTAATTTTAATTTGGGAATAATATAAAGGAATAAAAAATAGATAAGAGGTAACAAATATGTTTGAGTTAGTATCAAAATACAAGCCAAGTGGAGATCAACCTAAAGCAATTAAAGAATTAGCTGATGGGATAAAAAATGGAAAAAAAGAACAAGTATTATTAGGTGCAACAGGAACTGGTAAAACTTTTACTATTGCTAATGTAATTGCGAGTGTTAATAAACCAACCCTAGTTTTAGCTCATAATAAAACTTTAGCAGGTCAATTATATTCAGAATTTAAAGAATTGTTTCCAAATAATCATATTGAGTATTTTGTCTCTTATTATGATTATTACCAACCTGAAGCATATGTACCATCAAGTGATACTTATATAGAAAAAGATTCATCTATTAATGATGAAATAGATGAACTCCGTCATGGTGCTACTTCTGCTTTAATTAATTATAAAGATGTAATTGTAGTATCTAGTGTATCATGTATATATGGTATTGGTGAAAAAGAAGAATATGAAAAATCAATGCTAGTACTAACTGTAGGCGATACTATAAAAAGAAATGATATTGTAAGCCGTCTTGTTGATATGACTTATGAGAGAAGTGATATTGATTTTCATCGTGGGACATTTAGAAGTCGCGGAGATATTATTGATGTTATTCCTGCGAATGAACATGCTCATGGAGTCAGAATTGAACTTTTTGGCAATGAAATAGATAGAATTTCTACTTTTGATCCAGTAACGGGTGTTGTTATAGCTGATAAAAAAACTGTAACAATTTCTCCAGCTTCTCACTTTGTAACAAGCCCCGAAAAATTAGAAGAAGCAATAAGAAGAATTGAATCTGAACTAGAAAGCAGACTTAAATATTTCAAAGATAACAATAAATTATTAGAAGAGCAACGTCTTAGAGAAAGAACAAATTATGATATCGAAATGTTAAAAGAAACAGGATTTTGTAATGGAGTAGAAAACTATTCAAGACATTTAGCTCTACGTGGTGAGGGAGAAACTCCTACATGTTTAATTGATTTCTTTCCTGATGACTTTTTACTTGTTGTAGATGAGTCTCATGTTACTCTTCCCCAAGTTAGAGGAATGTATAACGGAGATAGAATGCGAAAACAAACATTAGTAGACTACGGTTTTAGACTTCCTAGTGCTCTTGATAATAGACCACTAAACTATACAGAGTTTGAATCAAAGATTAACCAAGCAATTTATGTTTCAGCAACTCCAGGAGATTATGAACTTGAACATACCAATAATACATTTATAGAACAAATTATAAGGCCTACTGGTCTTCTTGACCCTACAATTGAGGTTAAACCTACTACTAATCAAATTGATGATATTATTGAACAAATAAAAGTTAGAATTAAAAAGAATGAAAGAGTATTAATCACTACACTTACTATCAGGATGAGTGAAGAGTTAACTAATTACTTAAAAGAGATGGGTATCAAAGTCGCATATTTACATAGTGAAGTTAAAACTTTAGAACGTCTAAAAATTATTCAGGACCTAAGAAAAGGTATTTATGATTGTATTGTCGGAATTAATCTTCTAAGAGAAGGATTAGATATCCCTGAAGTAAGCTTAATATGCATATTAGATGCTGATAAGCAAGGATTCTTAAGAAGTGAACGCTCATTAATTCAAACTATAGGTAGATGTGCTAGAAATGCAAGTGGACATGTTATCATGTATGCTGATACAATTAGCGAAGCAATGAATAGCGCCATAAAAGAAACTGCTAGACGTAGGGAAATACAAAATAAGTTTAATAAAGAACATGGAATTACTCCAAAAACTATTATCAAAGATATTAAAGAAATAGTATCTAATGAAATAGAAAATAAAGCTCATAAGCAAAAGATTAGCAAAAAAGAAAAAGAAAGCATTTTATTAACACTAGAAGATGAAATGAAAGAAGCAGCTAAAAACTTGGATTTTGAACGAGCAATGGAACTTCGTGATATAATATTTGAAATGAAAAAGAACTAAGAAAAAAGTTTTGTAAATTTACAAAACTTTTATTTTTTCTTGATAATAATTTCAAGATCAAAATTATTCATTAATTTCATTAAAAATTCAATATTATAATTAACTGAACCTGCCTCATATTGCTCAATAGTTCTAGTAGATTTATCCATTTTCTTAGCAAACTCTTTTTGAGTTAAATCTGTCCATTCACGAATAATTTTTATAATATCGCCTTGAGAATATTCACTAAGATTTATCTTCATAATACCACCTATTGTCTATAGTTTACCAAAAGAAATGAAAATATTCTCAAAACTCACTATTTAGTAGTGACATTTTTTAAAAATTATGATAGACTAATTAGTAGGTGAAGCATAAACTATTCCACGCCAAAAATATTTATGCTGGGTATGGGTGGGTTTTAAAAACACAAGAGTAATCTTGTGTTTTTAATTTGCTAATAATTTTATATATATTTTAAAATAAACCAACGATATTATTATCTATTAGATCTATCTGTTCAAAATTAGGTTTCTTTGGTAATCCTGGCATTGTCATAATATCTCCTAGTAATACAGTTATAAACCTTGCACCAGCATATAACCTAATATCTCTTACAGTAACTTCAAAATCTTTCGGATCTCCTAATTTTTTAGGATCATCAGATAAAGAATATTGCGTTTTTGCAATGCAAATAGGATAAGACTCATAAATTGTATTTTCTAGTTGTTTAATTTTATCAAGAGCTATATCACTATATTTTACATGCGAAGCATGATAAATTTTGCTTGTAATTTTTTCTATTTTATCCATAATACTATCTTCAAGTTCATAAGGATGAACTATAATAGGATCATCATTTGCTACTTCCATTACTTTTTTAGCTAAAGAAATTGCACCTTCTCCACCATTTACATAGGCAGTACTTACTTCCATTGGAACATTTAGAGAATCACATATTTCTCTTACACATTCAATTTCTAAATCTGTATCAGTTGTGTAGCGATTTAGCGCAACCACTACTGGGATCCCAAAAGACTTCATATTTAAAATATGAGCTTTTAAGTTACTACTACCCTCTTTAACTGCTTCTATATTTTCTTTTAAAATATCTTCTTTTTCTATTCCTGCATTATATTTAAGAGCTTTTAATGTTGCAACCAAAACAATTGCTGATGGTGCAAATTCTCCAGTACGACATTTAATGTCTAAAAATTTTTCGGCTCCTAAGTCTGAGCCAAAACCAGCTTCAGTAACAACATAATCTCCTAATGATAAAGCCGCTTTAGTTGCAATTATAGTATTACATCCATGCGCAATATTAGCAAAAGGTCCACCATGAACAAAAGCAGGATTACCTTCTAGGGTTTGAACTAAATTAGGTTTTATTGCATCTTTTAAAAGAGTTACCATACTTCCAGTAATATTAAGATCACGTACATATATAGGTTTATGATCATAATTATAGCCAATTACTATTTCATCAATTCTATTTTTCAAATCTTCTAAATCACGTGCTAAACAAAAAAGAGTCATTATCTCACTAGCAGCAGTGATATTAAAGTGATCCATACGTGGGACCTCTTTTGCCATAGATAAACCCACATTAACACTTCTAAGTGCTCTATCATTAATATCTAAACACCTAGAAAAAGAAATTGTCTTTGGGTCAATATTTAGACTATTGCCAAAATATAAATGATTATCTATAGCTGAGCATAAAAGATTATTAGCTGCAGTAATTGCATGAAAATCTCCGGTGAAATGAAGATTAATATCTTCCATAGGAATAATTTGAGAATATCCTCCTCCAGTTGCGCCACCCTTCATCCCAAACACAGGCCCTAAAGAAGGTTCGCGTAAGGCTAATACAGAAGTTTCACCAAGCTTACATAAAGCATCATCAAGTCCAATACTAACTGTTGTTTTTCCCTCACCATAAGGAGTAGGTGAGATTGCTGTCACTAAAATTAATTTACCCTTTTTCCTTTTTTCTAACTTATTAACATCAACTTTAGCTTTTAGATTGCCATATAATTCTAAAGCATCTAAAGAAATTCCAAGCTTACTTGCTACTTCTGTAATTTTTTTAGGAATTACTCCATGTGCTATTTCAATATCAGTCATTTTATCATCCTCCAATTTACTTGATTATATCATATAAAAAACAAAAACTTAAGTAGTTCTTGTTCTTTTATAAAACTTCTAAGTTAGTAATTACTATTTTGTTAGATAAAAGACTTTTATCCTTAACAACTTCTTTACTTAAATCAGTACTAAGATACTTTTTAAAATCATCAGGGAAAACTGTTACAACATTAGAATAACCGGATAAAACACTTGCTAAGAAATTAGCTCCACTAGAAATTCCTACACCAAGACCTAGACTTTTAGCTAAGATTCTACTCATATTTATGGCATCATCATCATTTATTAATATAACATCATCAATTAGCTTTTTATCAACAATAGAAGAAATAAAATCATCACCAATCCCCTCAATTTTATGGCTGCCAATTATGTTTTTATCGCTTAAAAGTGACATATTATCCGGTTCTAAAGCAATAACTTTTATATCAGCATTTTCTTTTTTTAAAAATGATCCTATTCCCATTAAAGTACCACTTGTTCCAATTCCACTTATAAAAGCATCAATATTAGATACTTTATTTATAATTTCCTTAGCAGTAGTATTCATATGTGATTCTATATTTAGAGTATTCTCAAACTGACTTGGTAAGAAGCCATTTATTTTTAAAGATAGCTCTTTACTTCTTCTAATACATTCCCTAAATCCACCTTCTTCTTTACTTACTAAATAAACATGAGCATTATATAACTTCATTATTTCTATTCGCTCACGACTTACCCAATCTGGCATAAATATATGAACATCATGTTTATAATAAGCTCCAATAGCGGAAAGTGAAATTCCTGTATTACCACTTGTTGCTTCAATAATGGGTTGCCTACTATGTAACAAACCTAACTCTTTTGATTTTTTAATAATATAATAAGCCATTCTATCTTTAATACTTCCAGTATAATTATAATACTCCAGTTTTGCATAAACATTTATTTTCCTATTTTCGTATTCACATGAGATTTTAATCATGGGTGTATTTCCAATTAAGCCATCCAACATAAAAAATACCTCCTATATAATTATCATATAACTAATTATATAAAAGGTACTTAATTTTTACTTGCAAACTAGTTCTTTATATCTATTTCCTTTTTCTTCAAAATTTTTAAAATACTCATAACTTGACGCTGCTGGAGATAAAAGACAAATAGATCCTTTTTTAGTCACTTCTTTAGCAATATTTACTGCTTCTTCTAAAGTAGAAGCATATACTACATTTTTATCAGTAACTCTCTCTAATTCATGACCTATTTTATCCCCAGTCGTAGGCATACAAATAAAGTTTTCAACATTACTATGGCTTAAAAAATTTATAAACTCTTCATAATGAATTCCTCGGTCCATACCTCCGAAAATTAATGTATTAACATTTTTTAAAGCACTTATTCCACTCATTGTAGCTTCTGGTATAGTTGCAATCGTATCATTATAATAAATTACTTCATCATATTTCCCAACATATTCAAGCCGATGTTCTAATCCGTTAAATTCATCTATTACCTCTTTGGCTTTTTTTAAATCTAAAGAAAATAGTGATGCCACTAACATTACAATATGAATGTTAAGTAAATTATGAAGCCCAAGTAATTTTCTCTTGCCATCATCTACATATAAATTATCATCCAAATTTACAGGATAAAGCTTACCTTTATAATTTCCATTTTTAACTTTATCCACTAATGTTTCATTTAAAGAAGAATAAATAGCGATGTCTTCTTCTGTTTGATATTTAAACATATTCATTTTACAAGCATGATAATGTTCTACACTTATTGCATGATCTAAATGATCTTCATATAAATTTAAAACAATTCCAATATGAGGAGAAACATTAAGATATTCTAATTGATGACTAGACATTTCTACTACTATAATAGAATTATCATCAAATTCTTTGATTCTATCAAATATTGGGATACCAATATTTCCAACTAAAAAAACATGGTCTAGTTGGTCTTTTAAGACATTATAAATTAATGTTGCAGTTGTACTCTTACCCTTAGTTCCGGTAATTCCAATAGTACGCTTTTTATGAAACTCTAACATAAGTTCCATTTGTGAATATATTTTTTCTTCAAATAAATGAATATCTATATGATTTAAACTAACCCCAGGACTTTTCATAATAATATCATAATCGTCTAAATAACTTAAGTAATCATCTCCTGTTATAATAGAAACATGATTATCGCCTAAGACTTCTACATCTTTTTGATCTAATATTGTAATTTCTAGATCAGGTAAAAATTCACGAATAAAATGATAAGTAGATTTCCCTTCTCTTCCAAATCCTAAAATAGCTATTTTTTTATCTTTAAAAAAATCAATTATTTTTTCTAGCATTGTCTATTGCCTCCTTAAGTATTTTAATAAATTCTAAAGGTACATTATTTTCTAAGTTAAAATCTTTTAAATAATCATATTTTACGAGTGGATAATGATTTTTATAATACTCCAATAAATAGGGCAAATCATTTCGTTTTTTAATTGCCATACTTACTGCATATCTAACTTCTTCTCTTGTTCCAACACATTCAAAAGGCTTTGTTTCTCTAAATCCAAGTAATTCTAAAAATGTATCTAACAATTCTTCTTTTGCAAATAAGTCTTCTCCAAAAATACTCACTAATTCATTTTTGCTTAAAAATGGACTTAATATGATATAAACGAATAAACATTTAGGACATGATGAGCACCAATGCCATGGTTCTTTTTTGCTTCCTACATTACAGCTTTTAAATACAGAATGATACTTTTTTAAACTAGAAAAAAGCATTGCAATTTGAAGCTCATTTAAAGGTCTTAGTAAACTAAAATAAGTAATATCTATTTTAAAATATTTTTTTACATATGAATTAAAATCATTTTCAAACTCAAAAGATTTAGAATATTGATGATTAATATCCGTACCAATTACAGTCGCTTCATTAGCACTTGCCTCATTAGATAAAACAATGTATTTTTTCTTATATATATAGCTAACTAAGTAAGAAATAAAAGCTACAATTCCACTAAAAGGAGTATGACCATTTAAAAATCCTTCTTTATTTAAATCTAGTAAATTAGAATCAATTACTCTTTTTACTCCAATGGTTTTATCTTGATATCCGGCAATACTTGCACAATTAAGGGTCACTTCTTTAGGATTTATAATGAAAGCATGATTATCTAACCCACTTAATAATTCAAGAGTAACATTAGAATCTTTGCCACCCCCAACAGGAATTAAATTTCCACTTCCTTTAAATTCAGGAATTTTTATATCGTTCACTTTTTCAGTACATGAAATATTCATAAACTCATCCATAGAAATATCGATATGATTTAAATAGCGGAATTCTCCTAAACCATGATAATAAACTTTTTTAAACCAATTTAGCTGTTCTTCGTTTAAATATCCAGCTTTAATATAAACATTAGGGCTACAAGTACATTTCCAATAACTAATAAGTTCCATCAAACCAACATGAAACACTAAATAAGAAAAGAACTCATTTTTTATATCAACATTTTTGGTTTTAGGAATTTCAATCGTAGGATAAAACTCTTTTAATTCTTCTATTTCAAAATGAAATGTTAATTTTATTGTGTTAGTTTCTTCTTCTACATGATAACTATGATATATAAATGTAGGATATTTGCTTCTTAATTCTAAAAATTGATCCATATGCCTCACCATCACTACTAATATTATAGCACATATCCAGTTGAAAAAGAACAAATGCCATATTATTTCTGTAAAGTACTAATAAATAAACATATAAAAAAAGCATAGATCAAAGTCTATACTTTATGACACAACATATACCCCTTGAGAGTCTATAGTCACATTATTTATTTTAGTTGGTTCTATGTTTATAACCGGGCGCAAACCTAGTTTGTTCGAAACATTATATGGTTCTAAACAACCTGCGCAAATAAATTCCGGCTCTTTCCACACGTCAGCATAATAAGACGTCACCTCACCGTTGGGATCGTCGTCAGTACCGATAAGTAATTTTTGGCTTACTAGCTTTATTGGCGACATTGTCCAATACGAATTTCCATTATATAAGTAATAGGCATAGTTTATGGTACCTGCTATTCCTCCTGCAACTGACGCTTCATCGGCGCTTATTAATCCAACTGGATATGTTAATTGTCCATTTCCTTTTGTTGCGTTTACAGTATATACATCATCTTTATTACCACTTTCATATCCACTTTCATAACTTATTGTACTACATTTAAGGGTTGGATCTTTTTTTGTATATAATCTATAATAAGCACCATAGTAAGTTGTAGTGGTTCCTGTTCCTCCGGTATTATTTGGTTTTCCTCCATATGTTGTGGTGCTTGTTCTATCTCCACAAAATCCTGAATCAGATAAATAACTTGCATAATTTGTCAATCCACTACTTGTATACCATGCATCTAATTGTGTTTTTGCATTACTTGATGTTCCTGTTCCCCTTTTACTTCCGGTTGCATATGTATAGCCTACATAGGCATTATCATTAGCAGATGAATTAAAAGTTTGTGATACTACAGCTATCCTATTACTTGTACTTATTCCATTAGCATGATATTCTGTTCCGTCATAGATTAGCCTTATACTTCCGTCTCCGTTTATTCTTATTATTCTCCAATAGTATCCTGCAAACTTTACATAGTTATTTGTTGGTGACCCTCTAAAGTAATAACTTGTTCCATAGTCATCTTCCATTGCCCACATTCCCGTTGTATCTTCTCCACATGTCCTTGAGATTCCATTATAGACACCACTAGTACATGATGTTTTACTAAAGTCAGGATTGCCTTTGGCTTTGATTATTGTTTCTCCGCCATTTGAAGCTAAAATTATATCTTTTAAGTTAGATTTGTCAAAGAACAAATAACACTTTGTACCTTTTTTGCTTATTCCAACACTTACTTTACCATCTTTGTATTCTATAGGAATATTTGTATCTCTACTACCATTTACTGTACAATATGATTCATTACTTAGTGTATATCCGCTTGTTGGAACTGTATTAGTATCTGTATAGTTATCTCCATCTTTTAGTTTAATAGATACTATTTCTAAATCTGTTGGGTTCCAATTAACTTTCGTATTTATTAAGTTTAATCTTTCTGTAGTTTTATAATTGGCTCTGGTTGATACAAAGAAAACTACCGATGTTATAGCAAGTATTGCTATAACTCCTACTACCCATTTCTTGCGATTATCTTTTTTTATTGTTTCGAATTCCATATTATCACTCTCTCTTCTTATATTTATAATAGCATACCCCCCCCCGGAGTCAATATTTTTGCAAAATAAAAAAGCTTTTTAAAGCTTTCTTATTTAAGTTAAACTGGTGTGATTAAATTTCAATTTATATTTTTAACATATATCAGCGCTAGATGATACATTTAAATCATAATCACTAAATTCCTTTTTTAAATATAATGGATATGCTGCTGCTCCTATCATAGCAGCGTTATCACCACAATATAAAAGTCTTGGAATACATAATTTAGCTTGATATTTATCACATAATTTTTGCATTTCATTCTTTAAATATTGATTGGCAGATACTCCGCCTGCGACTACAAGCCTTTTAATATTTGTTTCTTTTAACGCTTTTTCAACCTTACGTACTAATTCATCAATTGCTACATCTTGGAAAGAACGAGCTAAGTTTTCTTTATTTATTTCATTTCCTCTTTGAGTCTCATTATGAACTAAATTTATAATTGCACTTTTAAGTCCACTATAACTAAAATTATAAGTATCGTCATTAACTGGTTTAGGAAGATTATAAGCATGTTCTCCTTTGCTTGCATATTTTTCTACATTTGGTCCTCCTGGATAAGAGAGTCCTATTACTCTGGCTACTTTATCATATGCTTCTCCAATAGCATCATCAAGCGTCTCACCAAGCTTCGTAAATGTATAATCATCTTTCATAATAAGTAATTCAGTATGTCCTCCACTTACAATTAAGGAAAGAAGTGGATACTCCATTTTCTCTTCTAAATTATTTGCATAGATATGTCCTATTAAATGATTTACGGCAATTAAAGGTTTATGATAAATTAACGATAATGTTTTTGCTGCTTCTACCCCAACAATTAAAGAACCACTAAGACCTGGGGCATAAGTAACTGCGATAGCATCTACATCTTCAATTTTCATTTTAGCTTTATTTAGAAGATCTTCTAATACCAAAGTTATAGCCTCCGTATGCATACGACTTGCAATTTCAGGGACAACTCCTCCGTACATTTTATGTGTGTCTATTTGTGTTGCTATACTAAGCCCCACAACTTCACATCCATTTTTTACAATAGATGCACTCGTTTCATCACAAGAAGATTCTATTGCTAATATATATACATCTTTCATTCTTGATCCATCCTTCTTGCCATTAAATATGCATCATCATCCCCATAATAAGATTTTCGAATATTTACTTTTTCAAAGCCAAATTTTTCATATAACGAAATTGCTGGCAAATTTTTTGTAGCTACTTCTAATGTAATTAGTTTTAAATATGGGCTTAACTCACCTATTAAATAATTAATTAAATTAGAAGCGATCTTTTGCTTTCGAAAATCTGGATCTACAACTATTGTTAAAATATCACAAGTTTCTCCTAAATCAGTTGCTATTATAAAACCAACAACATAGTCCATTTCATAAACAATAATTTTAGTTAATGCATCATCTAGCATTTCATTTAAATTATTTACCTTACGAAAATTATCATTTACTAACTCTCCAAGCTCATAAATTCTTGGAAAATCTAAAACAGTTGCTTCTCTAATCATTTTAACACCTCTATTTTCTTTACATAAAGAGGTTTTAATAAATGAGGATTAATAGCATTTTTATTCTTCATATAATGAATTAATTTATTTAAATCTACCTCTTCTTGATAAATAATTTCTTTAGGGTAACTCTCTAAATCTTGATTATTTATATATTCATAATCTTCTATAAGTTCATGGTTAGAATTAAATGAAGCAACAAATGCTCCATTTCGGTCTTTAATACCTAATGTTACATAATTATCATAAGAAAGACTTGCTGCTTCCAAAAAACTAATAGGTTTTACTAAAATATTTTTAGTATAAGCTATCATTTTAGCAATTACAACTCCAATTCTTACTCCTGTAAAAGATCCAGGTCCTATAATAACAATTATTTCATTTAAATCTGTAACTTCTAATTCATGTTCCTTTAACATATTATTAATATTTAAAACTACATTCTTAGAATGCTCCGCACTAGTGACTTCTATTTTTTTTAATACCTCATCATCTTTAAATAAAGCAAGTACAAGCTTTATAGAATGTGTATCAATATATAGTGTATACATAATTACCTCCTTAGAAAAAAAGCTCACCATAAATAAGTGAGACTATAAAACTGCATTACAAAGTTCAACGTATTGTTCACCTAATGGTTTAAACACTAATACACGAGTATTTTCATCCACTATTTTAATAAATATATCTAATCTTTCTTTTGGCAATCTATCCTCTATTAATTCAGGCCATTCAATTAAGCAAATACCATCTTTATTAAAGTAATCTTCTACTCCAAATTCCGCATTATCCTCTATACGATAAACATCCATATGATATAAAGGAAGTTCGCCACTAAAATATTCTTTTACAATGGTAAAAGTTGGTGAAGTAATATTATCTTCTATCCCTAAAGAAGCCGCAAATCCTTTAACAAAAACAGTTTTGCCACTTCCTAAATCTCCATTAAGGCATATTACCATTCCAGGGAATTTTTCACTTTCAATATTTTCAGCTAATTCTAGTGTATCTTCTACACATTTTGATGTAAATTTATAATCCATTTTGCTCACCTTAAATTTATTATAGCAAAAGACTATTAAGTTATTCAAGAATATTTTAAATAGTTTACATGTATTAGAAAAAGAAAAATAGAGGAGTCCCTCTATTCATAAGATACCATTATTTTTACCGGAACTATATAACCGCCATTATACTTAGTTACGTAATTAAAATTATTAATAGTTGTTGTAAGTTTAATAGCAGCACATCCATTACTTGTATATCCACTTGTTGCTGTTACATTAAAGTTAACATTGTTTAATGAATATTTCATCATATCTCTATAATTTGTAAAATAATTATATCTCGTATTTCTAACACCACTATATACTTGGAAGTATTCATAAGTATTAGAATAATAATTCATATAATCAAAAACATAATTACCAGAAGTACTAATTTTACTAAATGGTGCAACATCTACTTTAAGAATTTTTTTATTTGATGGAATATTATTCAAACGAACCATTTGAGTCATAACACCACGGCTAGATGCATCAACAAATGTAGTCATATAATAAGTATTAGAATAACTAACATTTACGGGAATAGATATAGATTTTCCACCTAATCTAACAGTAACGTTTGCAGTTCCTTCACTTAAAGCTGTTACATTACCTTTGCTATCTACTTTTAAAATATTTGAATTGCTACTACTAAAGCTTGGAGTACCAGATATATTAGTTTCATAAGCATTCTTAATATTATAAGATCCACCAACTACCATTTTAACGCTACTATAAAGACGTTCTAAATGTTTTTTATCTTGAACAGTAACACTCATCTTAGCTTTTAATCCACCAGATGCTACAGTAATTGTGGCAATTCCTGCTTTTTTAGCAGTTAAATTACCCCAAGAATCAACACTTACTACAGATGTATCATCACTTTCCCAAGATAAGTTACTTAAATTTGTAACCGGACTAACCATTCTTTTATCATCTTGTATCATTGTAATAGATTTAGTATTAAATGATAAATATCCATTATTTAAAACTGTTACATAAATACTATTACTATAACCATTTGATGAGGCTGTAATAATTACAGTTCCAACACTTTTACCAGTAATATTACCTTTTTGGTCTACACTAACTACACTTGTATTACTACTTCTCCAATATAAATTATTTAAATTTGTATTTACATTTAATTTAGTTGTGCCATTTACATTTAAATTAATACTTGATGCATTAAAAGTAATATATGGTGTTTCTGAAACATTTATTTTTATTGTATCAGAATAACCACTTGCTCTTACTGTAATAGTTGCAGTTCCAATTTTTTTGGCTGTTATTTTACCAGTAGTTGAAACACTTACAATACTTGAATTAGAGCTTGAATATGATAATCCACTTAAATTTGTAATCGGATTTAAATAATCAATATCTCCAACTCCTAAATTAATAGAAGAAGTATCAAAATATAAATAACCATTATCTTTTACAGTTACATACATAGAAGCACTTTTACCATCTATACTTGCTGTAATATAAGCACTACCAGCTTTTTTAGCAGTAATATATCCATATCTATTTACACTAACTACACTTGAATTAGAACTTGCCCATGAAATAGATCCTGAGATATTAGTTTTATAACTAGCATAGCGTGATTCCCCAACACCCATTGAAATATGAGATGAAGAAAGTTCTAAATAGTTTTCACTATTTGAAACTGTTACATTAGCATAAGCTCTCTTACCTCCAGCTGTAACTGTTATAGTAGCAGCTCCTGCTTTCTTAGCAGTTAACTTACCACTCGTTGAAACACTTACAACATTTGAGTTAGAGCTTGAATAAGTAACATTATAATTTGCATTACTAGGATATACATAAGCATATAGGCTATATGTTTCTCCAACATTTAAATAAACACTATTTGTATTTAACGAAATACTTGAAACACTTACAGAAGTATTGTCATTAGGTTTGTTATTTCCATATAAACTACTACGTAAATCAATAAATACTTTACGATTATTATAAGTATCTAAGTAATAGGCATATACACATCTTGTATTAAAAGCTTGTTTTTCACTAACTTTAAATATCATTTGGAATCCAACATAACCTAAACCTTCTTTATTCATAACGGGTTCAATAATTGGAGATTCTACATAAAGATTAGCTCCAGTTTTTTTCTTTAATTCTTGAACTTCACTTACAAGCTTAGTATATTCTTTAGCTTGTTTTAAGCTTGCACTATTTGCATGTTCGGCATAGTATAATACATCTTTTGTAACAGCACAATTGCTAACTTTATATGCAAGTGGATAAATAGAATTTGCATTTAAGCTTCCATACTTACAAATGTTATTATTTGGTTTATTATTAACTATTGGTTTTGTTACAGTAGTATTTGTATTTGGCTTATTATTTGTATTTGTATTTGGTTTACTACTTGTATTAGTGTTTGGCTTACTATTTGTACTATTGTTATTATTTGTAGTATTATCATTTCCTTCATTTCCACTATTTGAAGTATTGTCATCAACATTATTATTTTGATTATCATTATTGTTATTATTTTGGTCATCATCTTTATTATCGTCTGTACTATTATCTACTTTTTCTTCATACTTAACAGTATTAATAATATAATCAGAAGCTTCACCACATACAAGCTTTACTTTAATAGTATAGTCTGTACTATTTATTTTTGTAGCTTCAGCATAACTTTCAGTTAAGTTACATGCGTTACCATCTTGATCAGTAAATTCAATAATAGCTTTTTTATCAAGCATTTCACCTAATGTGATTTTTTCTTTACCATTAAGCGTTTGTGGTAATCTAGAACCAGTAAAATACTCCATAGCAGAATCTTTCATTACTTTTAAATTAACAGATAAATTAGATTCTTTTACAGTCTTATTATCATGCCCTTTTACTAATGAAATAATCCATAAGATAATGAAAACTACTACTAATAAAATTACTAATTTAATAAGTAGTGATTTCCATTCAATTTTTAAACCTTTTCTCTTATCTTCATACATAGATAAAACCCCCTACACTTCAGGATAGCTCCTGAATTTAGCTGCTATGATAACACATTTTTATTAAAATGTCAAATAAAAGACTACATGTATTAAATCAATATAAAAATGTGCAATTATTAGATTTAAATTGCACATTTAAATTAAGTATTAAAAACTATTATATATTTATACAAAATTTATTCAATTTCATATACGCCTTGAGAGTCTATGGCCACATTATTTATTTTAGTTGATTCTATGTTTATTACCGGTCGAAGACCAATCGCATTATTAATGATATAACTCTTAATGTCCATTTTTTACGATTATCTTTCTATAATATTTCGAACTCCATATTATCACTCTCTATTCTTATATTTATAATAACATCCCCCGAAGTCAATATTTTTTAAAAAAACTCTTGAACAACATATGTTCGTATGTTATAATAAGCTTGCTTTTAAAGAAAGAAAAAATGTATTTTGTACATAATAATATAGATAAGGAGTACATTTATGGATAAGATTGTAGTTAAAGGAGCAAGGGTAAATAATTTAAAAAATGTTAGTATTGAGCTCCCCAAAAATAAATTAATTGTCATGACCGGAGTATCAGGAAGTGGTAAATCATCACTCGCTTTTGATACTATTTTTGCAGAAGGCCAAAGAAGATACGTTGAGTCTCTTAGTGCTTACGCTAGACAGTTCATTGGGATTAGCGAAAAACCTGATGTGGATTCTATTGATGGACTTAGCCCCAGCATATCAATTGATCAAAAGACAACTAACAAAAACCCTCGAAGTACAGTTGGTACTATTACTGAAATTTATGATTATCTAAGACTTTTATATGCAAGAATTGGCGTTCCTTACTGTATAAATCATAATGTACCTATTTCAAGACAATCTATTGAAGAGATGACTAATAAAGTTTTAGAATTAAATGCTGGTACTAAAATCGAAATTATGGCTCCAGTTGTTCATGGTGAAAA
Source organism: uncultured Mycoplasma sp. (assembly GCA_946554525.1). GTDB lineage: Bacteria > Bacillota_I > Bacilli_A > RF39 > UBA660 > Caccenecus. Next base: position 47,734 of record CAMNSE010000007.1, read on the forward strand.
AGGAACCCATAAAGATTTATTTGAAGATTTAAGAAAAGATGGCTATTCTCGAGTTCGGGTAAATGGTATGGTTCGTTCTTTAGATGAAGATATTGTGTTAGAAAAAAATATTAAAGATAATATTGAAGTGGTAGTAGATAGAATTGTTGTAGATAAAGAAGAGAGAGCTCGTATTTTTGAAGCTATTGAGACTAGTACAAAACTAGCAGATGGAAAAGTATTAATAAATATTATTGGCGAAGAAGAAATTTTAATGAGTGAGAATTATGCTTGTCCAAAATGTAATTTTTCTATTCCTGAACTAGAGCCTAGATTATTTTCATTTAATGCTCCATATGGAGCTTGTCCTGAATGTAAAGGCCTTGGAACAAAATTAAAGATTGGCGAAGCTCTTCTAATGCCAGATATGGATTTAAGTATTTTAGATGGTGGAATTAAAACTATTAATAATGATGGTAGTATGGATACGACACAACTTTTAACTGTATGTGAACATTTTAAAATTAATCCAAACTTACCATTAAAAGAATTAACAAGAAAAGAATTAGATATTATTTTATATGGAACAAAAGAAAAAATTGATTATAAATACATTTCTAAAAATGGCAATGTTAGATATGTAACTGATTCTTATGAAGGAGTTATTAATACACTTGAAAGACGCTACTTAGAGACTACCTCATCTTGGAGAAGAGAATGGCTAGAAACTTTCATGGTTGAATCTTCATGTCCTGTATGTCATGGTGCTAGATTAAATGAATCAGTATTAGCAGTAAAAATAAATCATAAAAATATCTTTGAAGTTACTAACTTAAGTATTTTGGAACTAAGAGATTTTATAGCTAGCTTAAAACTTTCTAATGAGCAAAAAGAAATAAGTGGATTAGTAACAAAAGAAATATTAAATCGTCTAGACTTTTTAATTAATGTTGGACTTGGATATCTTACATTATCTAGAAGTGCCGGAACATTATCTGGTGGAGAAGCACAGCGTATTAGACTTGCAACTCAAATTGGTTCAAAATTATCAGGGGTATTATATGTACTTGATGAGCCTAGTATTGGACTTCATCAAAAAGATAATGAAAAGCTAATTAAAGCATTACAAGAAATGCGTGATCTTGGAAATACCTTAATAGTTGTAGAACATGATACAGATACCATGCTTGCTAGTGACTTTTTAGTAGATATTGGCCCAGGCGCTGGAGAATATGGTGGAGAGATTATTGCCTCAGGAACCCCAAAAGAAGTTATGAAAAATAATAATAGCTTAACAGGCCGTTACTTGTCTGGATTAGAAAAAATCGAAATACCAGAAAAACGCCGAAAAGGAAATGGTAAATCTTTAAAAATAGTAAAGGCTAGTGAAAACAACTTAAAGAACATTAATGTAGATATACCTCTTGGGAAATTTGTATGCGTAACAGGAGTTTCCGGAAGTGGTAAATCAACTTTAATTAATGAAATTTTATATAAAACGCTTGCAGTAAAAATTAATCGTTCAAAACAAATACCAGGAAAGTGCAAAGAAATAAAAGGAATTGAAGAAATCGATAAAGTGATTCAAATAACTCAAGACGCTATAGGCAGAACACCAAGAAGTAACCCTGCTACTTATGTAGGAGTATTTGACGATATTCGTGATGTTTTTACAAATACTAAAGAAGCAAAAATGCGTGGATATGATAAAGGAAGATTTTCCTTTAACGTTAAAGGTGGTAGATGTGAAGCATGTTGGGGAGACGGTGTAAAAAAAATAGAAATGCACTTCCTTCCAGATGTATATGTTCCATGTGATGTGTGTGGTGGAAAAAGATATAATAAAGAAACTTTGGATATTAAATTTAAAGATAAAAACATTGCTGATGTCTTAGATATGCGCGTATCTGAAGCTCTAAAGTTTTTTGAAAACATTCCAAAAGTATATAACAAATTAAAGATTATGGATGAAGTTGGTCTATCTTATATTAAGTTAGGTCAACCAGCTCCAGAATTATCTGGAGGAGAAGCAGGCAGAGTTAAACTTGCAAAAGAATTACAAAAGAAGCCTACTGGAAAAAGTATCTTCATATTAGATGAACCTACTACAGGACTACATAGTGATGACATTAAGAAATTACTTAAAATTCTAAACCGTATTGTAGATAATGGAGACACCGTAGTAGTAATTGAACATAACTTAGATGTTATAAAAGTAGCAGATTATATTATTGATTTAGGTCCAGATGGAGGAAACTTAGGCGGAGAAATTGTGGCAACAGGGACTCCAGAAGAAGTTGCCAAAAATCAACAATCATATACAGGACAGTTTTTAGCCAAAATTTTAAATAAATAATATAATATTTTGTTTTAAAATAAAAAATGTCGTTAAATTTATATATAACAATTACGACATTTTTATTTTAACTAATTTTATTTTTACTTAAATAATTATCTAAATACTTAATCCATTCTGGAGCATTTTCTTCATCAAATAACTGATATAGGAAATCAACAATCAGTTTATGTCTTCCTTTTGACTCCTCTTTTCCAGAATCCGTTAACATTAAACCTTCAAGTTTTAAAACTTTTTCAAATATATGGCACACACCACTGTCAGCGCATTTACTTGTATATTTTTCTGCAGTTATATCTTCAATTGGAAATATATCTTTGTCGAAAAAAGGTTTTTCGTTTTTCAAACTATAATTATAAACTCGCAAAATACAGTTAGCTCCTAGGGCATCACACATATCAGCATCAGATACTATTTTACCTTCAATAGTTGTCGGATAATGGCCATTTAATCTTTTACTATATCCAATATTATTAAGTTGAAGGCATACCTGATCTTGTATATTTGAATCTATATTACATTCGTTCATAATTCTTTTAGCATTTGTTAAGTTTTCAGAACTTTCTATTCCAAATAATTTATAATCATCTACGTCATGTAACAGTGCAATTAACGAAACAATATCTTTATTGCCATTTTCTTTTAAAGCAAACTTTAAAGACAAATCTAATACTCTATCAATATGGTCCATTCCATGACCAGAATCATCTTCGCCTAATAATTTACATACTTTATTTCTTACTTCTCCTATCACTTTTAAATCCTCCTGTATTTCTAATTAATTATAACACATAACATATTAGAATAATATTTTTTTATAAGTCATCATTTTAATATAGTAAATTAGAAGTAAATACCACCAAGAACACTATGATTTAGTTCTAAAATATTGTATAATAATAATGTGATAGTATGAGAAAGTTAAATAATAAAGGATTCACATTAATAGAGATATTAGCTACTATTGCTATTATGGCAATAATTGCTACAATGACTACTATTAACATGGCAAAGATTTTTAAGGATAAAAATAAAATTACTACTGATAATAAAAATAGTGTCATTGAAAATGCTGCTTGTGTTTATGTAGAATTAAAAGAAAATAAAAATTTAAAAAACGAATGTAAAAAAGTCGGATGCAATATAAAGGCTGAAATATTAATTAAAAGAGGCCTTTTAAACGAAACAGATGTGGATAAAGATCAAAATATTAACATTTATTATGAAAAAAATGAAAAGCAGTGCAAAATAAAGGAAGTGTAAAAGATGGCTAAATTATTTTATAGATATAGTGCAATGAATGCTGGGAAATCTACTATGGCAATACAAGTAGCGCACAATTATGATGAATTAGGACTAAAAGCACTAGTATGGAAACCTAGCGTTGATACCAAAGGAAATGATACTATTACTAGTAGAGTTGGTATTTCAAGAAAAGTTGATGCTCTTATTGCACCTGAAGATTCACCGATTGAAATTTTTAAAAAGTTTCAAAAAGAAAATGAAAATATAGATGCTATAATTGTTGATGAAGCACAATTTCTAAATGAAAAACAAGTTAATGAATTATATTTCATAACCAAAGAAATGAATATAGCAATAATATGTTATGGGCTTAGATGTGATTTTAAGATGAACTTATTTCCAGGATCCTTAAGATTACTTGCCATCGCAGATAAAATTGAAGAAATTAAAAATATGTGTAAGTGTGGAGAAAAAGCTACACAAAATCTTAGAATGGTTGATGGCAAACCAACCTTTGATGGAGAGCAAGTAGCAATTGATGGAGAGCACAAAACAACATATGAAGCAGTATGTGGAAAATGTTATATTAAGTACTTTTTACAAAATAAAAAATAAATAACGAAAAAAGGAGTAAAAATGAAAGAAGAGATAATAAGCAAATTAAAAGATATCCATGAAGCAAAAACATTAATAGAAATTAATGATTTACTAAATTTAAAAACTGTAGAAGAATATCAAGAATTACAAAAAACTGTAGAAGAATTAATTGATGAATTTATAATTTTTAAAACTAAAAAAGATAAATATTTACTAATGGAAAATTGCCCCGGATTAAAAATAGGAAGACTATCTATAAATAAAAAAGGATTTGGTTTTTTAATATTAGAAAGGGAAGATGACATTTATATAAATGAAGACAATTTAAATAACGCTATTAATAACGATACTGTATTAGTTGAAGTATATAAAAAAGGATTAAAACCTGAAGGAAAAGTTTTAAAAATTATAAAAAGAGATATCAAAAATGTAGTTGGAGAAATAATCTTAGAAAATGATAAAATGGTATTAAAACCTGATGATAACAAACTTGATCTAAAGATTTATTTAAGCAAAGAAACAACTAAAGACTGTGTAGAAGGCCATAAAGTGTTAGCAATATTAAATAAAAGTGCGGGAAATAAAACTTATATAGCTGATGTAATTAAAATACTAGGCCACAAAGATGATGCTGGTATAGACATTTTAAGTATTGCCTATAAATATGGAATTTATAATGAATTCAGCAAAGAAACTGAGGAAGAGTTAGAGCATATTCCAAATGAAGTAGATCCTAAAGATTTTATTGGAAGAAAAGATTTAACACAAGATTTAATTTTTACAATTGATGGTGATGATACCAAAGATATTGATGATGCAATTAGTTTAAGTTACAAAAATGGAATTTATACATTAGGAGTTCATATTGCAGATGTTAGTCATTATGTTAAAGAAAATACGGCATTAGGAGACGATGCATTCGATAGAGGAACTTCAGCTTATCTTGCTGATACAGTAATTCCAATGCTTCCTCATAAATTATCTAATGGTATATGTTCATTAAATGAAGACGCTATAAGACTTAGTATGAGCTGTGTAATGGATATTAATAATCGTGGAGACGTTATTAATTATGATATTTTCCCAAGTTATATTAAATCAAGAAAGAAAATGACATATAAAAAAGTTAATGAAATATTAGAGCAAAATCATATTCCTGAAGGATATGAAAACTATGCTGATACTCTTATTAAAATGAATGAGCTTGCTCACATATTAAGAAAGAAAAAAATAACTAGAGGATATATCGAATTTGAATCTTCTGAAGCAAAGATAATTCAAGATGAAAATGGTAAAGCTATCGATATTGTAAAGAGAACACAAGGCGAAGGAGAAAGTCTTATTGAAGACTTTATGATTGCTGCTAATGAAACTGTAGCAACTCACATTTCTAACATGGATTTACCTTTCATTTACCGTGTACATGCTAATCCTAATTCAGAGAAAATAGAAGACTTTATGAATTTAGTAAAAGCCTTAGGATATACTATCCACACTAGTATTAATGAAATTACACCTAAAACAATGCAAAGATTACTAGACGAGCTAAAAGAAAAACCAGAGTTTCCTATTCTTTCTAGCTTGCTTTTAAGAAGTATGAAGAAAGCCGAATATTCTAAGACAAATATAGGACACTTTGGCTTAGCTAGTTCTAATTATACTCATTTTACATCACCTATTAGACGATTTCCAGATTTAATAGTACATCGTCTTTTAAAAACATATTTAGTAGATAAAAACTTTAGCATGTCAACTATTAACTATTTAGATAATTACCTTGTTACGGCTTCTGAACACTCAAGCGAAAGAGAAGTAGCGAGCATAAATGCTGAAAGAGATGTAAATGATATGAAAATGGCAGAATATATGGAAAGTCATATTGGAGAAGTATACACCGGAATTATTAGCTCTGTTACTAACTTTGGATTCTTTGTAGAATTAGATAATTTAGTGGAAGGTTTAGTCCATGTAAATACGCTTAAAGGTGATTATTATAATTATGTTCCAGAACTTTTATCCTTAATTGGAAAAGCTACTAAAAAAACTTATCGAATTGGTGACAAAATAAAAGTAAAAGTTGTAAGCGCATCTAAAGAAAATGCAATGATTGACTTTGAAATAGAAAGTGATATAAATGATAGAAATAAAAAATAAAAAAGCATATTTTGATTATCAAGTATTAGAAGAAATTGAATGTGGCATTGCTCTTGTTGGAACTGAGATTAAAGCAATTAGAAATGGAAGTGTAGATTTAAAAGACACTTTTGTTACCATTAAGAATAATGAGGCATATTTACTTAATATGTATATTGCCAAATACGAAGAGGGAAACATCTTTAATCATGATGAGAGAAGAACAAGAAAGCTTTTATTACATAAAAAAGAAATCAAAAAATTAAAAGAAAAAATAAAAGTAGAAGGATTAACTCTTATACCATTAAAGCTATATTTTAAAAAACAATATGTGAAAGTTTTAGTTGGAATTTGCAAAGGAAAAAAACTATATGATAAACGAGCTGCAATTAAGGAAAGAGACATAAAAAAAGAAGCTAAATATTATAATTAATTTGCTTCTTTTTTATTTTTTTAAATATTTCTCGGGGTTACTTCAAATGCTATTTTTCTTCCTTAAAGTATTCCCAGAAAAGTAATACTGCATTAATAATTAATACCCATCCAACAATTAAAAATATTACATTAGAAAATAAAATACTATAAATTCCAAGAATTATTAAAACAATATTACTGAGGTTAGACCAAGAAATAAAATTTCCAAAACTGGCTTCAGTAATCATCCTACTAACCCCCAAATATACTAAGAAAAATCCTAATACATAACGTGTACTAGCTTCTAATACCCCACTTAATAAAATAAGAAGTATACCAATTATTACTGATACTCCTGCAATTCCAAAATTTATATTTTTAATTTGGGTATGCTCTTTGTTTTGATAACCAACAACAAATGATTTAATGCCATAAATAATTATTAAAATTCCAATAATATAGAAAATAATTTTCGTTACTTCATTACTTTTAAATGCTAAAAGTAATCCTAAAGCTAAGTAAATCACTGGTGTAAGTATTGACTTTTTTTCTTTTCCCTCTTTTTTAGGCTTAATAATTTCTGCTTTCATCATCTACCAACTTTCTAAGTTAATTATATACTCTATTTATTTTTTAAGCAAGTATAAAATTGAATAAATAAATTATCTATGATATAATAAGTAAAGAATAGAAAGGACTAATTAATATGAATCTTAATGGCTTTATAAAACTATGTAATTCTTATAATATTAATTCCAATGGATATGGTCCTACTATTTATCATAATAATAAAGAACTTGGATTATGCATTGATATTAAAGATACCACATTTGGTTTTTTAACAAGAATATTTACCTTTAATAATATAGACGAGGCAGAAGCCTTTTTAAAAAAATATAACTGGTATCAGATTAACCATAAAAAGTATCCCATTACTCTTTCATTAGATAGCTATAATACAATAAATCCCAATATTAAATATAAATATGATAATAAAGAGTTAGAGTTTAACGATATGCTAAAGATAAATGAAATAATTGAGTCTATCAGCCAAAATAATTATAAAGCTAGTGAAAAAGATTTATATATTGCAAATATTAAAGGAATTGCTAACTATATTATAGAATTAAGAAATAAAAAAAGAGAAAATTTTGAAATTAAATGCAAATTAAAAAATGAAGAAAATGATTTAAAATTTGTTTTATTAAAAGAATTAACTACTTATTATGAAAGAAAAAAAGAGCCTATAAAAAAAGAAGTAACACCAGAGTACTTTGAAAACTTTTCAAGTGATAGTTTAATTTTTAACACTGATGCTTTAGAATTAGATGAACTTAAGAAACTTTTAGAGGATTTAATTAAAAAAGCTAAGAATGAAGAGCTAGATGAAAAAAACTTAGTAACCCTTTATTCCAATATTGTCTATAATTATAATATTAGTATCTTAAATAAACAAATTAATTTTGTTAAAAACAAAATTGAATCCGAAAAAAACTTTAACTTAAAGGGATCTAAAATTCATAATATCGACCAAGAGTTAAAATCATTTCTAAACAGTAGTAAAACACCGATTAAAATTGAAGAGTTTATAAAAGAAAATACAAATGCCATACAGGATAAATATAACCAAATACTAAATATTAAAAGCGCTTATCAAATAATTAGTGGAAATCCTCTTAATGTTAATATTAGCTCAAAACCTAAACAAGTTAAAACTAAAGAATCAATTTTAAATGAACTTAAAGAAAACTATAATAGTTTAGATGATAATAGTAAAAACAGTTTAGTATTATATCATTCTTTTTATAAAAATATTTGTAACTTTATTTGGGACAATAATTATCCTTCTATTGAAGCAATAAAAAAGAGCTTTGATATAATGGACTTATATAATACTATTAAGAACGCTATATATGATGCAAATAACAGTCATTACTTAGTGCATTATTTTAAAATAATTGACTTTAAAAGTATTGATACATTCCTTGCATCTATTGTTAATATTTGTAAAACAATCGATAATATAAAAATGAATACTCCAGGAACATTAACAGTATTTGCTCTTAATACAAATACAAAATATAAATATTTTTCTACGGTTATAAACACGTTAAACAAAGATATCAATTATTTAATTCAAATTCCTGAAGATTATCCTATATTATTTATACCTGACAAAATAGAATTAGATGAAAATACAGGGGAAATGACTTTATTAAATAGTGATTATATATATGCTAAAGGACAAATCATTGAATCTAGTGAATCTATTACTTTAAATAAATATAGAAAAATAAATGAGCAAAATAAAAAAGAAAGAAAAATATTTACTAAAAATCTTGAAATAACTAACAGTATTCAGTATGATTTATGTTATATAGAAGGTGATATAAATGAATAAGGAAGAATTTATAAAAGAATTAAATAAAAACCTATATTATTTAAAAAAGAAAGAAAGATTAGAAGAAATAAAAAAATATGAAAATCTTGAATCATATAATTTAGATCCAGTTGAGACTGCTAATCAAATTTATATTAATAAAGGCTTAACATATCGTATTACAAATAATATTAAGTTTATTGATTCTATAGAAATTATCATTGATAGTTTAAAAAAGAAAGAAAAATTAAAAAAAGTTTTATTATTTTTTCTAAAAATATTAATTATTATTATTTTTCTCGAAATACCTTTCATATATATTAGAGATATGATTGTAACACTATTTACTGAAGTATTTGCTAATGATAAAAATTATATAATTTTAAAATTAATTGTTGAATTACTTTACGCTATAACTACAATATACATAATTATATTTCAATTTAAGAAAAAAGCCTATGAATTAAAAAATGCGAAATAATCGCATTTTTTTAATCGATAAATTATAATAATAAGTGCAACAAATAAAAAAGGTTCATAAATTAACTC
>CAMNSE010000008.1 GCA_946554525.1 uncultured Mycoplasma sp.
AGTTTCCTATTTGTTGGAGTGTTCGCGTATTACCGTAGCATTGCTCCATTAATGTGTGAAACTAGAACACCGTCAAACGTGTTCTATTTTTCTACCCATATATAGCGATTAATAGTGATATTAGTTGCTTTTTTCTTGGAGAAAGGAGCGATTGTATGACTAAAGAATATCTAACATTTCCAACGGCACTTGAATACACTATAAAACGCAAAACTAACAAGACAATAGATATTTCCTTTTATGGTGGTAGTTCTATACAGAATAGCATATTTAACTTATCATTCATAGAACCATTTAAGATTGTTTTCGTTAATAAAAAGAAGTATCAAACAACTTCTTTTTTGGTATATATAATATAATTATCTTTTTTATTGATATTGTCGCTACAATCGACTACTAATTTACTGTTATACATTGTTGTTTCTAACTCATAGTATTTAAGGAAAGTATCACATAATGTTGTTGTATCAATACTAGAACATAGTTCATTTATAGTAGTAATATCGTTAATATCATATAACGCGGAAAACATATCAATTCTAAACTCATTTAAACGTGATAATACGTTTTCTTTTAATGTTATGTTAGTTATGTCTATCTCGTTATTCTTAACTGTAAAAACTATGTTATCTATATACTTATTAATGATGTTGATTTTACTTTCTTTCTGTAATTTATACCATAAGTTTTGACTACTTACAAAATAGGATATTAATTTATTGGTTTGGGAAATGGTAGGCATATAAAAGTTTTCGTTATCTATTGTTATTAAGTTGGTGTTTCTCTCTAAATAATCACTTAATTTCGTTTGGAGTGCTAACTTTTCTTGTCTTAAAATTTCTAGTGTATCATCAAGTTCACTAGGTTTTATTTTATTCTCTAAAATAAGCATTTTAGCGTTTTGTTCCTTAAATGTTATACTCCTTATTTGCTCGGTTATATCGGCTATTTCCTTGCTATAATTTTTGTTACTAACTGTTATAAATTGATTGTCTATAACGGAAACATAATCTAATAAATTGTTTATATTCTCCATAAAACCTTTTTCAAGGTCTTTTTCATTTATATTAACTTTATTGCAACATTTACACTTATAATATAGATAGGGTTCGCCATTTTTAGATGTACCGCTTACACAAGATAAAGGTTTATCACAAAAAGGACAACTAACTTTCTTTTTAAATAAGTAAAGGTGTGATACATAGTGATTATGGGTGTTTCTGTCTTTCGCTTTTTCCTTTTCTTCCCACATCTCATTAGTGATAATTTTAGGTGCCATATCATATATAATTTTTGTTTCTTTCGTGTCTATTCGCTTGTAACTTTCATATTCTCCTATATATATTCGATTAGCAAGTATAGTATCAATCGCCGTACTTCCCCAAGACTTATTAAGTGCTTGTTCTTCATTTAAAGTAACGGCTATACGATTGGCGGACATTCCGTTTATATAACTTTCAAAAATACGTCGTATAAGCGGTGCTGTTTCCTCGTCAATCTCCAATATTTTATCTACCTTTTTATATCCTAGTGGGGCTTTTGCGGGATAATGTTTTGCCTTGATTGCTCCCTCTAAACCTATCATAGTACGTTCGCTAGTACGTTCAATCTCTAATTGGGCTAATATAGTTAACATACGGACAAAAAAGCGACCGTTTGCGTTAGATGTGTTAATCTCCTCATAAGCACATTCCAAACTACAATTATATTCTTCTAACTCTCTAACAAGATGTTCCAAGTCTATTATACTTCTAGTACATCTATCTAACTTTAAAGCAACAATGCGGTTGATTTTACCTGTTTTAGCGTCATTTAACATACGTTGAAATTCGGGGCGGTTCGTATCCTTTGCCGATATTCCCGCGTCGATATAAACGTCTACAATCTCATAACCTTTATATTTGCATAACGCCCTTAATCTTTCTTCCTGTTCCTCTAGGGAAAAACCCTCGCGGGCTTGGTCTTGTGTACTCACTCTACAGTAGATACCCGCCTTATTATGATAAACTATGTTATCAAAAACTTGTTGTTTTCTTTGTTCTAATTCAAAACCTTTCATTTAATATTTTTTCCTTTCCATTAACGTGTGTGTTTTGAAATAGATTTATTGTTAGTGATTATAGTTGCTTTCCATAATTTACAATGATTGATTTACAAAATTTAATATTGCCGTTAAACTTCTTTTATTCTCTTTTTCAATACTCCCTATATAGAAATCATACTTGTTTTTGCCATTCACAACACTATTAAGCATAAAACATATAACATTCTTGCGTTTCTTTTTATTAACGAAAACAATCTTAAATGGTTCTATGAATGATAAGTTAAATATGCTATTCTGTATAGAACTACCACCATAAAAGGAAATATCTATTGTCTTGTTAGTTTTGCGTTTTATAGTGTATTCAAGTGCCGTTGGAAATGTTAGATATTCTTTAGTCATACAATCGCTCCTTTCTCCAAGAAAAAAGCAACTAATATCACTATTAATCGCTATATATGGGTAGAAAAATAGAACACGTTTGACGGTGTTCTAGTTTCACACATTAATGGAGCGGGTGATGGGAATCGAACCCACGTTATCAGCTTGGAAGGCTGAAGCTCTACCATTAAACTACACCCGCATTTCTTTTAGATAATATAAATTATATCATATTATCTAAAAATTTCAACTATATTTTATAAATTTTTGTATTCTTTTTTGCAAATCTTAAAATACCTATAATAGATATTATGCCTAAAGGTAATACAATATAACCATAATCGATACCAGTTTGTGGTCCTTCTTCAATTTCACTACATCTTTCCATAAAAGTATCATAGTCTACTGATTTTCCTTTATTATCAAAATAATACTTATTATCTACTACTGTACAAATATAATTGCAACATTCTTCATAGTAAGTTACTTCATCTACAACTGATCCATTCTTACCATAAAACTTTTCATCAATAATTGCACATACCATGTCATTAGTTGTTTTCTCAGCTAACACTGGCATAATACTTGCTTCGCATTCCTCATCATTTATATTTCCTAAGAAAACTAAATCAGCAACAGAAAATGAACCATTATGACTTGTATTAGAAGTAAATTCCATTTTATTTGATAAACCATTTTTATTTACCCAATCTGAACTAGTTTTTACACTATCAAGTACTAAGTTTTTAAGAATTAATTCTAATTTAATATGATTAATATCAAAATCACTAGTTACTAACACATGACATACTTCTTTAAATGTTCCATCATGTTGGTCTTCTTTAGCATCACAATAGTATCCACCAAAGCTATATGATTTAGCACTTACATTCATTGGTAATGCTATAGCTAAAATACTAAGTAACACCATACCTAATCTCTTCATTTTAAAACCTCCCTTGTTTGTAGTTAACTATAATAAAGGCTTTCCTCTTATTTGTCAAGAATTTATTACAAATCAGTTATATTTTGCAAAAATATTTGCAAGTATTAAAAAAATTGATATAATAAATAAAAGTAGTGATTTTAATGAAATTATTTAAAAATTGGATTAAAAGTGATAATAGGAAGTTTGCTCAAGGCATGAGTTTTTCTAAAATGTTTATTATTTTTGTAATTGGTTCATTCTTTGGTGTTATTTATGAAGAAATAGTAGGTTTTATTAAATATCATCATATTACTAGCATTTGGTATTGGCCTAACCGTCAAGGGGTTATTTATGGCCCATTCAATCCTTTATATGGTGCTGGAATTGTATTTTTAATTCTTTTACTTGGCAAGAAAAAAAGACACCCAGCTAAAACCTTTCTATACGGTGGAATTTTGGGAGGATTTATTGAATATGTGGTAAGCTATTTAATGGAATTAATTTTAGGTGTTGTATCTTGGGACTATTCTAAGCGCCCACTAAATATTAATGGCAGAACTACAGTACCTTATATGATATTCTGGGGCTTTGCTGTTATGTTACTTATTCATATCTTTTATCCAACTATATCTAAATTAATCGAAAAGATCCCTTACAAAATTGGTAAACCTCTAGTTATTATTTTAGTAATTTTTATGACCTTAGATTTTTCTATATCTATGACCGCTCTTGGTAGACAAGCCCTAAGACATAAGGGATATCATCCCATAACATTTGTAGGAGAATTTTGTGATAAAGTATATACTGATGAATACCTAAAAAAAGTATATACTAACATGAAAGCAAAAAGGTAGGTGACTGATTATGTTGTTTGAAATAATTGGTTTAATACTAATATTAATTGGACTTTTAATGCTTTTTACCGTTTCTATTCTTGCTCGTCATAATCATAACTATCCAGCTAAAAAAAGAGATAAACTAACTAATTTCTCTATTTTAATACCAGCAAGAGATGAATCAAAGGTTATTGAAGACTTGCTTATAAGTATTACCAATCAAACTAAAAAAGTAAATATGAAAGATGTTTATATTATTGTTGAAGCCAAAAGCGACCCTACTATAAATATAGCAAAAAAATATGGAGCTACTATTTTTATAAGAAAAAGTTTAGAATTAAAAAGAAAAGGATATGCTCTAAATGAACTTATAGAAGATTTAGTACAAAAAGATAAGTATTATGATGCATATTTTATTATGGATGCTGATAATGTATTAGATCCTCATTATTTGGAAGAAATGGAAAAAACATATCAAGATGGATATGATATGGCTATTGGATATCGAAATTTAAAAAATGGTAATGATTCTATTATAGCGGCTTGCTCAGGTATCACATTTTCATTTTTAAATTCTAATGGAAATGAATCAAAAAGTAAACAATCAAGAAATATAACATTATCAGGAACAGGATTATATATTGTAGGAGATTTAATTAAAAAATGGAAATGTTTCCCCTTTCATTCACTTACTGAAGACTATGAAATGTCACTATATTCTATAGAGCATAATTTTACATCTTACTATAATAAAGATGCAATATTTTATGATGAGCAACCAATATTTTATAAAAATACGATTAATCAAAGAATAAGATGGGTCAAAGGATATTTTTCTATTCGAAAACAGTATATCCCTAGATTTTATAAAAAGTTAAAAAATAATCCTAACTTTGGTTCATATATAACAGAAATATTTGGTATGAGGCCATATATATTAATGATTATAGGTGCTATTCTTTATATACTAAATCAAATAATTATTATGATTAAAATTCATAACTTCGAATATCCAATTATGTATATATGTCTTTCTAAGATTATTTTAATTTTAGCACATGCATATATTCTATTTGCGTTTATGACTTCATATGTTGCTTTAAAAGATAAAGATAAGATTAATTTAAGTAAAGAAATGCAGTTAAAAGCTATATTGTTTAGTCCTCTTTTCTTTGTAACATATGTTCCTTGTGCTATAAAAGCACTATTAAAAAAAGAAGTAATTTGGGAAAAAGTTGAACATACAAGAAATTTAAATTTAAAAAAAAGTGAATAACTTACTAGTTGCTCACTTTTTTAAACTATAATTCTACAATTTAAATATTCTATTAAATTAATAAATTTCTAATATTTGAAAATCTATTTCATTTTGACGTTATTTTTTTTAATGTTGCTTTTTTCAGCGATTATAATATTATCAAATAAACTATATAATCTTTCTAATAGGTCTTCATAGTTTTTAGAAGTTAAGTGTGTTTGATAGTAATTATTAACATATTTTATATAACTATCAAAAAACCATTCCAGCCAACCAATAAACGCTTCTTCTAAGTCATCATCAAAATCATCTGAATTGTAATATTCATAAATATCTTCACTATAATCTTGTCTTTTATATGTTTTAGAAGCAACCTCACTTTGAGCATCAGACTGGTTTGCTTGCTCTTCATGTGTTGGGACTCCACTAGAAGAATATTGCCCACGTGATTTTAGCAAATCATCATATGCTTTTCTAGATTCGGCGTCCTTTAAAACACTATAAGCTTCATTTATCTTACACATCATTTCATGGCAAAAACTATTATTTGCTCCCAAGTTAACATCGGGATGATATTCCATGCATCTTCGTTTGTAAGCGATTTTAATTTCTGCTAAAGTAGCAGTTTGTGATACTCGTAGTATTTCATAAAATGTTTGATCTTGTTTATTTTTTACCATATTATCCCTCTTTTTAATTGGTTAATATTATATAATAATATCCTATTTTTTGCAAGCAAAAAAGATGCTAATCTTTAGCATCTCCGACTATTTGGATTAGATGTAAGAAAATATTAATAAAGTCTAAATATAATTCAAATGCTCCATTAATTGCTACTACTTCATTATCTACTCCAGAATCTGATAAAATTTTCATTTTATAAACATCATAAGCAGTAAAACCAAAAAATACTATTAATGCAATAATACTAATAATAAGATCAAATGTTGAAGATCCTATAAACATATTTACTAATGCACAAATAACTACTGCAAATATCCCCATCATTAAGTATGTTCCTACTTTTGATAAATCAAGTTTAGTAGTATACCCTATCGCTCCAAATATTCCAAATACTAAAGCAGCAATTAAGAATACATACATTACACTAGATATATTAAACACTACAAATACACTCGAAAATGTAAGACCACTAACAAATGAATATAATAAGAAACAAATCTTAGCTGTTGTTGGCTGCATCTTATGAACTCTTGCAGAAAAAAATATTACTAATGCAAACTCTAAAACAATTATAATCCAAAATCCTGATCCTTCAAAAATAGTCTCTAACATTTTAGTATTTATTGATACAACATAGCCTGTTACAAATGTAACGATTAGCCCTATAAACATCCATAAAAATGTTTTGGGTAATAATTTATTCATTTTATCCTCCTTTAATGATTATATTATAACATATTTTTAACTTTTAGTAAATATACGCCATTATTAAAAGCAATTTTTAAACATTAAATCTAAAATAAACTATATCTCCATCTTGCATTAAATAATCTTTTCCTTCTAATCTTAATTTACCAGCTTCTTTGACTTTTAATTCACTGCCAAATTCTTTTAAATCCTCAAATGTCATAACCTCAGCTTTAATAAAACCACGCTCAATATCACTATGAATTAGCCCCGCACACTTTTTAGCATTCATCCCTTTTCTAAAAGTCCATGCTCGGCATTCATCACTTCCTGCCGTAAAGAATGTTTCTAAGCCAAGAAGGTTATAAGTTGCAAATATTAATTTATCAAGCCCACTATTTGTGATTCCAAGCTCATTTAAGAAGACTTTTTTATCATCTTCAGATAGTTCAGATAATTCACTTTCTATTTTAGCACACATTATAATTACTCCGCTGTTTTCTTTAGCTGCATATTCCCTAACTTTTTTAGTGTATTCATTTTCTCCAATTACAATGTCATCTTCTAATACGTTGGCAACATATATTAATGGTTTTAATGTTATAAAGCTAAAATTTTTCATAGTGTTTAGCTCTTCAATAGAAAAATCTACTAATCTTAAAGGGATGTTTTGCTCTAAGTTAGTTTTAGCTTTTGTTAAAGTATTTACTTCTAGTACAGTTTCTTTATCTTTTGTAGTCTCAGCTTTTTTTATAATTTTATTTAGTCTATTTTCTATAATCTCTAAATCGGCTAAAATAAGTTCAACATTTATAATTTCTATATCTCTAATAGGATCAGTTGCACCTTCTACATGAGTAATATTTTCATCGTCAAAGCAACGGACTACTTCAACAATAGCATCAGTCTCTCTAATATGACTTAAAAATTTGTTTCCAAGTCCTTCTCCTTTAGAAGCACCTTTAACTAATCCCGCAATATCTGTAAATTCAAACATTGTTGGCACTACACTTTTAGGCACATACATATTCTCTAAAAATGCTAATCTCTCATCCGGCACAGTTACCATTCCCACATTGGGATCAATTGTTGCAAACGGATAATTTGCAGCTAAGATATTCTTCTTTGTAATTGCATTAAAAAGAGTTGATTTTCCTACATTTGGAAGTCCTACTATTCCTGCTTTTAAACTCATAATTAATCACTCCAGTAACGATATTATACCATACTTTATTTCTATATAGAAGATTACTTTTTTATTTTTATAACATTGTCTTCTTTATTAACTAAACTAACATAATTTATTCTTCCTTTAATTTTTAGCATGTAATTTTTATCCTTACTATTTATTTTTTCTAAATGATTATCTAGCCCATATTTATTAATATAATATAGCTCCTGTCTTAGTTTCTTTCGATAACTTTTAGGTGTATTTAATTTATTATTTACTATTACTCCTGTTACTAATTGTCTAGAATAATTACGAAGAACTTGCGTTTTTTTCTCATTCAAGTTAAAACCTAATGTGTTTAAAAAAGATTCCACTTTGTTTTTTAATTTATTAGTGTTAAAATCTCCTGAGAAAGTTAAGTCATCACAATACCTAGTATAACTGATATTCTTTTCTTTACAATATCCTCCAATATATTCATCAAAGTTTTTCATAGCAAGATTTGATAGCATAGGAGATGTAGGTGCACCTTGGGGTAAATAATCATCATATGTACATAATTTGATTAATAATACTTTTATTTGTGGTGGAAATATATTACTAGGCATTGCCTGGTATAAATGCTCAAATGTTATATTTTCAAAAAAATTTTTAATATCTAGTTTTAAAATTACTTTTTTATTAATATGTGGTATAGCATTATTTTTGATAGATATATTGGGCAAATAACTAGTAGCATATTCTGAGGCTTTTAATCCATATAAAATATGCTTTAAAATATTTTTTTGAATATTTTTTAAGAATGGATTTGGAACCAATAATTCTCTTTTAGTTCCATCTTTTTTATTTATATATTTTTTAGTGTAGTATTTTTTATTATTATTACTAATAGCATATAAAGAATTTAATATTTTTTCATTAGAATTGTTTTTTTTAATTAAATCTAGGGATAAAATAAATTCCTTTAAGTTTTCTTTATCTAAATACTTCCACATAGAATCACCTTTTTAAAAAGCAGTACTAAAATATTATCTTATTTTGTGTAAGTGTACATAAGATAACGCAAGTTATCGTTAGCCTTTAGGCGAGGTACACCAAAGCAATAATAAGTTAAATGAATTAGATATAAAACTATCTACAACGACTCGCTATAGATCTTACTTAAAGTAAGTAGTGCTACTGCTTTTCTGGAATATTATAGCAAAAAAAGAAGCTAGTGTAAACTAGCTATATTCCTAATTTTGCTTGGCTTTCATCTTCTAGTGATCTTACTACAGGTTTATCTTCACCAGTCAGTTGTTCTCTTAGACTTTCTTCGATTTGTGCTATAGTTTGATCATATTCAGCATATTGATTTTTATCAACCACAGAATTCATATTTATTTTAGCTTCTAAATTAAGTAATCTTTGGAAAAATTGCAGATCAATATCATACTCATAAACTAAAGGTTGTTCATCTTTATTTTGGCGTGCTTCTTCTAATTTTACTTTGTAATCTCCTAACATAGCATATAATTCTTTTTGATATAATTTTTGACTTTCTATACAAAGATTTTTAATTATATTTTGAATTAAATTTATTTGATTAACAATTTTCTTTTTAATATCACTATTTGGATTTTTAACGCTTTTAATAGTTTTTTGCTTTTGAATCTCATCTGAATCTATACTACTTTTATAATATTGTCCATTAATAAAAATTCTACCTATTTCTTTAACAGCACTTAAAAATGCAGGAAAATGCCGTTTTATGAATACTGCTGATGCTTGAGCAATAAGTGACATAAGCATAAAATCAATTATTTTCGTTTGTCCAAATCCATTTATAAAAATCATACCTAATACTAAAAAAGTCATAGGGGTTATTGCAATTAATAGTTTATTTGCTTTTAAATAGTCCATTAGTTTTACTCTATGAATTTCATCTTCTTTTTCTAGAAAACGGTCTATAACAAGTCTCCAGGTAGAATGCTTTTCTGTTTTATATTTTCTTTTATTAAATTGTCTTTTGATAATTCCTAATTCTTCTATTATTCTATCTGGCAAATTTTCTTTTGTTATATAGTAATATTCATTATCTTGTTTATAAATTATTTCTTCATCTGTTTCATTAAATTCAGTTATATTGCCTTTCCTAACAAGCTCTTTTAACTTTTTGAAATATTTGCTAGTTGGAATGGAATCGCCAAAGCATTTATTTACTCCATATCTTACTACAAAATATGGCGCTCCTAAAAAGGAAACTTCAACATAATCTTGTTTCATATTTTATCCCCCTTTAAATCGCCATATATGTTATCATATAATCAGCAAAATGTCAAATTTCAAAAGAAAAATCACTTTATGCTTGTTCATCTTTCAATACTATTATCTAAGTTAGTATTTAATTGGTATAGTTCTTGCTCTACTACTTCAGGATATGCTGATAAGATATATGAAACCGTATTTTCACTTCCAGCTATCGAATAACTAGCAGCTATTTGTTCATAAGAAAGAGCTTTTTCAATGTTTATTTTTGATGCACTAATAAATCCCCTATTATTATATTTTTTATTAAAATAATATTTATTAACATAATAATACATATATTCATTTCGAGTCATAATCTTATTTTTAAATTCTAGAAATGCAGGTGAGGTATTTGCTTCTATCCCTTTATTTAAATAAAATAATTTTTCTATTTCGCTTATAGTCTCTTTTAAATATGCTTCATCAACATCTAGCTTATTTGTATCATATAACTCTAAAGTGTCAAAACGCCCTACTAATGAAAGAGCGGCAGTATAAGCTTCTTCTCTAGTCATTTCTTTACTATAAATATTAGTCAAATATTCAAGTAGTCCTGGCAAGTCTGCATTAACAAAATAATTTAATATAGCTTCTCCATCTGTAGCTTCTAATAATAATTGAGACATTGTATGTATGTGAAAATAACTAGCTCTTGCTATATCAGTTTCATCATCCAAATACTCTTCTGTAACAACATTTGTAAGTCCTTCAGTTAATCCTATGCCATATCTTGTTTCTATATCTGTAAATCCAACTAGCCCTGTAGCCTCATAATCTGAAGTAAAAGCATGTACTCCTTCATGAATTATTGTATGACTATCTGCGCGATTAAATATAATTCTATTACTAGTCGGATAATAAGTTCCAGAAGCTGAATTAAATTTATCATTACTTTCAGCGCTCATCATCTTACCAAAAGTGTTATTTATACGTGCAAGTGTTTCGGGTTTAAAATCATAATCATTGATTATTTTAGCTAAAGTTTCAAACGGTTGTTTAATTTGTTGACCAACCATATGATTATTATTTAAAGTATCTAAAAAATCAGCAGCATCTTTAGAGTATCCAATATGTTCGTCAAATAAATCATATTTTATTATTAGTTTATATATTATTCTAATAAATACTTCTTCTGAGACTATTTGTTTAAGGTTCATATCTTCTTCAATCAAGTTATTCTTTAAAGCCCATCCAACTGCTTTTTTTGCATATTCTGAAATGTTTAAATCAGAATATAATGCTGAATCATTTAAAACCTGGAAACTTGTATTTGACATGTAGCGATATAATATAGTAACAAATTCTTCACCTGTAATAGGTCTATCTGGCATAAATTTATTATCATAACCAAATACTATTTTTTTCTCTGATGCAAATCTAATTGCCGCCTCATTTATATGACCGTCTATGTCAGTAAATATAGATTGCTCTTGATCTTTAATATTTGGATTTCTCTGTATATTATAAAGTATAGCACAAACATCCGCACGAGTTACAAAATCGCTAATATTTGTTTTATAAAATAAACCTTTTTCTTTAAAATATTTAATAATATCTTCATATTCTACTTTATCAACTTCCATAGTGGATTCGATAGGATAATCTTCAGGCATTTTAACACTGCCAATGTTTGCTGCATTGGCGTTACTTACTAAGGTTGATGCTAAAATAATTGCAGCTATTTTTGCTTTAACACTATTTCTTAAGAAAAAAGCTTCAATAGGTGTGTTATATAATTTATCAAGTTTAAAATAACTATCTAAATCTAAGTTATGGAGACAATTATCTTTGACTTCAAAAAATTCTTTTTTAAAAGTATCTATATTTAAATATATAGCTATTTTTTTATATTGAAATGTGATTGTACCACAATAGATATTTTTCATACAACATCCCTCCTAGTCTAAATATATTTTAAACAATTTATAAAAGCAAGAACTTTAGCCCTTGCTTTACATGAATCTGACAATATTATCTAAATTGCTGTTACACCGTGAATTCCAATTGGAAGACCTACTATGTACCATATAATAATTAAAGCGAGCAAGATAATGCCGACTACAATACTATATGGCAATTGATATTTTAAAGTCTTAAATAAATTTATTGGCTTATCATCTTGATTGTATTTTTCTAAGTAAGCAAGATAAATGATATAGTATGCCATAAGGGGTGTGAGCCCCATCGTTACAGATTCCCCAAAACGGAATATTACTTGAGTAAATTCCGGCGATATACCGATGTTCATAAGTGTAGGTACAGCTATTCCTGCCATAATACCCCATTTGAATGTTGAATTAGGAAGAAAAATAGTTGCGATTGCACTAATAATAAATAGAATAATGATTAAAGGGAATGCACCTAATCCATTAATAGTTAAAATATTGGCTAGACCGGCTGTAATTACTTCCCCTATATTAGTTTTTTTAAAAATACTAATAAATGTTGAACCTAAAAATATTAAAACCAAAGTTTTTCCAATTCCATCTAAGCTATGACCTAAATCATCGCATAAATCTTTATTATTTTTAATTGTTTTAGCTCCTATTCCATAAAATAATCCTAAAATAATAAACAATAAAGTAATAACAAAGACAAAGCCATGACTAAAAAATGAATCAGCGCTAAATAATTTATCAATATAAAAACTTTGTGAATGATCTAAAAGCGCTCCAGATAATGGAAGGCCTGGAATAATACAGTAAATAAAGAATAATAAATACAAAACTCCTGCTATTCCAGCTAAAACTAAACCTTTTATCTCTTTATTTCCAATTATTAATTCTTCTTCGCTGTCACTTTCTGGAAATTCATATAGTGGAATTTTCGGAGCGATATAATTTTCTGTAATTGCGGTAATGGCTATAGCAAGTAAGATAACTGCTATAAACATAATAAATACAAACGAAGAAGTTCCCAAAGCGTAATCAGCATTTAATAATCTTGCTCCTAAAATGGTGTTTTGCATTAATGCAGAATCAGCACTTGTTAAGAAAATACTAATACCTGTGCCTGAGGCTAATGCCGCAAATGATGAAATAATTCCAATATGAGGATTTCTCTTTCCATAAGTAAATATTAATGCTGCAAGTGGTATCATTACAACATAAGGAATATTTCCCATAATAGACGATAAAATGCAAATTAACACTAATACAAATGTTACTGTTTTCTTTTTGGCTTTTTTAGTTAAAAGAGTTATTGCTGTTTTTAAAAAACCACTTTTTTCCATAACTCCAATACCAATTAAGACAATAATTAAACTTGATAATGGTGTAAATGATACAAAATTCGCAACTGTATTTGTGAATATATATTTCATTCCGCTCAAACTAAATAGTGATTCTACAGATACTAAACTTTCTGTATAGTTTAAAGTAATGTTATTCGTAATCGAATTATATGTTACTTGTACCCCTAATAAAGATAGAAATCCACTAATAATTATTGTCGCTCCAATTAATATTAACAGGGTCATAATTGGATCTAATGTGATTCTATCCTTGATATTCTTTTTTTTCACTTTTCTTCACCTAAAACTTTCTTTAGTTTTCTTGTAAATTCCATACGATCTAACATAACTTCTCGCCCACAATTTAAACAGCGAATTTTAATATCTACGCCATCTCGCACGATTACCCATTTATTTTCACCACAAGCATGTGGCTTTTTCATAATGACTGTATCATTTAATTTAAATGTATGTTGCATAATGCACCTCATTTTTATAGTGTATAATTTTTATTCTCTTTCAATATTAATATTTAAATCTTCTAATATTCTGGTTAACTCTTCTTCATCTTTATATGGAATTTCAATTTTTTTATTATTAATTTTAACCTTAACGCCTAACTTCTCGCGGCATAAGTTTTCATATATGCTATATTTTATATCATAAGAACTACTACGATTAATGCTATGCTTTTTAGGAATAGCTTCTATACTAAGTAATTTTTCAGTATCTCTAACACTTAAACCTTCATTAACGATTTTTAATGCTATTTCATTAATTTTATTTTCATCTTCAAGTTTACTTAATGCTCTTGCATGTCCCATTGATAATTCTTTTGATTCCACTAATTTAATAGTTGTACTTGGAAGTCTTAAAAGCCCTAACATATTTGTAATATAACTTCTACTCTTAGCGAATTTACGAGCTAATTCTTCTTGGGTTATATTATTAATTTTTAAGATATTGTCATAAGCTTTTGCTTCTTCAATTGGGTTTAGGTTCTCTCTTTCGATATTTTCAATAAGAGCTATCTCCATCATTTCAACATCATTAAATTCTTTAACAATTGCCGGAATGGTTTTTAAGCCAGCAAGGCGAGAAGCACGAGTACGTCTTTCACCTGCTACTAATTCATAACCTTTAATGCTTTTTTTAACAATTATAGGTTGAATTAAGCCATGTTCTTTAATAGATGCTGCTAACTCTTCTAAAGCAACACTATCAAAAATAACACGTGGTTGATAGGGATTACTTCTAATTTCATCTAGTGGTATCTCTGTTACTCCACCCTTATCTTTTTCTTCTTTTACAATGTCATTTTCAAATTTATCAAAATTAATTACTTCATTTGAAAATAATTGTTCAAGTCCTTTACCTAATGCTTTTTTACGGTTAGTTTCCGTCACGAGCAATCACTTCCTTTGCTAAATTAGAATAAGCTTCTGTAGCTTTGCTTTTTGGATCATATTCATTAATTGGTTTACCGTGGCTTGGTGCTTCTACAAGTCTTACTAAACGAGGAATTATGGTATTAAACACTTTATCTTTAAAATATTTTCTTACTTCTTCTATTACTTCAAGTCCTATAATAGTTCTTCCATCTAACATAGTTAGGAGTACTCCTTCTATTCTAAGTGATGGATTCATACTAGATTGGACCATGATAATGGAATTTAATAACTGAGTAATTCCTTCTAAAGCAAAAAATTCACATTGAACTGGTATAATTACTGAATCACTTGCAACTAGGGCATTCATTGTTGCAAGACCCAGTGCTGGTTGACAATCAATTATTATATAATCATACTCATTCCGAATTTCATTTAAAGCATTTCTTAGTTGCTCATTTTGATGAAATTCTGGTTCTTCTAACATTCTTTTTACAAATTCTACATCGACACCTGCTAAATTAATTGTAGATGGTAAAATAGATAAATTCGTAAACTTTGTTTTTTTAATTGCTTCCTTGATACTGCAAACTCCGGCCATTACTTCATAGATATCGTGATTATAGTCACCACTTGAGAATCCAAGACCTGTCGTAGCATTTCTCTGAGGGTCTAAGTCAATTAATAATGTCTTTTTTCCTTCAATCCCCAAAGCTGCAGCTAAATTGATACTAGAGGTGGTTTTACCTACTCCACCTTTTTGATTAACTAATGATATTACTTTTGCCATTTATGCTACACCTCTTTATAAAATATCAGATAACTAGATTTATTTTATCATATTATTTTTATTTTGTCTTTAACTTTTCATACAATTTAAAAAAATATTTTAAAGTAAAAAAATACTTTATCATAAGTATTTTCTAAATTGGATTAACATGAATAATTACTTTATATATTTTTTTAAATTTATTAATGATTTCTTTTTCTAAAAAGTCTGCAATATCATGAGATTTAAAGGTACTTAAAGTGCCATCTAGATCAATTGTTAAAATGAGAATATATTTATATCCTGTTGCGGCAGTATTAAAATCACTTATATTTATTACATCTTTATGTTCTAAAATAAATTTAATAATGGTTTCTTTTTCTTTTCTTTCTAAAGAAACATCCATAAGTATTTTATAACTTTCTAAAAATATTCCTAGTCCACTAAACATGATATATAATGAAATGATAGAGCCAAAAAAGCCATCAAAATAATAGTATCCTAAATAACTTAGTAGAACAGATAATAAAGTCCCTGTAGTAAGTACCATATCATTTCTATGATCTTTCATACTTGCTTTAATTAAAATATTAGAATGCTTTTTATATATTTTTTTAGTATATAAATATAGGCTTAACTTTACTAAAATGGTAATAATACATACTATAATTAAATAAATAGAAAACTTAAATTCTTTATGAGTTATAATAGATAAACAAGAATCAACTAATATTTTAGAAGCTATAAAAAGCATAAATACACTAATAAGTAAGGAAAATATGTATTCAGCTTTCCCATGGCCAAAATTATGATCTTCATCGCTTGGATGTTTTGCTATTTTGCTTCCTATAAAGGTCATGATAGAAGAAAAAATATCCCCTGCTGAATTAATAGCATCCGCGAGCATTGCCTCACTTTGGCTAAATATGGATACACTAAACTTAATAAGTAATAAAAAAACATTGCCTATGATTCCTAATATTCCCACTTTTTTAGTACTTTCATATCGGTTCATTTGACCATCATCCTTAAATTAAACATTACTATATTATATAAATAATTTAAAAAAATGATAGGGTTATCTACCATTTTTTTAAATTATTTATTTCTGCTATTCTTCACTTCTTATTTCTAAAACATGTCCAATTTTTTCTAGCTTTTTTAACTCCCTATTATATATTATTACTCCATCATCAAATATTGCATATATATTTTTATGCTTTTCATTTGCTACATTTTGTAATTTATTTAGATAAAATTTATTGTTGATTGAATGAACATCTAAATAAAATGGATCATTTAAGACGCCAAACCCATCATAAAATGCAAAATATTTGTAATAATTATTTTTTGCAGTAATAAAATATCTTCTTAATTGAAGTACTGATCCTGCACTCTCACCTATAATAATTCCTTTGAAATTTTTTATTTCATATAAACATTCAGTTTCATGCGTTACTTTATCATAAAGCATTTCTGGATTTCCTCCAGGTAATAATATTATATCAGTTTGTTTTATCATCTTTTTAATTTGATCTGAACTCATACGATAGCAATCAGTGATTACAATTTGTTCTTCTAGAATTCCTAATTTTAATAAATTAGAAACATATTTGTTATACCTTCTACCACCTTTTTTAAAATAATCATTCATAAGTTTTTCTGAATCTAATTCATTTGGAAATGCCCAAGGGATTATCATAACATGCATATTAGGCTTGATTATTTTTTTCATTCTTTCCTCAACTAAAGGAAAAGCTAATTCAAAATTACTAAAAAATATATTATACATTTTTTTCTCCTTTCATTTTTTTTAAACATCTTTGAAAATTCATATTATCTGCAATACTATTTTTAATTGCTAAATCATATTGTTCTCTTCTAGTTTCTAATGTTTTTCAAATATTTTACTAATTTCTATTATATATAAAAATATTGATATATCTTCTAATTGCTTTTTTTCTCTACTTTTTCTATTTTTATTGTATATCCAATAGGTCCAATTATTTTTAATAAACTAAGTATGCTAGGTGAATGCATTCCGCTTTCTATACGAGCGATTTTCTCTCTTGATACTTTAGAATACTTAGAAAATAATTCTTGTGTTAAGTTATTCTCTTTTCGAAAACGAATAAATTCTTTTATAAATATTTCATTTAATTCATTAGCATCATAAGAAGCCTCTATATAATTTATATCATAATCCATATATGTCACCAGCTATATTGTATCATATTTGGTACATAAATGCAATTTTTAAACATTTTAAACTTGAATATTAACTAATTATACGATATATTTAATTCGTAGTTTGAGGAGGTATAAAAAATGGTACCATTTATTATCGCTCAAATAATATCAATATTAAGCGGAATATTTTTATTAAAAAGTATGCGTTCGAAGAGCAAAGATAAATTTTTAGTATTAAATTCTATATCTAACTTGCTTGGCTTTTTATCACTAGTTGTACTTCAAGCCTATGCTGCTACCGTTGGACCTATAGTTTTAACAATTCAAGGTATTGTAACTCATAATTATGAGAAAAAAGGAAAAAAACAACCTAAAGCTTTGCTTGCATTATACTTATTGTTAAACGTTTTAGGTGGCGCTTTTACTGTAAAATCGCTGTTAGGAGTTTTGCCAGTTATTTCTAGTTCCCTTGCTTGTTTTATGCTTATGAGTAAAGATATGAAAACCTCTAGGAAGATTAATCTAGTTTCTTCTTTACTAGCACTACCATATTTAATTGTAAGTAAAGCTTATGTATCAGCTATAATATTTGGCAGTTCATTTATTAATACATTAGATGCTATCAGAAAATTTGATTTTAAAGAACAGAGAAACGTATCACAAAATACGATTTTAGATGAACATAAAGATGAGCAAATACAAACATTAAATAAAGACAAAGAAGTAAAGCCACTAAAACCAACTAAGGATTACGCCGATGAATTATCATACGTAGAAAAAGATGAAGAAATGAAATCAACAAGAAAGAAATATTATAAATAAGTTAAGGAGAAATAAATAATGGAAAGATTATATGAATTATTAAAACTTTTACAAGAAAAAAAATATAATGAATATCATGAACTTTTAAAAAGCTTAACAAGAGAAGAGCAAATATTATTAGACTTACATTTAAGAAGGGCTGCCATAGAAAATAATAAAACTTGGAGAACAAATTATCCTAGTATTGATAAATGTCATTTAAAACATTATTCTGAAGAAGCTATATCTGCGGTTAAACCTTATATGACTGCGGTTAATTATCTAAAAGAAATGAATAAAAACAATTTAGATCGTATTGCTGTGGACGCTGTAAGTGAAAAATTAACATATAAAGAATTTTTCAAAAGAATTGATGATACTGCAAAAGCGTTTCATAAAAATGGCGTAAAAAAAGGTAGTGTCGTAATAGGCATGATGGCTACAGATAATGCATGGGAAAACTATGTTCTTTATGGTGTGGATGCTGCAGGTGGTGCAGTAAGCTATATTATTCCTGAGACTCCAATAGAAGAAATCTGTTCTAAAATAAACTCTATTTCAGAAGAATATGCTGTAGACTACTATGTAGCTAGTGATTCTTTATTATCAAAAGAACAAGAAGAATATATGTATAATCATACATCTATTAAACATGTTATTTTAATTGGAGATAAAACGGGCAGAAATAATAGAACAATCTCTTGGGACGATTTTATTGCTTCTGCTTATGATTATCAAATGCCATCAGTAGAAAAAAGTCCTGAAGATTTACTATTTATGGCCAAAACCGGTGGAACAACAGGTAAACCTAAAGAGGTTATGATAAATGATAAAAGTTTTAATTTAATTGTGCATCAATGTCTTAACTCTTCTTTAGACTATAATGTAGGAGATAAATGGTTAAGACTATGGCCTCTTTTCTCAGCAACTGCAGCTATTTCTGGATCTCATATACCACTTTGCTGTGGAATGGTAAATGTCTTTAGACCGGCCCCTACTCCACAAGATTTAATAAAAGTAATCATCGAAGAAAGAATAAATCATTTAACATTAATTCCTATTATCATTGAAACTATTATTAATATGCTTGAAGGTACTGATGTTGATTTAAGTTTTATAAAAACAATGGGTGTAGGTGGAGTTGCTATAACTGAAGGTTTTGAAAATAGATATTATAAATTTTGCAAAGAACATAATTTAGATATTCCACTTGGATATGGTTGGGGATGTACTGAACACTCATCTACGGCTACTATGCGTACTTGCAAGAAAGATTCAGAAATAGGAAAAGTAGGAGCTCCAGGATTTGATACAATAGTTAGTGCTTTTGATCCGGATACTCTCATTGAATTGCCGTATGGAGAAGAAGGAGAGCTTTGTATTCATTCGGATACTTTAATGATAGGATATTATCAGGCAGAAGATCTTACTAAAAAAGCAATTAGAATGCATAATGATGGCAAATTATGGTTACATTCTGGAGATTTAGGTTATATTGATGAAAATGGTTTAGTAAAAGTCACAGGAAGAATGACAAGAGCTTATATGGTTTATACTGGAGAAAAATTTTATCCCGACCAAATAGAACAAATTATTTCTCAAGCTGAAGGTGTTGAACAAGTAGCAGTCGGATCTTTACCAGATTCAGAACACATGGACTGTTATATTCCTTGCTGCTTTGTCACAATAAATACCCGCTATAATCCAGAAACAGTTAAAGAAAATATAGAATTATTATGCGTTGAAGCTCTTGCTCCTTATGCTAGACCTAAAATCATAAGCATAGTAGACTTCTTTCCATTATTACCTAGTAAAAAACCAGATATCCCTGCGTTAGAAGAAAGTTTAATTTCTCAAAATAAACTTTCAAGACAAAAAAATTAATGAACATTAAAAATTAAAGGCTTATTTATAAAATAAGTTTTTTTATACTTTTAATGATTCAAATATATTATTAATATATAGACTTTTTATATTAAAATTGTTATAATTATAATAGGAGGCTAGTATGAATACCGATTTTTTAAGAGTAATTTCTTTAACTGTAAATATCCTATGTCTAATAATAACTTTATTAATAATGATTTTATATTATCCTAAAAAAAAGATTTCAACAAATGAAAATAATATCTATAGTGCATTATTATTAGTAACTTTATTTTGTTTAATTGGTGAATTAATATTTTATACGTTGTCATATAATGTAAAAAATATGGCATTAACTACTTTTTGGGAAAGAATTTACTATTCAATAATTACTATTTGGATGATTTTGCATACAATTTATATAACAGTTATTTCAAATAAACCTTTATTCAAGAATATTGATTATAAAACAAAACTTAGACTATTAATTACAATTATTTTTGCATTTCTTGTATTTATTTTTTTATTACCTATTGAGCACATAATTGAGGATGGAATTTTGCTAGGATCATCAGGTCCTGCATTAATTTATATTTTTTTCTTAAATATATTTTTAATAATAATAGGTATAGCTTTAGTTATTAGTTCCCGAAAAAGAATTCCTAAAAGTAAAACAATTCCATTACTAACATTTTTAATAATTATTGCTAGTGAAATTATAGCAAATATATTTGGACTTAAATTATTGTTAATTACTCTTCCAATGACTTTGGTTACCTTCTTAATGTATCATACTATTGAAAATCCTGATATAATTATGATCGAAAAACTTAATATTGCAAAAGATCAGGCTGATAAAGCAAATCAAGCAAAAACAGAATTTTTATCAAATATGTCTCATGAGATTAGAACTCCACTTAATGCTATTGTTGGCTTTAGTGAATTAATGATAGATAATGAAAACTTACCAGAGGAAACAAAAGAACATGCTAAAGATATCGTAGATGCTTCTCACAATCTTCTTGAGATAGTAAATGGCATTTTAGATATTTCGAAGATTGAAGCAAATAAAATGGAAGTTATTAATAAACAATATAATCCGAGAGAAGTATTTAATTCTCTTGCTAAACTAGTAAGACCAAGAATTGGAGAAAAGCCAATTGAATTTAAAACCGTTTTCTCTCCTGATCTACCTGGAGTGTTAAATGGTGATGTTGGAAAAGTTAAGCAAATTGTTTTAAATCTTTTAACAAATGCTTGTAAATATACCGACAAAGGTGAAATTATATTTAATATTAACTGTGTAAATAGAATTGAAGAACATACTTGTCTATTATATATTTCTGTTAAAGATACTGGTCGAGGAATTAAACAACAAGATATGAATAAATTGTTTCAAAAGTTTGAAAGAATCGATGAAGATAAGAACACTACAGTAGAAGGTACTGGACTTGGACTTGCTATTACAAAAAGCTTAACAGAAATGATGGGTGGAAGAATTAATGCCGTAAGTAAATATGAAGAAGGTTCAACTTTTAGAGTTTACTTAGAACAAGAAATAGTAAGTATGGAAATACCAGAAGTAAAAGAAGAAATTATTGAAGTAGATTATAGTGAATTTAAAAATAAAAAAGTATTAATAGTTGATGACTCCAAAATAAATTTAAAAGTTGCTATAAATATTATGAAACCCTATAACTTTAATATAACAACAGCAGAAAGCGGTTACGAAGCTTTAGAAAAAGCTGAAACCCAAACTTTTGATATAATATTCATGGACATTATGATGCCTAAAATGAATGGTGTAGAGACCCTTAGGAGATTAAAAGAAATGGATCATTTTGATATCCCTGTTATTGCTCTTACTGCTGATGCAATAGAAGGAACAGAAGAAAAATACTTACAATCGGGATTTAATGGATATTTATCTAAACCAATCGATCGCGATTTACTTAATAAAGTTATTCATAAATATTTAGGAGGTAAATAAATATGGAAAAAATACAATTATTAGTAGAATATGGTGTAAAAGTAAATGAAGCTTTAGAGTTTTGGGGAGATATGAATTCTTATAATGAAAATTTAAAAGAGTATGGTGACTCTTTGAAAGAAAAATTAAATAGTTTAGAACATTATAAAAATACTAAAGACTTTGAAAACTACGGTATTCTTGCGCATAGTATGAAAAGTGAATCTAAATATTTGGGATTCATGGATGATGCAAACGTTTTCTTAAATCATGAAATGGCCGGTAAAGAAAGCAATGAATCATATATCTCAGAACATTTCTCGGATTTAAGCGAAACAGTTAATAAGATTAATATATTATTAGCAAAATACTTTGGAGAAAGCCAAAGTACTTCCAATCAAAATATTTTGATTGCAGATGATTCAACTATTATTTTGAATTTTATTGAAAAAAGTCTTGGAGCTAATTACCAAGTTTTTAGAGCTAGCAATGGCAATGAAGCTATTAATGTTATTGAAAATACTCCATTATATGCCATATTACTCGATTTAAATATGCCTAGTGCAAATGGGTTCGAAGTACTGAAATATTTAAAAGAACACGATCTAATTGAGAAAATACCTGTTATCATAATTACTGGAGATGATACAGAAGAAACTATCAAAAAAGCTTTCACTTATCCAATTCTTGATGTTTTAAATAAACCTTTTACAGAAGAAAATATTAATCGCGTACTAGTTTCAATTAAAAGCTTTTATGAACAAAAATAAATACATAGATTAAACCTATGTATTTTTATTTTTTAATTAAATGGTTGCCCCAATAGGATTCGAACCTATGGAATGACGAGGTCAGAGCTCGTTGCCTTACCGCTTGGCTATGGGGCAATAGAAATATCTATAATTTATTTTATCATAGATATTTTTATTTTTAAATCTTTTTTATTCTGTATACCCATCAAGATGTAAATTAATCAATTACTTTCAGGTATCTATCTAACATTTCGCTTTCTGCTTCTGTTACTAATTTAACAAAATCAGTATAATCTCTTGTAATGTGTGCTTTATCAAGCGCTTCATAATACTTTAATCTGCATTCTTTTTTAATAATTACTGGGACATATCCACTTTTCATTAACTCCATATTCATTATCAATCTAGCGGTTCTACCATTTCCGTCTGTAAATGGATGTATTTTAACAAGTTCACCGTGCAATAATGATGCTTTTATTAAAGGGTGGTATTTGCTCCACTCATCATAATTTAATATTAACTTTTCCATTAGTTCTGGGACTTTAATATATTCTGGAGGCACATGATTAGCTCCACTAATAAAAACTTTTTCATTCCTATATTTTCCACCATTACTATCATCTATACCTTTTAAAATTAGTTGATGTAATTCTTTAATATTCCATTCGGATATTTCACTATTTGTTTTTAAAAGTTCTTCTAAATATTCAATAGCATTTTCATGATTAATAGCTTCTAAATGTTCTCTTACAGATTTTCCACCAATTGTAATACCTTCTAATACTACCTTTGTTTCTTTTAATGTTAAGGTATTTCCTTCAATCCCATTACTATTATATGTCCACTCTAAATTTATTGCATCTTGTAATGATTTACTAGCTTCTTTGGATAAGGGTCTTTTATTATTTAATTTAGTTAATTTTTCATCTACTTCTCTAAAATAATCTTTTGGTAAATTAATATTAAACTCTAATTCACCTTTAAACCTTTTATCTACTGGTTTATTAGTATCTTCAGGAATATTCCATGTTGTACCTATTTTTTCTGCGCCTTTGATCCTTCCATCTTGAATTAGTTGTCTTATTCTTCTTTCGCTGATGTTCCATTTTTTGCTAGCATCTTTTATTTGCATAATATTCTCCTTTTGCTCATATTATACCGTCTTCGGTATAATATGTCAATATATATTATTTCATAACTGATATAATGTATACTGCTTTATTATCAAATTATGCTAAAATTTCATTATTTAATTAGTCCATAATTTCAAATTTATAGAATGAACTTTTATTTGATTTTGATACTTATTTGAATAAATATCTATAATAAAAAGAAAAATCAATTCACAAGCCTTTTCGGAAGAGACATCATAAGTAGTTTCGAAATTTATCATATAATTTTATTCTTTATTTTAGATATTTTAGCCTTTTAAGTCATAAATAAGTCATAAAATTTCTATACAAAATAGCTAGCATTTGTAATTCGTTTATTTTATAACAAAAAATGGAGCCATAAGGCTCCTTCAGGGGGTTTTGGTCATTCACTTTCACATTAAGTCGTAAAAGTGAATCGGACATGATGTTAGTATCATGTCATATTAATGATATTATGAAAATAATATTTTGTCAATGGCTTTTTAGATATTTCTAGTTTAATCTATCTAAATCTTTTACAATAGCGCTGTAAGATAAATTGTTTTTATATAAACCACTTTCAATATATTCTTCACTATCGATTTTAGCTTGCATCATAATTTTTAAATCTGTTTTTAAATTTGCTATTTTAAAAGTTTTTACGCCACTTTGACGAATTCCAAATAAATCTCCTTCGCCCCTTAATTCTAAATCTTTCTCACTAATATAGAAACCATCATTGCTTTCCTCTAGTACTTTTAAACGTTCTATTTCTTTATCACTAATTAAGTAACAATAACTATCTAGGCTATTTCTACCTACTCTACCACGTAATTGATGAAGCGTTGCAAGGCCAAACCTATCCGCATCAAATATTATCATTATAGTAGCATTTTTCACATCTACTCCTACTTCAATTACTGTAGTAGAAATTAGAATTTTCGTTTCATTATTTTTAAAACGTTTCATTATTTCATCTTTTTCTTTTTGCTTTAATTTGCCATGTAATATTTCTGTTGGCACTTTATTTTGAAAAGCTAAATCAAATTTTTCTTTTAATGTTTCAACACTTTTTAAATCTAATTCTTCATTATCATCAATAATACTTGCAACTACATATATTTGATGGCCTCTTTTTATTTCTTCTAAAGTATGCGTTAATACATCTTTTAAATCACTGTATTTTTTTACTTTTGTAATTATTTCTTTTCTTCCGCCTGGTTTATCTTTTATAAGCGATACATCTAGATCTCCATATAATGTAAGAGCATAACTTCTTGGTATTGGAGTTGCACTCATATAAAGAGCATCAGGAACCTCTCCTTTGCTTTTTAATATTTCACGTTGCTTTACTCCAAAGCGGTGTTGTTCGTCTGTTATAACTAGTCCTAAACGATTAAATTTAACACTTTCTTCAATAATAGCATGAGTTCCAATTAATATATCTATCTCTTTATTTGTAAGTTTATTTTTTACAATTTCTTTTTCCTTTTTAGTCATACTGCCGACTAACACTTCTACCTTTAAATCAAGACCATCTAAAAATCTTTTAGCACTTTCTAAATGCTGCTTAGCTAAAACTTCGGTAGGGGCCATTAATACACTTTGATAACCTGCTAAATAGTTTGCATACATAGCAATAAAGCTAACGATTGTCTTTCCACTTCCTACATCTCCTAAAACTAAACGATTCATTTTTTTATTGCTTCTTAAATCTTTTAGAATCAAATTTAAAGCTTCATTTTGACTATTAGTTAAAGGAAAAGGCAATTTATTAATAAACTTGTTAATGTCTTTTTCACTAAACTTTTTTTCTTCTTTAAATATATTAGTATTTTCTTTTTTCATATAGCCGATTTTAAATAAGAATAAAAATAACTCTTCATATTTTAAAAATAAAGTTGCTTGTTTTACTTCTTCATTAGAGTGAGGTGTATGAATCATTCTAATAGCTTGTTTTTTTGATGTGAAACTATATTTATCAGTAATAGCTTCGGGAATATAATTAGGTAAATCTATGTTATTATCTAAAGCTGTATCAATTATTTTTCTTAACTCACTATTTTTAATATCTTTGTTAACATGATAAATAGGGATTATTTCTTTTTTAGTAATTGGCTTTAATTTAATATCATCACATATAAAAGTATTTTTTCTAATATCATATTTACCAGTCAAAGTAATTGTATTTCCTACTTTAATATTTGGCTTTAAAAAAGCTCGATTAAATATCACTACTTGTAATGACTTATTATTGTGATTAGCTCTAAATTGAAGCTTGTTAAAATTTCTTTTAATATAATTGACTGTTGCCATACTCTCTACTGTAGCATTAATAGAAATTTTCTCATTCGTATAATCATCATTTAATATTCCGGGTTCTACTACATCATATCTATAAGGATAATATGTTAGTAAATCTTCTAAGTTTTCAATATCTAGCTTTTGTAAATTTTTTAATGTTTTAGGACCAATACCTTTAATTTCACAAAGTTCCATATTATCCCTCCTAATTAATTATAGCAAAAAAGAAGAATAACTTCTATTCTTCTTCCTTATTTTTTCTTCTTTTTCTTACTCTTTTTTTCATCTGCGAACAAATCATACATCTCTTCAGAAGTCTCTTCAACTTCCGTAAGTTTTTTACCATCAGACTTTATTTCTTTTATAGTTACATCATTTTCTTTTTCAAGTTTTTCTTCTGTTGCTGTTTTCTCTTTAAGTGTATTTTCTTCTTTTTTCTTCGAATCTTTTTTAGCTTTATTAGCTTTCTTATTTTCTTCTTCGGTAATCTTTTTTACTTCGGCGACTACATCATTTAATTTTCTTGTTGCTTCTATTTTAGCTTCTTGTTTTTCAACAAATTTTTTGATTTTATTTTTATTTTTTCTTAAACGATGAATCAATGCTAAAATAAGAACTAACATCAATCCAGAAGCACCTGCTAATATAATTATTATATTGCTATAATTTTTAATGGTCTCATTAGTGTAATTAATAAACTCTTCATCAAAACGAATTGCTTGATTATTTTTAGTATCATATAAATAAAGCTCTGTTTTGCCATTTTCTAAATTTGTGGCATTAATAATTACAAATTCACTTTTATTACTATATTTAAAAGCTTCAACATCTACTCCACTAATTTTAACGGTTGTTTTTGTAAAATCCATTTTTTTAGTAAAAGCTGTTGGAATAATATGTAAATCTTCTAAAGTTAATTCATTAAATTCTTCATAAGTATTATTGGCATATTTAAATAAAGAAATTTCGCCTTCACTATCCTTCAGCCCAACTAAAATAATATTAGTAGCTGTATTTTTAAATGCTGGAATTTCATATCCATCAATCGTAACAGTCGTTTCTTCAAATAATTTAGGAGCTGTTAGATTTTCTTTTAATTTTACTAAAGTATAGTCTTTTTTATTTAAAGTAACATTAATTGGATTTTTATCTTTAACTTCAACATTTAATGTATATATTTTTTCTATTCCTGTTTCAGCTCTTACTATAACATTTAGCTTATTTATTCCACTAGTTACTTTTACTTTACCAGCACCCTTAATACTTGCATGTGATTCGTTAGCTAATGCTTTAATTTCAATTTCTTCTGTTCCCTCAGGAATTACTGCATTATATACTTGAACATCTTTATTAAATGCAGGGGAAATTTCAAACCCAGTTATACTTAAACTTTTTAGATTATTATCATTAGATTTCTCTCTAGGAAGAGATACTGTTACCCTTATGCTTTTTGCTGGCAAACTAATTGGATTACCATTTGCATCACTAACATTACTAGGTGTTACTGTAATAATTGCAGTTCCAACATTTAATGCAGATAACGTAATTCCATATGAATTATTTTCTACCCAAGCACGATCTTCGCTAATTGCAACTACTGATGAATTTGAAGTTGTAATATTAAATCTTCCTGTTACTCCAGAGCCATAAATTGTTAGCCTTGTAGATCCGCCTTTAATTAAATAACTAGTTCCGGCGCCAATAGAATAACTGGCAGCAAAAACATTGCTAATTCCAATAAATAAAGATACTAATATCAACCCTATTTTTAAAATATTCTTTTTCATTTTTAACTCCTCATTATACTATTTTTAATTTGAACATAGTCTGATGCTCCTATTGAGCCACTTCCATCGACATCAGCGGCTAAGCTTTGAGCTACATTTAAATTACTTCCGCTTTTTTCCATTATATAGTTTTTAATTTTAACATAATCTGATGCTCCTAAAGCACCGTCGCCATCAACATCACCTTTTACTACAATTGTGTACTTAAAAGTCTTTTTATCTTTTGTTATCGTAATTTCTTGACCAGTTTTAATTTTATCTGTATCTTTGGCATTTTTTACGTTCACTGTATATCCTGATAATTTTGTTTTTAATGCTGAAATTGTAGTCCCCATTTCAAGATTTGTTAAACAATTTTGTTTTACAGTAGCGTTTATCAGCTTTAACATATCAGCTTCAGTATTTTTATTATCAGTTGTTGGTTCGCTAGGAGTAGTGTTATTTGAACCACCAACTATTACATCTGGGCTTCCTCCAGTAGCCCATACAAGACCTGCTAAAGCTGGGTTTGTTTCACTAGAGAAGGCGCCTATATTAAAGAAGTTATATACACCTTTATACGTTACATCTTTATATGCAAATTGTCCACCGCTTGTTGTAGTTCCCGCTACTGTTCCTGATTCTTGTCTTGCTAAACTTGCTAAATATACTGCACTAATATTTCCTTTTTTGCCTGCTTCCACAAAAATTGAAGCATATGACTGATTATCTAATATAGAAATTCCTGACATAAAGGTTCCAGCTAAAATAGAACTAACAACTTTTTCAGTATAAGATTCGCTATATCCTAAATTTTCAAACATTAAAATTCTTTCGGCATTTAAGAAATTACGAGGATCTAAGTAATATCCTACTGTAGCATCATTAGCAATATACCATCCCGGCTCACTTTGAATTTTTTTGCCAGTAGAAAAATCATAATAAATATCTCCACCTTGAATTGAACTTACACTTTTTTCAGCTTTAACAGATTTATTAAAATCTAGTCCAGTATGGATTGCTTTAAATGTCCAATTAGGGTATGTGTTATGCAATAATCTTAATTTGCATTTATATGACTCTGGAAACTTTTCTGCATCTAATAATTTCTCAAATTCTTCATCTTTAACCTCAGCTTGTCCAGATTTATCCGTCTCTCTACCTGGAAGAGTCGTATAATCTGGCATATTATCGTAAATTGGAATGCTAAACTCAAGTGGTAAGCTTAAAAGATTATTATCACGATAACTTCTAAAGCTGGTATATGCCTCACTATAAGGAGCTGCTAAATTGGCCATATATTGATGTCCATAAGTATTATAAGCTGATTTAGGGTTTACATTAAATTTTTTTAAATAAGCAGTGTTTTGCCCTTTGCTAATATATCCATCTGAAATCCAAATTGCTCCACCTACTATAGCAAGTTTAGGACTTGTCCAAGGTCTTCCATAACGATCAGTTGAAGGATCAGTAGGATCTTTTACTGAAACATAGGATGCACATACATATCCAGTTGTTGTCCCATA
Source organism: uncultured Mycoplasma sp. (assembly GCA_946554525.1). Lineage (GTDB taxonomy): Bacteria > Bacillota_I > Bacilli_A > RF39 > UBA660 > Caccenecus. Next base: position 29,972 of record CAMNSE010000008.1, read on the forward strand.
TTCAATTTGATACCATCCAGAATCACATCCACCGTTTTTAGGCTCATCAGCTATAATGTTTTCACTTTTTAAATTATATCTACTACCAGAAGAACCTAAAACATAGTATCCATAATTTGTACCAGGGCCTTTTCTAATATAAACCCCTGTATTTAATACAACATATTTTGCGGAGGCATTTATTTTGATTGGAAAACTTAAAAATAGAATTGAAAATACTAAAAATAATACAATTTTTCTTTTATGTTTCATCATATAAGTCTACCTCCTTTTTTATAATCTATATAATAATTATATATCAAAACACCGGATGTCTCAATCGCTCCTATGTCAATTTTGTCAACTAAATGTAAAAAATATGTATGAATAAAAATATTGAAAGTAATCCTAATATATTATATAATATTTATTAGGATAAAGTTGAGGGCAAGATAATGAAAGTATTATTTAATAAATTAAAGCATTCAAACAAGGTTTGTTTGACTATTTATATTATAACACTTATAACTTATTTTATAAGTTATGTTTTATTTGTAAGAAGTTTAATTCATTTAAGTGGAATTGAAACTGGTATTCGTACCATTTTAATTATTTTATTTGGTATTTGGTTTTTTATCTACTTTTTATGGAATTTAATTAATCTTATCTTAAAAAAACATGTTAAACTTACTATAACGTCTATAATCACAATTATATTAATCGTTATATTCTCTTTTGCAAGTTATTATATTGATTTTATTTATTCTAGCGTTAATAATTTAGCAGATAGTGAATATGTTGTTTATACGTCTAATTTGGTGGTTTTACAAGATATAACGATAAATGATGATAGTAAGCTTGGAATGATTAATTCTAGTGATGATATAGAAGGTAATATTTTAGCAAAAGAATTAATTAAAGATAAAAAATTAGAAAATCTAGAAGTAATTGAATACTCAAGCTACTACGAAATGATTGATGGACTACTTAATAAAAAACTTGATGGCATATTTTTAAATAGTAATTATTTATCTATATTTGGAGAAGAAGAAGCTTTTGAAAATTTAAAAAATACTAAAGTAGCTTATTCTTATAAAAAGAAAATGAAAAACCAAGATACATCTATTACTACAAATAAAAGTATTAAGGATCCATTTACTATTCTTCTTATGGGTGTTGATAGCAAAGAAGAAGGACTAGATACTAATGCAGCATTTAATGGTGATACGCTTATGCTTATCACATTTAATCCTAAAACACTAAACGCTACAATGTTTTCTATTCCAAGAGATACCTATGTACCTATTGCTTGTAATAACAATCAGTATTCAAAAATCAATTCATCCGCTGCTTATGGTACAACTTGTGTAATAGATACTATAAAAAATTTAACTGGTATTAATATTGACTATTATTTAAAGGTTAATTTTAAAGCAGTAGTAGATTTAGTAGAAGCCTTAGGCGGAGTTAATGTAGATGTAGAAGTTCCAGATTATAATCTTTATTATCAAGCGCATAATGGTCGCGTATGTGAACAAAATTCCTTAAGACAATTTGGTGAAAATCTAATTTGTATGGATACAGGAATGCAACATCTAAATGGTGAGCAAGCCTTAGCTTATGCAAGATGTAGGCATGCATATCTACAAAGTGATATTGCCAGAACCAAACATCAGCAGCAGATCATTGAAGCAATAGCAAAACAAGTAACTAATGCTTCTAATATTAATAAGATAGAAGAAATTTTAAATTCGATTACTAATAACTTAGCAACTAATATGTCTACTAAACAAATATTATCATTCTATGATGTACTAAAAACTATGGTTTTAAATGGCCTTCAAGAAGGAGAATTTGTAACTCTTGAAAAAACATATTTAGAATATTATAACCTTCCAGTACGCGTTAGTAATAATGGGCCATTTACTTCTGCGATTGGTTATTATCCAGGATCTCTTGAAGCTATTATTAAACTTATGAAAGAAAATCTTGAGTTGGAGCCACATGAGATGATTAAAACATTTAGTTTTGATGCAAATGAAGAATACACAACTAAACCTACAGGTCAAGGAATTTATTCTGGTGGCAAGTTAGAAACATTACCTAATTTTGTTGGCAAGAAAGTAAGTGAAGCTGAAGCATGGGCAAGCACTCACCAAATAGTTATAAATAAAGAATATGTTAACTCTGATAATTCATATTTTAATAATAATGTTGCAAAAGATTTAATTGCTAACCAAAGCCTTAATAATGGTGTATTAATAAAGGGTATAACAGAGCTTACAATTTATATAAACAACTCTAATCCAATAACAAATAATGTGGATAACAGCGAAGATACTAACACAAATGGTGATGATCCGCTTGATGATATTCTTCCAAATGAAAACTAGCAAAAGCTAGTTTTTTAATCTCTATTTAATTCATCTCCATATTTTTTACTAACATATTCCTTATAAGAGGAAAATAAGTTTTTATTTATAAAATTTGAATATGTGTACTCATATACTTCTAAGAAAAGATTAATATCTTCAATGGAAGTAAAGTGCTTAAAGCCAAAGAAATTAAAGCCTATAATTGAAAATAAAGATTCATAATCTTCTTCTTTAAAGTTTTTTGATACTACACTGATCATAGTAAAGTATTCATGAAAAATTTCTAATAAATACTTATACTTTTCATAATACTCTTTACCATACTTCGCATTTAATGAAATATTCTGAAAAATATCTTCATATTCAAGCTTTACGCTACTATCAAACTCCTCAATAGTCATTGTATTTTCTCTATTCAAATATTCGACATTAAAAATATCTGGAACAGTAAACAGACAACTATAATTATCCATAAAATGCCTATAAAATTCTGTTGGATCTTCATCAGTTATTATTTTTCCCTTTTTTGTGCATTCATTAGAGAAACTTCCTCTAGCCATTTCTTCTATAATTCTTAAAACATTTTGATATTTTAAATCTCCATTAAGCATTTCATTAACTTTTGAAAATGAAATTCTTTTACCGTAATAAACACTTAATTTTATCTCTCCAGGAAAAATATCTAAAATCTTGTTATCATAAAATCTGGGAGCCCCTTCCCAACAATAAAATGCAAACCATTTCTTATGATATTGGGGTAAAGCTTTAATCGTTTCCTTATTAAAATCAGAAACTTTTACGTACTCCTAGCCATTATTTGTCCTAAATTCAATATATCTTTCCATACTATCACCTAACTATAGAAAAAGTATACCAAAAAAAAGAACCTATTTCTAGGCTCTAATTTTTATTATTCAATAATTTCTGATACTACACCAGCACCAACAGTACGTCCACCTTCACGGATAGAGAACTTAGTACCATTTTCAAGTGCAACTGGAGCAATTAATTCAACAGTCATGTCAACATTGTCGCCAGGCATAACCATTTCAACACCAGCTGGAAGTTCAATAACACCTGTAACATCAGTAGTTCTGAAGTAGAATTGTGGTCTGTAGTTTGAGAAGAATGGAGTATGACGTCCGCCTTCTTCTTTACTTAAGACATAAACGCTAGCTTTGAACTTATGATGAGGAGTAACACTTCCTGGTTTAGCAAGAACTTGTCCACGTTCAACTTCATCACGAGCTATACCACGTAATAATACACCAGCATTATCACCAGCTTGAGCATAATCAAGTGATTTACGGAACATTTCGATACCAGTAACAACTGTTTTCTTAGTGTCTCTAAGTCCAACGATTTCAACTTCATCGTTAAGTTTTAATTGTCCTCTTTCAACACGTCCAGTAACAACTGTACCACGTCCTGAAATTGTGAATACGTCTTCAATACTCATTAAGAATGGTTTTTCAATATCACGAGCTGGAGCTTCAATATAAGAATCTACAGCAGCGATTAAATCACGAATACTTTGAGCAGCAGCTTCATCACCTTCAAGAGCTTTTAAAGCTGATCCACGAATAATTGGACATTCAGCATCAAAATTGTATTCTCCAAGTAATTCTCTGATTTCCATTTCTACTAAGTCTAGTAATTCTGGATCATCAACTTGGTCACATTTATTCATGTATACTACAATTTTAGGAACTCCAACTTGACGAGCAAGTAAGATATGCTCTCTTGTTTGAGGCATAGGTCCATCAGATGCAGATACAACTAGTATTGCTCCATCCATTTGAGCAGCACCTGTGATCATGTTTTTAACATAGTCAGCATGTCCTGGGCAATCAACGTGAGCATAATGACGTTTTTCAGTTTCATACTCAACGTGAGCAGTATTAATTGTAATACCTCTTTCTCTTTCTTCTGGAGCGCTATCGATTGCAGCGTAGTCCATAAATTCTTTACCAAAATATTTTGATATAGCAGCTGTTAATGTTGTTTTACCATGGTCAACGTGTCCAATAGTACCAATATTAACGTGTTCTTTAGAACGGTCAAATTTTTCTCTTGCCATAATTTTTCTCCTTTCAATTTGTTTACTATTCTATTTTATCTAATGCTTGAAGATTTTTCAAGTATTATTTGAAATTAATGTGTTAATTTTTTCAATTAACAATATTTATATTTTCTAAGCATAGCCATAACTCATAAATACAATATAGAAATCTATGATATCATAATTTATTTGTTATTATCACTTTGAGTTATACTATCTTCTTTTTCTTCGTATAGGACATTGCTCAGGTGTATCCACAGAATCAATCTCTTCACCGAAATATTTTTTTATCCGAAGTAGTTTTTCACGATAAAGTTTTTCGTCTTCTTCTGTATAGTAAGAACCATTTATCGGAAATCCTCTTCCTGATAAAAGATCTCTGTCGATATCTGGTCTTAACAATCCTAGTTCTCTACGCATGCGTTCTTTCTCACGCTCGGATAGTAATGGAAACATTATTGAGCTCCGCTTTTCTTAATTATTTCTTCTGAAATAGACTTTGGAACTTCTTCGTAATGATCAAGTGTCATTGTGAAGTTACCACGACCTTGTGTATTAGAACGAAGGCTTGTTGCATATCCAAACATTTCAGCTAAAGGAACCATTGCTTTAATTGATAAAGCATTACCACGTGATTCTTGACCCATAGGTTTACCACGACGGCTTGTTAAATCACCCATAACATTTCCCATGTATTCATCTGGAACGATAACTTCTACACTCATAATTGGTTCAAGAAGTACTGGGTTACATTTACTTTTAGCTTCTTTTAAAGCCATTGAAGCAGCAATTTTGAATGCCATTTCTGATGAGTCTACATCATGGTATGAACCATCAAATAATGTTGCTTTAACATCTACCATTGGATAACCAGCTAAGATTCCACCAGCCATAGCTTCTTGTAATCCTTTGTCAGTTACTGGAATATATTCACGAGGAACTACACCACCAACGATAGCATCAACGAATTCATATCCTTTTTCAGGATTTGGTTCGAATTTAACCCAAACATGTCCATATTGTCCACGTCCACCACTTTGTTTAATGTACTTACCTTCACAATCAGCAGCTTGCTTAATTGTTTCGCGGTAAGCAACTTGTGGTTTACCACTGTTACATTCAACATTAAATTCTCTTCTCATACGATCAATTATAATGTCTAGGTGTAACTCGCCCATACCAGAAAGCACTGTTTGACCAGTTTCATGATCAGTTTTAACTCTTAGTGTAGGATCTTCTTCTACTAATTTTTGTAGAGCTAAAGCCATCTTATCTTGGTCATTTTTACTCTTTGGTTCAATAGCGATATCAATAACAGGTTCTGGGAATTCCATACCTTTCATGATACATGGATTTTTTTCATCACATAATGTATCGGCAGTAGTAGTATTTTTAAGTCCTACAGCAGCAGCAATTTCACCAGCATAAACTTCAGTAATTTCTTTACGTTGGTTAGCATGCATTTGTAAGATACGTCCAATTCTTTCTTTTTCACCCTTAGTAGAGTTTAAAACATAAGAACCACTATGTAATACTCCTGAATATACACGGAAGAAAGATAATCTTCCAACATATGGATCAGTCATAATTTTAAATGCTAAAGCAGTAAATGGTTCAGAATCACTTGGATGACGTAAAACATCTTTTCCATCTTTATCTGTACATTCAATAGCTTCAACATCAAGTGGGCTTGGTAAGTATTCAACTATTGCATCTAGTAAAGGTTTAATACCTTTATTACTTAGAGCATCAGCACATAATACCGGGAAGAATTCTACTGATAAAGTAGCTTTTCTAATAGCGCTTTTTAAATCAGATTCAGTGATTTCAGCACCATCTAAGTATTTCATCATTAATTCTTCATCATAATCTGCTACAGATTCAATTAAGAATGTACGATATTCTTCAACTTTGTCTTTCATATCTGCTGGAATTTCAACTTCGATTGCATTTTCATGTTCACTTCCGTCAAATTCAATTGCTTTTCTAGTTACTAAGTCAATTACTCCTCTAAAATCAGATTCAGCTCCGATTGGAAGTTCGATTGGAGCAGCTTTAGCTCCTAATCTTGATTTAATAGTTTCTAAACTGTAATAGAAGTCAGCTCCCATTTTCCCCATTTTGTTTGCACAAATCATACGAGGAACTTTATATTCGTTTGCTTGTCTCCATACAGTTTCAGTTTGAGGTTCAACTCCAGCTTGAGCATCGATTAGGGCTACTGCTCCATCTAATACTCTTAAAGATCTTTGAACTTCAATTGTAAAGTCTACGTGTCCTGGGGTATCAATAATATTTAGACGATATCCTTTCCAGTGAGCAGTTGTTGCAGCACTAGTAATTGTGATACCTCTTTCTTTTTCTTGAGCCATCCAGTCCATTTGAGATTCTCCATCATGAGTTTCTCCAATTTTATGTGTTATTCCAGTATGGAATAAAATTCTTTCTGTTGTTGTTGTTTTACCAGCATCAATGTGTGCCATGATACCGATATTTCTTAATTTGTCTAAACTAACATCTCTTGCCATAAATGATTACCATCTGTAATGAGCAAATGCTTTATTTGCTTCGGCCATTTTATGTGTATCTTCACGTTTTTTAACTGCTCCACCAACACCATTAGCGGCATCAATAAGTTCATTTGCGAGATTAATAGCCATACCCTTTCCATTTCTTGTTTTTGCATAATTTACGATCCAACGGAATGCTAGTGTATTTTTACGTTCTTCACTAACTTCTACTGGAACTTGGTAGTTTGATCCACCAACTCTTCTTGATTTAACTTCAAGTGTTGGTTTTACATTTTCAAGTGCATCATTAAATACTTCTACTGGATCTTTACCAGTTTTTTCTTTAATGATATCAAATGCATCATAAACTATTCTTTGAGCTGTATTCTTTTTACCATCTAACATAATAGCATTAATTAATTTTGTAATTAATTTAGAATTATAAATAGAATCTGGTAATACATCTCTTTTTATTGCACGTCTTTTACGCATATTATTATTTCTCCTTTCTTAAATGATTATTTAGGTCTTTTTGTACCATATTTGCTACGACCTTGTTTACGATTATTAACTCCTTGAGTATCTAGTGTTCCGCGAACAATGTGATAACGTACACCGATTAAGTCTTTAACACGTCCACCTCTTACTAGAACTACGCTGTGTTCTTGTAGATTGTGTCCTTCTCCTGGAATGTAGCAATCTACTTCTTTACCATTAGATAGTCTTACACGAGCATATTTACGTAATGCTGAGTTTGGCTTCTTTGGTGTTTTTGTTCCAACACGAGTACAAACACCACGTTTTTGAGGTCCCTTTGTTCCTGTTTGTTTTCTTTCAAGCGCATTAAAACCTACATTTAAAACTGGAGATTTACTCTTTTTAGTTTTACTCTTTCTGTTTTTCTTTACTAGTTGATTAATTGTTGGCATAATATCCTCCCTCCTATTAACACACATCCTGGTGTATCAAAATGTCTATTAAATTAGGTTCTACCTAAATAGAACCACAATTTAAAATGCACAAATAATATAACATTATAGTATATGATTGTCAAGTATTTTCTTGACTATTTTTTAATATTTTATGATACTACATAAACTCCTTGAGAATCTATAGTCACATTATTTATTTTTGTTGGATCTAAGTTTATTACCGGACGAAGACCAAAGGGGTTGTCAACGCGGATATCGCTGTTCACGCCACCATAATAAACTACTGTCCACACATTACCATATGAGCCAGAGAAATAAGCTGGGGTCATTGACCAATAGTCTTGTCCGTTATATAAATAATAGGCATAGTTATTTGCTCTAGACTCTCCTCCTGCTAATAAAGCTTCATCTGCGCTTATTAATCCTATCAGATATGTTAATGATCCATTTCCATTGGCTGTACCTTTTGTATACACATCATTTTTATTTCCATTCGCTAATTTTGAACATTTTAGACTTGGAATTTTATTTACGCCTAATCTTACATATGCTCCATATCTTGTTTTACTTGTTCCAGTTCCCAGGCTACTATTAGCGGCATACGGACTATCATAATTGTATGTACTTCTATCACCACAGAATCCTGAGTCAGATAAATAACTTGCGTAATTTGATAATCCACTACTTGTATACCAACTATCTAATTGTGTCTTAGCATTACTACTTTCATTAGTTATTTGCAATGTGCTCGTATATGTTGAAACATATACATCTCTAGCGGATGATGCTACCTCCCCAATTTTGTACATCGTTGTACATGTATTACTTGTTGTTTGGCATGTATATGTTCCTTTAAATATTCCATCGTACACTGCGGTATGACCGTCTTTATCTATACTACTGCCTAATACAAATTCTCCTGTTTTTGTATTAAATGTGTATGTACTACTTAAGTACCAATCGCCAACAGTTCCATCTATTCTGTTACTATTTTCATTTATAATTTTTTTGTATTCCTTTTTCGTATAAGCATATCCTACATACATATTATCATTTGAAGATGAATTAAAAGTTTGTGACGTTTTTGCAATACTATTTGTTGTATTTGTTCCATTAGCATGATACGCCGTTCCATCATATATCATTCTTATTGTTCCATCTCCATTTATACGAATGATTCTCCAATAGTATCCTGCAAATTTTACATAATTATTTGTTGGGGTGCCTCTAAAATAATAACTCATCCCATAGTCATCTTCCATTGCCCACATTCCTGTTGTGTCTTCTCCACATGTTCTTGAGGTTCCATTATAGACACCACTAGTACATGATGTTTTACTAAAATCTGGATTACCTTTAGTTTTGATTGCTGATTCTCCTCCATTGGAAGCTAATATTTGATTACAAAATACACTTGTACATGTAGATTTTTCTAAGACTATTGAACACTTTGTTCCTTTTTTTGTTACATCTATATATACTTTATTATCCCTATATTCAAAATTTGTATCCAATTTACTTCCTGATTTATCTTTACATATACTCTCAATTGTATTTACAGTATAATTACCCGCAGGTACTTCATCAACTTGTCTATAACTATCCCCTTCTTTTATTTGGATAGACACTATTTCTAAATCTGTTAGTGTCCAATTAACTTTTGTATTTATTAAATTTAGTCTTTGTTCATCTTTATAATTTGCTCTTGTTGATACAAAGAACACTACTGATGCTATAGCAAGTATTAATATTGCTCCTATAATATATTTCTTTCTATTATCTTTTCTTAATGTTTCGAACTCCATATTATCACTCTCTATTCTTATATTTATAATAGCATACCCCCCCCCCGGAGTCAATATTTTTATATTTTTTTTAGAGCTAATTTATTGACTTACAAGTGCTATTTTTATATAATTAGTTATATCATTTTATGATGATAAAGAAAGGAAAATAAAATGTTAGAACTTAAAAATATAACCAAAAAGTACTTAACAGGTGCTAGTAGTGTTAGTGCCTTAAAAGGTATTAATTTAAAATTTAGAGAAAATGAGTTTGTTAGTATTTTAGGTCCTTCAGGGTGTGGTAAAACAACTCTTTTAAATATAATTGGTGGACTTGATCAATATACTAGTGGGGATTTAATTATTAATGGTATATCTACTAAAAAGTTTAAAGATAAAGATTGGGATAACTATAGAAACCATAGTATTGGCTTTGTGTTTCAAAATTATAATTTAATTCCTCATCAAACAGTTTTACAAAATGTAGAACTAGCTTTAACTCTTGCAGGTGTTAGTAAATCTGAAAGAAGAAAAAGAGCAATAAATGCTCTTAAAGACGTAGGGCTTGAAGATCAAATTCATAAAAAGCCAAACCAAATGAGTGGAGGGCAAATGCAAAGAGTGGCAATTGCCAGAGCTTTAGTATCTAATCCAGATATATTACTCGCTGATGAGCCTACTGGAGCACTTGATACTAAAACTAGTGTTCAAATCATGGAACTTTTAAAGAAAATTGCCAAAGATAAACTAGTTATTATGGTTACTCATAACCCAGAGCTTGCGCAGGACTATTCTACGCGTATAATTAAATTGCTAGATGGAAATGTAATAGATGACTCTAACCCTTATAAAAAAGAAGATAAAAAGAAAGCTAAAATAACTGGTAAAACAAATATGTCATTTACAACAGCATTATCTCTTAGCTTAAATAATTTGCTTACCAAAAAAGGAAGAACTATTCTTACAGCATTTGCTGGTTCAATAGGTATTATTGGAATAGCATTAATTCTATCATTATCTAGTGGTATGCAAAACTATATAAGTAAAGTTGAAGAAGATACTTTATCTAGTTATCCTATTACTATTCAAGAAAAAACTATGGATACTGGTGAACTCTTAAGTGCTGCGCAAGGAACACTTAATGACGAATCAGTAAAAGAAGATGGAAAAATTCATTCAGAGAATATTACTACTAAAATGTTATCTCTAATGAGTAGTGGTGCTAAAACAAATAATTTATTTGAATTTAAAAAATATATAGATAATAACTATGAAGATTTTAATAAATATATGAATGCTATTCAATATAGTTATAATTTAGATTTAAATATTTATAAACAAAATGAAAATGATTATACTCTTGTAAATCCTGATCAAATAATTGAAAAACTAGGCATGGCTGAAATGAATGCTATGGAGAATATGTTTATGGGTAATACTACGAGTTATAATGCTTTTTCTGAAATGCTTGATAATAAAGATTTAATAAATGAACAATATGAAATACTTGCTGGAGATATTCCTAAGAATTATAATGAAGTAGTAATCACGGTTAATAAAGATAATGCTATAAGCGATTATACTTTATATGCTATAGGCCTTCTTGATAGTAATGAACTTGTAGATAATTACAAGACAGTAATGAAGGGTGAAAAAGTTCAGGACTTAGAAGAAAAAAGTTACACTTATGAAGAATTACTAAATATTAAATTTAAAGTTCTTTTAAATTCTGATTATTATGTAAAACAAAATAATATGTGGGTAAATAAAAGTAACGATGAAGCTTACTTAAATAAATTATTAGATAATGCTTTAGAGTTGAAAGTTGTAGGTATAATAAAACCTAAAGAAGAGACTATATCAACAACAAATTCTTATGGAGGAGTATTATATACTTCTGATCTAACTAAATATGTTATTGAAAAAATAAATGATTCTCAAATTGCTAAAGAGCAACTAAAAAATCCAAATATAAATATTTTTACTAATAAAGAATTTTCAAATAAAGAATTTAATATTAATAATTTAAGTGTAGAAGAAAGAGCATATCTTGCGTCTTTATCACAAGCTGAACTTGCAAATCTTATAAAAAATTATCAAGATAATGCTACAGCTACATATGAAGCTAATCTAAAAAAATTAGGAATTGTTGATTTAGAGCATCCAAGTACAATAAACATTTATGCTAAAGACTTTGATTCTAAAGAAAGCTTAGGAGATTTAATTGATAAATATAATAAAAATACAACTGAGGAAAATACAATTTCTTATACAGATATAATAGCAGTTATGATGAGTGGCGTATCAAAAATAATTAATATTATTAGTTATGTATTGATGGGATTCGTTAGCATATCTCTTATTGTTTCATCAATAATGATTGGTATTATAACTTATATTTCAGTACTTGAAAGAACAAAGGAAATAGGTATTCTAAGAAGTATAGGAGCTAGTAAAAAAGATATTTCTCGTGTCTTTAATGCAGAAACATTGATAGTAGGATTTACTGCCGGCGCTCTTGGAATTATAATTACTATTCTTTTAAATATTCCAATTAACTTAGTTATTAAATCATTAACTAATGTATCTCACATTTCTAGTTTGCCAATTGGTGGCGCAGTTATATTAGTACTTATTAGCATATTCTTAACAGTAATAGCAGGATTAATTCCTTCTCGTATGGCAAGTAAAAAAGATCCTGTAGAAGCGCTAAGAACTGAATAAAAAAATCGGAAGATATCCGATTTTTTATTTGTACTTATCATAATTTTTTGTAGTGTATTTTCCACATTTAATATAAGCTTTATATTCATATACTGTATTTAGCTTTACTGTTACATAGCCAGTACATTTATCATTTTCTATGTCTAAATTATCTAAGTAGGTTGATTCTAATAATTCCTCACTAGTAATTTTATAACTTGATACGCCATCACGGTAAATAAATTCTGTATTACCGTATTTTTCAGCACTTGATTTTAATTTATTTTCTAATTCATAGTAAACTTCATATTTTTTATTTAACATAAATCCTAGTGTTGTTAATAATACAATTAGAATAACTACAATAACACCCCATATAATCCATAATATTTTCTGCTTTTTCAATTACTTCTCCACTCCTCGTATCCTTTTGATTCATATTTTTCACATTTAATATAAGGATCTATATGAGTTATCCCCATAGTTTTATACGCTATGACATATCCACTGCAATCTTTGTTATTTTTATCTTTTAATTCTGTATCTAAATCATAACTTCTAAGTACGCCTCTTGTAATTGTTATCTTATCACTAGTTAAATCATCATCATAATAATCATCTAAGTAAACTGATGCTTGGTGTTTCAAATTGCTTTCCAAAGTATCATAATTGTTCTTCATTTCTTTATTAAAACTATTATAAAGTACATAAGTTAAATAAATTGATACGCCTAAAAATATAATAAGGATTCCAGATAAAATAAGCATTTCTCTAAGTCCCCATCCATGTTTATTTAGTTTCATGCCAATCACCTAATGTTATTATATCATAAACAAAAGAAAAAAAGAACTAAGTTTATTTGTTCTTTATGATTTATATTAATGAATTCCTGTAGAGCCAAATCCCCCACCTCTATTGAGACCTAGAGTTTGAACTCTTCCTTCTTCTACAACTTCAAATTCCATTGTTTCATAACGGCATAATACTATTTGAGCAATTCTATCTCCTTTTTTAATTTCATATATTCCTGGCTTTCCTCCCGTCTCGTCAACCGAATAAGTAGAACAATAATCGGCTGATATAGGAGTCATATTTGAAATAATTACGCCTATTTCTCCTCGGTATCCACTATCAATTGTTCCTGGCGCATTAGCTATTCTTAGTGGTGTTTTTAAAGATAATCCACTTCTTGGTCTAACTTGTAATTCATATCCTTCTGGAATAGCAACTTTAAGACCAGTTGGAATAACCTTCGTTTCTCCTGGCACCAATTTTGTATCTTCTGCTGCCCTTATGTCCATTCCTGCATCACCAATATTTGCATATACTGGAAGACTAACACCTTCTCTACATACCTCTATATGCACTTTCTTTGCTATATTTAATTCCCTTTTCATTTCTTCTAACAATTCTCTTTTTTCTTCTAAAGTGATCATTTATTTCCCTCCATGTACTCATTATAAAAAAAATATATATTTTTCTCAAATATATATTTGTTTATGATATTATAATATTAGATTATTCCTATAGTCTCTAATTAATAACTCTATAACTCTAAATTATAATCAATATAATCTTCAATAAATTTTTTGGAAGTTTTTGTTAAATAATTTTCATTATAAACAATATTAATTGCTACATTAGGTAATTTTTCTTTTAGTTTTAAAATTTTTATTTCTCCGGTTTCTACTTCATTTTCTACTAAGTTAGAAATAACATATCCAATTCCTAAATCTTTTTTTACTGCTGAAATGATCATTTCACTTGTATGAATATTAATGACATTTTTAATGTCTACTTTATTATCAATTAAAAGTTCTTCAAGATCATTACGGTTTGCAGTGCCTGGAATCGGTAATATTAAAGGATATGTTTCTAAATCTTTTAAAGTTTTAATTTCTTTAGTATTTAATATCTTAGTATTACTTTTTACTATAAAAGAGTATTCAACCTTTTTAAGTTCTTTAATTTTCATCTCAGGGTCTTTTTCTATGTTAATTGGAGATGTATCAATCACAAAGTCTACTTTATGGCTATCAAGTAAATTTAAAAGTACGCTAGTAGATCCAGTAATTATGGTAATTTCTATGTTAGGATATTTTTTATGAAAATCAATAATATTATCAAATAAAAAGAATGATCCTACATTTGATGGCATACCTATAGATAATTTACCACGTTGCATAGTTTCCGTTTCAATCATATTTCTCTCTGCTATAAGTAAGTTATTATATGATTTTTCAACATAGAAAAATAACTCTTTGCCTTTATCTGTTAATTCAACACCATTTAAATTACGATAAAATAGTTTAACACCTAACTCCTCTTCTAATTTTTTTATGGATTTGCTAATAGCCGGTTGAGAAATATAATATTTTTTTGCCGCTTTAGAAATACTTCCGCAAATTGCTACTTCATAAAATGTTTTATATAAATTTAAATTAATATTACTTTTGTACATAAAAATTTCTCCTAATGGTAGTTATTATAACATATATTAATTAAAAGGCAATATTTAAATTTTATTGCAATAAAAAATTGACCAATTGGTCAATCTTTATTAAACTAATTCTACTTCAGCTCCAGCTTCAGTTAATTGAGTTTTAAGTGCTTCTGCTTCTTCAGCAGGAATATTTTCTTTTAAGTTTCCACCATTGTCAGCGATAGCTTTAGCTTCAACTAATCCTAAGCCAGTGATTTCTTTAATAATCTTAATAACAGCGATTTTGTTTCCACCAGCATTTTTTAATACTACAGTTTTTGTAGAAGGTCCTTCTGCTACAGCAGCTCCAGCTGCAGGTGCAGCAACAGCTACAGCACTTGGATCTACTCCAAATTCTTCTTTCATTGCATCAACTAATTCTTTAACTTCAAGAATAGTCATTTCTTTTAAAGCACTTATAAATTCATCTTTTGTTAATTTTGCCATTTTCAATCAATTCCTTTCTAACTTTCTAATTTTTCGGCATATAAGTTTAAACCAATTGATAAGTTTCTTACATGTTCCATCATGCCAGCTGCTAACATTGTTAGTAAACCTTCGTAAGATGGAATATTTGCATATTCATTAATAACATTTAATTCTGCTTTAGCACCATTAATGATACCAACGCGAACTTTCATGTTTTCATGTTCCTTAGCAAATGTTGTTACTACTTTTATTGGTTCAAGCAATTCTTTACCAAATACAATAGCATTTGGTCCTTCTAAGAAACCATCAAGTTCAATTTTTAAGTCATCTAATGCTCTTTTTAAAAGAGTATTTTTATAAACTCTAACTTCACCTGTAGCTTCTCTTAGTTTTTTTCTTAGTTTGCTTACTTCTGCTACTGTTAAACCTTGATATTCAAATAAAATTACTGATTCACTATTCTTAATTTTATCAGTTATCTCACTAACAACAGCTTTTTTTGTTTCAAGAACTTTGCTACTTGCCATATTCTCCTCCTATTATATTTAAAAAAGCTTCCGTAAGGGAAGCTAAAGATTTTTAAAGTCTTAGTACTCTCCCCTCGGTAGGATTATTAAAGCTATAGCTCCCTACTGTCTTTGGTTCGCTTTTTTATACATGTATTATATTATAAAAACTCTTAAATGTCAAAAGAATTTTTATCTAATTTAATTCCAGGACCCATAGTGCTTGTAATAGTGATGCTATTAATAAAAACACCTTTAACTGAGCTTGGTTTAGACTTAGCTACTGTAGTTACTACATAACTTAAGTTTTCAGCTAATTTCTTTTCATCAAATGATGATTTTCCAATGATTGTATGAATATTTCCATAAGAATCATTTTTATATGAAACCATACCTTTATTGATGTCACTGATAGCTTTTGCTACATCAGTTGTTACTGTACCAGTTTTTGGGTTTGGCATTAAACCTTTAGGTCCTAATACTTTACCAATTTTTCCAAGTTCTGGCATCATGTCCGGTGTTGCAACAATAACATCAAAATCAAACCAATTTTCATTAGCAATTTTATCGATCATATCTTTATCACCAACAAAGTCTGCTCCGGCTTCTTTAGCTTTTGATGCAGCTTCACCCTTAGCAATAACTAATACTTTCTTAGTTTTACCTGTTCCATTTGGAAGAACAAAACTTCCTCTTAAATTTTGGTCAGATTTTTTGGCATCAATATTTAAGTTAATAGCAACTTCAATCGTACTATCAAATTTAGTAACGCTTGTTTCTTTTGCTAATTTTACGCCTTCTTCTAAACTATATAATTTATTTCTATCTAATTTAGAAGCAGCTTCCACATATTTCTTACCATGTTTTTTCAATTCATTTCCCTCCTAACTGTGGTTTATTTAGAGCGGATGTTTTTTATTTTTTAATTAATTTTCTTCTGCTGTTTCAGAATTTTCTTCACCAATTACTGGAACTTCAGCACTAGCTAATTCTTTAGCTTCAGCTTCCATTTCAGCTAGTTCGGCATCACGTTTTGCCATTTCAGCTTCTTCTTTAGCAGCTTCTTTTGCTTGTTCAGCAAGTTCAGCATCATTAACGCCTTTAATAGCAATACCCATATTACGAGCAGTACCTTCTATGATATTCATAGCAGCATCAACATCATAAGCATTTAAGTCAGGTAACTTTACCTCAGCTATCTTTCTTAAATCTTCTTTTGAAATAGTAGCAACGATTTCATTAGCTCCTTTTTTAGAACCCTTTTGGATTTTAGCAGCTTTCTTAAGTAAGAATCCTGCTGGTGGAGTTTTAAGTACAAAATCGAAACTTCTATCATCATATACTGAGATTTCACAAGGAACTACATCACCCATTTTATCTCTTGTTGCATCGTTAAACTTTGTACAAAATTCTTGTAAGTTTACTCCTGCAGGTCCAAGAACTGTTCCAACTGGTGGAGCAGGTGTTGCTTTTCCAGCTTCAATTTGAAGTTTAATTCTCTTTACGACTTCTTTTGCCACGAAAACACCTCCTAATAAATTTTTAAATAAGTTTTCGAGTTTGTGGTCTTGGGCAAATCCGCATTCCCTCCCACATAACTAAAATATATGCAAAAAATAATTTTGCATTACGATAATACCATAAAGTCGAGGAAAATACAAGCTTTTCCTCATATATTTATGTATTTTTACAATTAAATTATAAAATTCTTGTACGTTTTTTATAGTCTTGTTCTTCTTCTAAAGATCTAAAACTCTTTTTACCTACTGAAGGTTCATATAATTGATATAAATCTTGAGCCTTATCGCTAAATGGGTTATAAACTACTAACTCATTAACTGCATAAAATGGAATTAACCTTTTACTAATTTCTGCTATTGCAAGTTCTCTTTTTAGGATTTCTTTACTAAGTTCTTCATTACTAATTACTCCCTCTTTTACAAGAGAAAATAGTTCATTAGGCGTAAGTCTCCTGTCTAAATAGCTATAATATCTGCTATATACTAAATCGTTTAAATATTTCAAATATTCTTCATCTGCTTGTAAATACATCCTTCTTAGTCTTGCTTGTTTATAAGCAAAGTTATCTACATATAATGTTTTCATCGAAATATTTCCTCTAATATTGATAGGAAGTCTTTCTATAAACATATGATAATAAGCAAATATTTCATATCCATCCATATTATTAGGCACACTAAGACTACTTAAGAATTTACTAACTTTATTCATAAATTCGCTTGCTTCCTTCTCACTACCTATTATTTCATTTTGTCTTTTAAATAATTCATTTTCCGAAAGTAGTATTTCAACTGGATATAGCATACTAGATATATAACCCAAACTAATATCCAATTCTCTATTTTGCTGATAATACATCTGTATTTCATCTAAAGTACTTTTAAATCTTGGATTATTATAAATATCTTGGAGTGAAATACCTGAATATTTTGGAGGCACAACTAAAAACCCTACAGTATTACTCAGTGATTTAGCATTACTTAAATCAATAGAGCTACCAAGATATGCAGTTGCATCAACAATAATTGTTTCCTTATTATTAAGTTCAATTTCTCCCCATACATGATCTTCTGATGGCTTTCTCATATCTTTTACATGAATTTCAAATCGAGATAGGATATATTTATATAATTGCAACCACTGTGTACAAACTACATATGAAAACATTTTAGTTGATTTAGGATTTACTGGAGTATCGACAATAATCCTTTTCACATATGGATCACTTGCTTTTGTATAAGATATATCATAATATAAATATTTTGATAATTCTATATATGCACATCTGGCTATCAATTTGGGATCTGTTAAATGTTTTTCTTTAATCAGATAAATAACATATTCTGTAAGACTGCTTGCCCCACCAATAAAGTTTAAAGTTTCCCATGAACAGTCCAGTATCCTTTTAATAATTACTTCTAATTTTTCAGTTAATACTGAAAATGTAGCACATTTAAATTTTTTATCTTGTATGGCTTTTAAATATAATCTTGCAGTTCTAATATTTGGAATATTATGTATACCATTCGTAAGATCTTTATCACACTGATTTATGAAATCAAATATTTCTCTTATTAACATTTCTTCCATTTATAAAATCCCCTTTAAATATTTATTTAGCGTATATTATACAAAAAAAATCAAAAAAATGCAAATTTTCTGATTTTCTTTTTATAATATGCTTATCTTTGCAAGCTTCTTTCTTCTCCAATTAAAATTTCTCTTTGAACTAATTCTTTTAAATTAATGCCATATTTTTTACGTAATGCTGAAGGAACATAGCTAAAAATAGAATTTAGTTTCCCGTCAACTATTAAATCAAGATGATTATCGCTTATATAGCGCATTAAAACTTTTATTTGAATAACACTTTTTCTAAGATGTGATATCCTAATATATTGTTTTAGCCCAATACTTGTCATATAGCCTAAAACTTCTTTAATTTTAGAAATAGAAATGATCCAAATGCTTGGTTTTAATAAGTGAGCTAGCTCTGGATCATCCCATTCTTTCATTTCCAAAATACTTTTAACATCTTTATAATTACTTTGCCAAATAGAAGAAGTTAGAAGCGGAGCAAATTTAGGATCATCCCACTCCTGCATTTCTAAAATGTTTTTAATCTCTTCATAATTACTTTGCCAAATAGTGGGAGTAAGAAGTGGAATAAATCTAGGATCTTTCCATTCTTCCATCGCTAAAATACTTTTGATATTTTCATAACTAATTTTCCAAATATTAGAAGTTAGAAGTGGGGCAAATCTAGAATCATCCCACTCTTCCATTTCTAAAATATTTTTGATATTTTCATAGTTACTATGCCATATATTAGAAGTTAAAAGTGGAGCAAATCTAGGATCATGCCACTCTTTCATTTCTAAAACACTTTTAACATCTTTATAATTACTTTGCCAAATAGAAGAAGTTAGAAGAGGTGCGAATTTAGGATTATTCCATTCCTTCATCTCTAGGATACTTTTAACGTTTTCATAGTTGCTTTGCCAAATAGAAGAAGTTAGAAGCGGAGCAAATTTAGGATCATCCCACTCCTGCATTTCTAAAATGTTTTTAATCTCTTCATAATTACTTTGCCAAATAGTAGGAGTAAGAAGTGGAGCAAATTTGGGATCATCCCAGTGTTTTAGGGAAAGAATTAATAGAACTTCTTTATAAGAACGGGCATATACATAGTCGCAAATTAAGTCTTCTTTTCCAACTTCTTTTAAATATTTATTTATTTGTATAATTTCATATGGTAACATCTTATCACACCCTTAGTTTTAGATATATTCGGTATAAATTTCTTTTTTCTTGATGAGTTATTATAGTTGGAACTCACAAAAATGTCAAATTATAAAGTTACTACTTTCTGATGTTCTTTTTTATAATACGCTTATCTTTGCAAGCTTCTTTCTTCTCCAATTAAAATCTCTCTTTGAACTAATTCTCTTAAATTAATGCCATATTTTTTACGTAATGCTGAAGGAACATAGCTAAAAATAGAATTTAGTTTCCCGTCAACTATTAAATCAAGATGATTATCGCTTATATAGCGCATTAAAACTTTTATTTGAATAACACTTTTTCTAAGATGTGATATCCTAATATATTGTTTTAGCCCAATACTTGTCATATAGCCTAAAACTTCTTTAATTTTAGAAGCAGAAATGATCCAAATGCTTGGTTTTAATAAGTGAGCTAGCTCTGGATCATTCCATTCTTCCATCTCTAGTACACTTTTAACATCATCATAATTACTTTTCCAAATAGTAGATGTTAGAAGAGGAGCAAATTTAGGGTCATCCCACTCCTGCATTTCTAAAATTTTTTTAATATCTTCATAGTTACTATTCCAAATATTAGAAGTTAAAAGTGGAGCAAATTTAGGATCTTTCCACTCTTTCATTTCTAAGATACTTTTGATATTTTCATAGTTACTATTCCAAATATTAGAAGTTA
>CAMNSE010000009.1 GCA_946554525.1 uncultured Mycoplasma sp.
CTTAACATATCCAGTAGGATTAATAACAGCAGATGAAGTAGCATATGCTGGAGGAACAACTACAAGTATTAATAGTTCATATTATTTGTACACAGATAGAGAGTATTGGACAATGACTCCCTTTTACTTTGGTGTCAGTTATGCGGCCGTGTTCGTTGAAAGATCAGATGGTGAACTGAGCGCCTACTGTGTGGGACATAAGTTCGCTATGCTTGGACTTAGACCAGTTATAAACCTTAAAGCTGACACACAATTTAGCGCTGATGGAGATGGAACAACAGCGCATCCATACATGGTCGTATAGGCGAAGTATAGAAAAATTAATTTACCTAATAGATGATTTTTATTTCTGCCTATATAGCTTTCTATTATAATTATATATAGGCAGAAATGTTTCAAATTTCATATGAGAGAAATTTATTTTCTCTCTTTTTGTTTGACAAAATATTTAGGTTATATCATTTATAATCATGGTAGGGTGATATTATGATTGTTTATGTTGATATAGTATTTTTAATAAATTTCTTTATTGATTTCTTTTTATTATTAACAATTAATATTGCTTTAAAAAGATTTTGTAAGATTAGAAGATTAATTGTATCTTCCTTATTTGGAAGTATTACATTAATTACATTATTTATTAAAATTCATTATTTAGTATTGTTATTTTTAAAATTATTAGTAGGTCTTATTATGTGTATAATAGCTTTTGGTTATAAAAACATAAAATATACTTTTTATAATATGTTATATCTCTTCATGACTAGTTTTATTTTAGGGGGATTTATGTATTATTTAAATTTAGAATATTCTAATAAATTTATCATATTATTAGTAGGGCCTTTTATACTTTTTATATTTATAAAAAGTATAAAGGCTTTAAGAGAAATTAAGAATTATTATTATAAAGTAAGTATTGTATTTAAAAGTGGTTATGAGCTTGTTTTAACAGGTTTTTTAGATACAGGTAATAGGTTAGTAGATCCTGTTACTAACAAGCCTATAATCATTATAAATAAGAAGAAAATTAAGGGCAAACTTAATATTCGTAGTCCAATGTATGTTCCTTATCATGCTCTAAATCATGAGGGAATATTAGAATGTGTTAAGCCTAAAAAAATTATGATTGATGATAAAGAAGTAAAAGGCTATTTGATTGGGCTTAGCAATGATTCATTTAAATTAAATGGAGTTGATTGTTTACTTAATTATAAAATATGGGAGGATATTAAATGATAAAAAAAATTATGGAGTGGCTGAAGCGCAAATATAGTGAATGCTTCTTTGTGGGAGCAACAGATAAATTACCACCACCACTTAACGAAGATGAAGAGCGAGATGCCATTATAAAAGCTCAAAGGGGAGATATAGAAGCTCGTAATAAATTAATTGAACATAATTTAAGATTAGTAGTGTTTTTATCAAAAAAGTATGAAAATACGGGATATGATGTAGAAGATTTAGTAAGCATTGGTTCAATTGGATTAATTAAAGGAATTAATACGTATAAACTTGATAAAAATATTAAGCTTGCGACATATGCTTCGCGTTGTATTTCCAATGAAATTTTAATGTTTTTAAGAAAAAATAAAAAGCGAAGGGGAGAAATTAGTTTTGAAGATGCCCTTAATTATGATTCTGAGGGAAATGAATTACATTTAGAAGATATTATAGGAACTGAAGTAGAGTTTGTTCCTAATGAGTATGAAAAGAAATTAAATAAGGAAATATTAGAAAGAGAATTATCATTATTAGATGATCGTGAAAAAGAAATTATGACTCTTAGATATGGACTTAATAATACAGAAGATTTTACTCAAAAAGAGGTGGCAGAAAAACTTGGAATTTCTCAAAGCTATATATCAAGGATTGAAAAAAAGGTTATTAAAAAATTAAAACAAACTATGAAAATATAGTTTGTTTTTAAATACTAAAAAAGATACAGATTATTCTGTATCTTGATTATTATCAGCTGTTGTATTGGAATCATCTGAGTTAGTTGGTAAATCAGGATTATCAACCGGATTATCTGGAGTATCAGGTTCTGTAGGTCCACCAATTCCTCCGATGTTACTATCAACTTTCGCTTGCGCATCAATTACTAAGCCATCGCTTATATTGCTTTTAAAAATACTATAAGATGTTTTAATTACAAAAGTATAATTTTCTGTTCCAGAAGTTGGAGTATAAGTAAAATTACTATTAGTAGTATATCCCAAACTTGTTAGATTTCCATTACTATTTTTTAAGTAAATCTGATATCCTAATTCTCCAATATTTTTCTTGTTATAATCTATTCTTCTATTATAATATTTAGTTGCATATCTATCATAATTATCTTCGTATAATTTTTTTAAATATTCTTCGTCTATAGCATCTGGAGTATCAACTGGATTCCAAGATAGATGTATTAATTTGCCATCAAATGTGGCATTTCCATTAGTTGCATTATCTAATTTGCTAAATCTTTTTGATACATCAGTAGGTTCATATCCAGTCTTAAAATATTCTGTTGTTTTTAGATTTGCAGGAGTAAATTCACTTGCAAGCTCTGGTGGGAAAGTATCTTTTTCAACAGTTTTTGCAACAACTCCACTTGGAACATTAAATTTACTTGTTTGTTTAAATATTTTCTTACCAATATTTCCCATAACTCTTTTACGTACAAAATATCCAGCATCTGAAGTGGTATATGTTTGAGCTGTGATTTTATCATATCCATACCAGAAAGCTATAGAATAGTCTATCGAGTAGTTTACTACCCAATGATCTGGAGTAGCGTAAGGAGATACGCCGTTTTTAACTGCCCACGAAGCATCAATAGTAGTCGTACCAGTCTTAGATCCAATTTGTTTAGTTGTAGTATTGGCATTTAAGCTACCACCAACTCCTTGTGCTCCAGCAGTTGTTAACATATTATTCATTAAGAAAGCAGTTTCTTCACTCATAGCCCTTGTTTTTTCTACTGGGTGTTCAAAAGTTCCTTCGTTTTCAATATAAACAATTTTTGTAAATGAATATGGTTTAATATAATATCCACCACGGCCAAATGCCGCATAAGCAGCTGACATTGTTAGAGGGTCGGCGCAATCAATACCTCCAATAGAACTTGATTCATAAAGTGTGTCTCCAAAATCAATTCCAAGGCCATGAACGAAATCAGCAATTTTATTAGTTCCGACTTCTTTAGCTACTGCTTGATAAGCTTGAAGGGCTGGAATATTACGAGACTCTACTAAAGCTGTACGCATAGTCATTGCTCCCCAGAAACTATTATCGTGGTTTCTTACAACTCCACCGGTGGTATATGACCAAGGCTCATCTAAAAATTGTGTTCCGGTATAGCCATTTAAATATTCTAAATAAGGTCCATAGTCAAATATTGGTTTTGCTGTTGAGCCGGGTTGTCTTCTTACAGATTGATTTCTGTTATAATCATTCCATCCAACAGCTCTATTAAGACCTTTTGCAGCATAATTTCTTCCTGGGGATAAAGCTAATATAGAACCATCTTCAACGCTTGTTACAGCAACACCAAATTGAATTTTATCATTAATCCATTTTTCAGTTTTGCCAGTTTCTAAATCTCTTAGAACGCTTTGAATGTTACTATCTAATGTACTATAGATATGCATTGGAACTCTTTCGGGATTATCTCCAGTTTCTTTTTGGACTTGATAAAGTACGAAATCGATAAACGCTTGATATTCATTTGTATCATCTTTAGAGTGATCCCTTAGTAAGCTTTGGATAGGTATTGAATTTGCAAAAGCTTCTTCATCTTTAGTAATATATCCATGTCTTACCATTAATGATAAAACAACAGCACGTCTTGCATAAGCAGTTTCAGGATTACTATATGGGTTATAGTATACTGGATTTTGGAACATTCCAACAAGTAAACTAGCTTCTGGAAGTGTTAAATCTGATACACTTTTTCCAAAGAAATATTGACTTCCTTGTTCAACTCCATTAGTAGAAGTATAAGTAAGTGTTCCTCCACTTAACCATTGACTATTTAAATAAAACTCAATTATTTCTTCTTTAGTATACGCGGCTTCTAATTTAAAGACAGCCATATATATATCTTTAAACTTACGAATTATTCCGCCGATTCCTGCAGATTCGGTTCCATTAAAGGTATTTTTCATAACTTGCATAGATAGGGTAGATGCACCACCAGCATTTTTACCAGCAAGCTGTCCTAGGGAAGCTTTAAAAAATCTTGCAGCATCGAATCCATTATGTTGAAAGAATCTGGAATCTTCTGTAGCAATAAGAGCATCTACTAATACTTGAGGCAGATCATCATATTTTACTAAGTCAACATTCTTAGAACCTATTCTTGCAATTTCATTATTATTTCTATCATATATAATTGTAGGTTCTTTTGTATATAATTCACTGGCCACAAAATCTGGTGATGTAATTATAATATATAGTGCAAAAGCAAGTACAATAGATGCTACTGCAATTCCTAATGTGATAAAAAGCATTAAGACTACATTCATTTTATTAACTTTTTTCTTATTTTTAGTATTATCTTTTTTTACTCTTTTTTTAAGTTTTAATTTTTTCATTATTTTCCAACTCCTTTGTAAGCTTCTTTTAATCCATTAATATAATCAAGCCCAATATTATAATTATATTTTAATTTTATTCCTTTTTTTAATATTTCTTCATAAGGAATACTCTTTCTACTATTAGTTTGAACAAATTCTATTAAATCTTCACCTTTAAATAAAAAATATTCATTATTTATATAAATAATTAAAAAAGCAATTCCTCCATGTCTTAAAATACTATTTAAATGTGTTAATTGGTGAGGAGATATATTTTTAATAGGGAAAGAAGTTTTGCTATGACATTCTTTCGCATCAAATTCGATATATTTACCCATAAAAATTCCATTATAATCGAGTGTAGATGGCTCCTTAAAATATGCTTTTGTAATTGTAGCACCACTATTATAATCAACATCGACTACTCCAATAGGCGTAGGCTTTTTATAAATAATAGCAATATCATGTTCTTTATAATAAAGACATGCTTCATTAATTATTTCCTCTAAATCCATTCCTCGATTTTTATAATTAATTTCTTTTTTAAATTCTTTTTTGATGTTATTTGGATATTTCATGTTTGCCACCTTTTTAATTATACTATATATAGCTCAAAATATCTACTCTATAAGAATTGTTTTTACTCCAAATTTACGTTAAAAGATAAGTTTTGACATGTTTTGTCGATTATAATGTAAAGCAATGTCTTTTATGCTATCATTGTTTTGGTGAGAATAATGAGAAATGATATTTTAATTAGTGACATAATTAAAACGGTTGATAATCTTCTTTTATCATTAGAGCATGCTTGTGTTATGGATGATATAAAGAAAAAGTAATGTTTATAAATCAAAAATATTAATTTTAAAAAAACTGCTGAGCAGTTTTTTTAAATTTCGTTTAACTAATTAAAAAGAGGAGAAGCATCTTTTTCTAAACAGGTAATTGACAAAAGACCTTAAAAAATATTATAATAATAGTTGTTAAAGGATGTGAAGGAATTTGTATAGTGAAAAAATTTATTTAACACCTCAAGAGATACTAGAAAAAGAATTTAAGATTGATGCTAGAGGATATCGTCCTCAGGAAGTAGATAAATACTTAGATATGGTGATTCGTGATTATACAGAATTTTTAGGAATCATTAAGAGAAATGAAAATACAATTAAAGATTTAACTGAAGATAATGCTAAATTAAAAGCAGAAATTAGAAGACTTAGAGAGGAAATTGTTTCTAATGAATCTTCTGGTGAAGGAACTAATAATGTTGATTTATTAAGAAGAATTAGCAATTTAGAAAAAGTTGTATTTGGAAAATATGAATAAATAATAATATCGTGACAAATGCTGCATTTTAAAATGTAGAGGAAAGTCCATGCTCACACAGTACTGTGATGTCTGTAGTGTTCGT
Organism: uncultured Mycoplasma sp.; assembly: GCA_946554525.1. Taxonomy (GTDB): domain Bacteria; phylum Bacillota_I; class Bacilli_A; order RF39; family UBA660; genus Caccenecus. The sequence goes on from CAMNSE010000009.1 coordinate 5,974, forward strand.
GCTTAGGGAAAAAATAACCTAAGGTAGATTTATCTAACGGCGAAGAAATTATCTAAGGAGTAATCTATGATAAGAGTATTTGTAAAGTGCCATAGTAACGTACAAATTGGAAACGATGGAAATGGAACGCGGTAAACCCCACGAGTGAGAAATCCAAATTTGGTAGGAGAGCTCTTACAAAAGAATAAAGAATGGCGTAAGGGACTATTTTAATAGTAGATAAATATTTGTCTATCATTTATTTGATAACAGAACATGGCTTATGAATATTATTTTTTTATTTACATAAAATTTTAAAGGAGTGAATAAACCTTGAATGAAATAGGGAGTTTATTAAAAGAAACTCGGGAAACTTCAGGTGTTAGTATTAAAGAAGCAAGCGAAGATTTAGATATTAAAGAACAGTTTCTATTAAATATTGAAGATGGTAAAATTGGATGTTTTGCAGATATCTTTGAATTAAAAGGCTATATAAGCAGTTATGCTAAATATTTAGGACTTGATGTTGATAAAATTATCGATGATTTTAATGAATATATCTTTGAATATACCTCTCGTATACCGATTAAGGAAATAGAGCGTCAAGCAAAGATAAAAGCTAAGGAAGATAATGGTAAAATGGCAAGCCCATATACAATAAAACCACGTAAGCATTCACAGATTTATTATATAGGAATTTATGTTGTGATTGCGCTGCTTGTTATTTTAACTATATTTTGGAGTTTTAAACAAATTACGATTGATAATCATAAGACTAATATAATTAGCTTTGTAGATAGATAGAAAGAGTGATAGAATGAATTTACCAAATAAAATTACAATTACAAGAATTATTTTAGCAATTATTATTTTAATATTACTAATGGTTCCATGGTATCAATTTAGTTTTAGTTTTCCAGTATTTCAAGTAGCTGGTAGAATAAACATGGATCTAAAATATATTATAGCAGGAGTATTATTTGTTATTGGAGCTTTAACAGATTTTATAGATGGGCATATTGCTCGTAGTAAAAATCTTGTAACTGATTTTGGAAAGGTTATGGATGCTATTGCGGATAAAATATTAGTTAATGGTTTATTAGTTATTTTAGCTTGTGATCATAAAATTAATGTAGCAATTCCAGTTATTATTATTACTCGTGATATATTTGTTGATTCATTTAAAATGGCTAGTGGTAAAAAAGGAAAGGTTGTAGCAGCGTCTTTTTTAGGAAAAGCTAAAACAATGTGTATGATGATTGGTATTACTCTTACTATGTTTTACAATTTACCATTTGAATTAATTGGCATTAATATTGCTGGGGCTCTACTTATGATAGCAACTATTTTATCAGTTATAAGTGGATGTGAATATTACTATAAAACAAAGGATGCATTCAAAGCTAAATAAGAGAATGAAATAGTTTCTCTTTTTATTTTTTTCATATTATGTTATAATTTTTATAGGAGGTTTTTATGAATATATTAAATAGATTATATTTATATAATTGTCTTGGAAAAAAAGACTATGAAGGAGTTTTGTATGTACTTCATAGTGATGAAAATGCAATAAAGTTACTAAAGTTAGAACATATTAAAAAATTAATCGAATATGCTGAAAATCGAGGCAATATTGGTGATATTTTGATTTTGCTTGATTATATGCCTTTGCAAAAAAGAAAAGAGGTTATATCAAAATATTGGGGCTTAAGATTGGATTCTAATTGTTTGAAAAAATATTTTGAGGAATTTTTTGATGTTGCCAAGTCCATGCGTGATTCTTTTGATTATATGATTAATTTAATTGAAAGCATGGATAAAGATCCAAAATTATTTAAAGAACAAATAGAAATGGTTACTGCATACATTTGGGGCGAATTAGAAAAAAATAATCCTGATCTTACCGGGGACCATATTTTTTCATTATTAGAAATTCAGTCAGTTCCTAAAATTCCATACGAACATACTCTTAATAATGGGGTACTTGATCTTTATATTACATATGCTTTAAGCCATAATGATATAGAAGAATTAAATTCTATACTGGATGACGTTTTTAGTGGGGAACCAAATGAAGATTTTATTAAGAACTTCCTTATAAGCTTCTTATTTGAAAATAGTATATTGGATGATGCAATATATAGACATATATTGCAAATTAAGGACAAAGAAACTAAGAGTAGGGCGTTATTAAATTATTTTGAAGTAGCTAATTCTAGAAATGGTAAAATAATTATTATTACCGATTTTGATAAACATTGGAATGATTTAGCAAATGAAATGCTTAAATTAAATGTTTATCAAGATGTTAAAGCGCTTATGAAAAATTTTAGTGCTAATATGCATGATAAATATTGTAAAGAAGCACTAGAAAAGAAAGATAATAGATTAATTCTTACTTTAGCAAGTACTACAAAATGTTTTACTACATATAAATTAATTGATTATATTCTTAATGAAAACAAATTATCAACTATCTTAACGCTTTTAAATGATTTAGATGGAGAATTCTTAGATTATGCTTTAAGTAAGATATTTATACTGGGTGGAGTATGGCACTATTTAAGAATAGTTAGAGCGTTACTAGTAATGGGAAGTCCAAAAGTTATTCCAGCTATTAATTTTATTTTAAATACAAAACTAAAAGAATTAATTAGTATAGAAGATTATCAAAATTTATCTAATACACTAAAAGAAGAACAAAAAAGAGTAAGAAATCACCATGAGTGATTTTTTTCTTTACGTCAAATATTAATTTACTATTGGTATTTGATATATTTTATAATATAATTATTTTAGGTGTTTATAAATGAAAATAGGAAAAAGAGTAGTAGAGGACTTAGTATTTAAAAGTTATTTAGAAGAAGTATTAAAAAAGAAAAAATATTTAAAAATGAATCGTTTTATTCAACATGGTAATACAACACTTTTACAGCATAGTATTGCTGTAGCTTACTATTCTTTTCGATTATCTAAATTTTTAAAATTAAATGTTCATGAAAAAGAGTTAATTAGAGGAGCTTTATTACATGATTATTTCTTATATGATTGGCATTCTAAGTATAAAAAAAGTAAAGAAATGGGAATGCATGGTAGAATTCATCCAACTATTGCATTATTTAATGCCAGAAAAGATTTCAATGTAAATAGAATAGAAGCAGATATTATTGCTAAGCATATGTTTCCACTCACATTTACACCACCTAAATATAAAGAGAGCGTAATTGTATGTATAGTAGATAAAATACTTAGTGTTTATGAAACTTTTAATAAACATGCTTACTCTTATATTACTGAAAATCTAGGAGAAAGCAAAAAGGAAAGAAGAGTTATTAAAAGAAGATTAAATCCTTATATAAACTAGGCTTCACAATTAAAATTTGTGAAGTTTTTCTTTGTAAAATTTTTTGCTAAAAAATGTCGTAAAGTTGCAAATTTCTGCCCAAAATAACCAAAAAAGAAGGAAAAGAGCACCTCACTAGTAATAAATAGTAGTAGAAGGAGGTGAAAAAATGATAGAAGAAAAAAGATATTTAAGAGATGATGTCGCAGGAATAATATTTACAGATGAATCCCTACATGAATATATAGAAAAGATAGTAAGTAAAGCCCTAGATATAGATATTGAATTGGTAAGAAATAATTTAGTACTTAAAAGCCCTAGAATAAATGCAAATATAACAGTAAAAAATAGTATAGTAGATGCTATATATGAAATAGAAGAAGGAATGATAAATATAGAGATAAACTATTGTTATTCTAAAGGTGTTAAAGCCAAAAATATGCGCTATATATGTCAGTTAGTATTAAATCAAATACCAAAGAAAGCAAAAGATAAATTAAAACCAATATACCAGATAAATATAAATAGTTTTGATATATTTAAAAGAGGAAGATTTATATATCGAAGTGTAATGATGGAAGAGAGCATACATGAAGTAAGAGATAATTTTATAACGATAGTAGACATAGATGTAGATTTTTTAAGTAAAATAGATTATACTAAGATAAAAGAGGAGGAATCCGATAGTTTAGAAAAACTTTTGTATATCTTTGTATGTGATAATAAAGAAAGATTAGATGAAGTATATATCGGGGATAAGATTATGGATAAAGTAAGAGAAAAAATAAGTTGTCTAACAGATGATTTTGCAGAAGGGCTATACTATGATAGAGAAGAGTTAATGAAAGAGGCGGCAAAAGAGATGGTAGAAGAAGAGAAAGCATTGGAGATTGCTAAAAATTTACTTAATATGGATATGAATATAGAAGATATAGCTAAGGCAACCGGCTTAACTACTATAGAGATCAAAAGATTACAAAAGGAAGATTAAGATATTAATTTTCTTTTTTTATGAATTTATGTTATGAATTTATGCTTTGTAAAAAACGCTGTAAACGAAATACCTTAAATATTGACTCGGGGGGGGGTATGCTATTATTTTCTTATAAAAGATAAGGAGATAATTGTATGGAGAAGAAAAAGAATATAAAACTATTAATAATAGGATTACTTGCAGTAGTAGCATTCTCATTTGGAATAAGTTATGCCTACTTTGTAAGTAGAATTACTAAAGAAGGAGAAGGAAGCAATGTAGGTGGTTCAACTGCAACAAAACAAGATACAGTAGTAAGTACTACAGGATCTATTGGATTTACCGACACCAATATCTATCCAGGACATAAGAATATATCAAAGATTGTAGTAACAGCAACAGGAGATAGTCACGTACTATATAACTTAGTATGGAATGGGACTAATACACTAAATACAACTATAAACTATAAAGTATATAAAACACCAGAAGAAGAGACACCCACAATAACATGTACAAAAAAAGAGAGAGGAACAATAAGAAAAGAGTTATATGAAGAATGTACAGAAAACTTAACTAATTTAGGCGAAGTAATAAAAAGCGGAGAAATAAAATCAAGTGGGTCAAATACAAAAGTAAAACTAGTAAAGAATGAAGAGATAGATGCAACAAACAACGGGGTAAAAGTATATTATTATATAGTGCTAGAATATCCAAATAAAGAAGATAGTCAAAACCTAGATATGAATGGAACATGTACAGGCAATATCAATATAGAGTTGTTAGAATATAGAGAAAATGCTGCAACAGATTTAATAGCAAAGAATGAAATGATTCATGAAACATTTACAAATGATAGTGGAGAATTAATAGATACAGGATATAGATATGAAGGAGCAAATCCAAAAAACTATGTAAGATTTAATAATGAATTATGGAGAATAATCGGAGTATTTGATACATTAAATGCGGATACAAACGAGACTGAAAGTTTAGTAAAACTAATAAAAGACGAATCTATTGGATATGTAAAATGGGATACAGAAGGAAGCAAAGGATCAAATGATTGGAGCAACTCAGATATCAAAACAATATTAAATGGACAATATTATAATGGAGAAGACATAAATTATATGTATAAGAATTCAAGTTATGGGGCACTTTCAATAACAGGAAAGAGTTTAAATGAGATAGGCAGAAATATGGTTCAAAATATAGTATGGAATTTAGGAGGAGCAAGTTCATCTTCATTAACGACATCGGCATTGTATATAGCAGAGCGAGGAACAACAGGAGCAGGAGCAAATCCCACTTTAACAAACTGGTCAGGATATGTAGGATTGATGTATCCAAGCGATTTTGGCTATGCAGTAGATAGTATAAGTTGTTCAAGAGCAACAAGCCTACATAGCTATTATCACACTTCTTGCACAGCCAACAATTGGTTATATAATACTTCCTCTAAATCTCAATGGCTGTTAGGAGCATATTCATATAATAATTATGATGTATTTGGAGTTTGTGATTTTGGTTCCGAGTGTAATAATTCGACATTTGGCTTGCGCCCCTCTTTATACCTTAAATCAAATGTATCTATAGTAGATAATGGTAATGATGGATCTATTGATCATCCATATGATTTGGTTTTGAGTTGATAAGAGTTCATAGTTGTGAACTCTTTTTGTTTTGAAAAAAGAAGATTAAGCATAAAATTATTTAGGTGAAGAAGATATGCGTATTGTAAAAAATATAGAGAATTTCTTATATGACCAAGAATATTTTATAGATTTATATCAAGATTGTTTGCATATCTATTATTATTTAGAATTAATTAGTTTAAGTGATAAATTAATTGAACTTAAATTAAAATTATTTAATTTAGTAATTGAAGGTGCTGATTTAACTATTAATGCTATGGATAAACATGAGCTTTTAATTAAAGGTAAAATTAAAAATATGAGGTTTATTTATGAATAATATGATAAGAGTTAAAATAGAAGTATCTAATAAAAGTAAGACTTTACTTAAATTAAATAGTTTAAATATAGAGATGAAAAATATTGTATATTCCAAAGATGCTATATTTTTTGATACTACAATTAGTGATTATAAAAGAATAAAGAAATATTTAATTAGTGTAGATGCAAAGATAGAAAATGTGTATGGAAAAGACAAAATAAAAAAGAATATAAAAACGCATTCTTTATTTTTAACTGTTTTAATTTTTGGGGTTATTTTATTTATTTTTTTATCTAATATTATTGTTCAAGTAAACATTATTCATGATGATAAAAAAATAAGAGATATGCTTGATTATGCGCTTAAAATGCGCGGAGTATCGACTCTTAGCCTAAAGAAAAGCTATGATGAATATGAGCGCATTATTAGTGAAATAAAGAATGAGTTTAAAAACGAAATTGAATGGTTAGAAATAGATGTTGATGGCATGGTTATTAATGTACGGGTTGAAGAACGTATTATTAAAAACTATGATAAAGAATATTCTACATGTCATATTGTTGCTAATAAATCAGGGGTAATTATGAATGTTCAAACTGAAAAAGGAGTAGCTTTAGTAAGAGGAAATGATAATGTTAAAAAAGGTGATATTTTAATTAGTGGAGAAATTGCCTTAAATGATCAAGTTAAAAACAATGTATGTGCAAACGGGAAAGTATATGCTGAGGTGTGGTATCAAGTAAGTACTAGTCTTCCTCTAGAATATGAAACTAATGAGAAAACCGGGAAAATGCGTTATAATTTTATGATAAAAAATAATAATAATGAAACAGTTTTACTACGTAGTAGAGTAGGAGATAAAGAAGTAATAAATAAACGTTTATTTAGTTTTTTTGGAATTGAATTTTATTTACAAAAAGAAGTAGAAATAGTAAGAACAAAACATAATTATAATGAAGAAGAAGCAGATAAAAAAGCAAGAGAATTAATAAGAGAAAAGTTACTTATAAAGTTAGATGAATTTGAAGAAATAATTCATGAAAAAGTCTTGCAAAAAAATATAAATAATGGTAACTTATATATAGATATGTTTGTAGCTGTAAAAGAGCAAATAGGAGTAAAAAGAAATTACGTTGTAGAAATGGATAGTGGTACTAATGATAAAGGAAATAACAACAATTCTTGAAGAATCTATTAATAATATGTGGCCAATGCTTACTATTTTTTTAGTAATTATAGCTACAGTTAGAATTGCCGCAATAAAAAGTAGTGGTGAAAAACTTGTATTTCATAAAGAATTTTCTAATTTATTATTTATAATTTATATTTTACTTTTATATGAGTTACTTACAAGAACAGAAATGAATACTATTAGAGGTTATAATTTAGTACCGTTTACAGAAATATTTCGTTATAAAATAGGCTCTAGTTTATTTTATTTTAATGTAATTGGTAATATTATAATATTTATTCCTTTTGGGTACTTTATATCTAGATATATTAAGCCAAAAAGGATTTTGCCTATTTTAATAGTAAGTGTTATTTCTAGTGCTACTGTTGAATTTGTTCAAATATGTATTGGAAGAAGCTTTGATGTTGATGATATTATTTTAAATGCAATTGGAGCTATTGCTGGTTTTCTACTTTATGTAGCTTTAAATGCTATAAAGAAATTTTTACCTGGGATTTTTGGTAAGGATATTGTTTACAATGTAGTATGTTTTATTATTTTAATATTTATGGTTATTTATTTGCTTAGTATTATGGGAGTGAATATCTTATGAGAACTTATCAAATAAATGATTTGGTAAAGGTTAGCTTTAAGTATTCTTATTTAAAGAAAGTAATAAAGAAAACTTTAAAAAGTGAAGGTGTAAAAAAAGCTTATTTTTCAATTATATTCGTTAATTCGGATGAAATTAGAAGAATAAATCGTGAGTATCGAGGTATTGATAAAATAACTGATGTCATTTCTTTTGCACTTGAAGATTCTAAAGATTTACCAGGAAGAGTTAGAGTATTAGGAGATATATATATTTGCATTCCTAAAGCTATAGAGCAAAGTGAAAGCTATGGTCATTCAGTAAAAAGGGAATTATCATTTTTAACAGTTCATGGGTTACTTCATTTGCTAGGATATGATCATATGAATAAAGAAGATGAAAAAGTAATGTTTGCAAAACAGGAGTTGGTATTAAATGAAGCAGGAATCACAAGATAAATTAGAAGAATTTAATCGTGAATCAGTAAAAGTATATGGTTTTAAAAGATTTTTAAAGAGTATTAAATATTCAATGCAAGGCCTATTTTATGCATATAGATATGAGCAAAGTATGTGGATTCATGGACTTGCAACAGCCCTTGCTATAATGATGGGAATAATTTTTAAAATTAAATTATCAGAATGGGCAATTATTTTTATCGCCTTAGGAATTATTTTAGCATTAGAATTAATTAATACTGCAATTGAAGCAACAGTAGATCTTGCTTGTAATAAAATACATCCTTTAGCAAAAATTGCTAAAGACTGTGGATCTGCAGCAAGTTTTGTTATGTCTATTGTTTCTATTGTTATTAGTTTATTTGTTTTTGGCCCATATTTACTAGAAATATTAAAAACATTGTAGGAGGTAGTTATGAGGAGTGGTTTTGTAAGTTTAATTGGTAGACCAAATGTTGGTAAATCTACACTTTTAAATGCAATTATTAATGAAAAAGTAGCTATTACATCAAAAGTTGCTGGTACAACTCGTAATATTATTCAAGGGATTTATAATGAACCTGATTATCAAATAGTATTTATGGATACTCCAGGTATTATTAGACCAATGAACAAATTGGGCAAAATAACAAATAAACAAGCAATGAGTTTAGTAAAAGATATTGATGTGCTCTTATTTGTAGTAGATGCCTCAGCAGGACTTGGACCTGGTGATAAATTTATTATGGAAGTTTTAAAGAAAACGAATGCTCAAGTCTTTCTAGTACTAAATAAGATTGATAAAATCAGTAAAGAAGATATTTTATATAATATAAATGAATATAAAGACTTATATCCTTTTGCGGAGATTGTTCCGGTTTCAGCTATATCTCATGATAATGTGAGCCATTTAATTGATGTTATAAAGACTTATTTAAAAGACGATATTAAATATTTTCCTGAAGATGTTACAACTAGTAGTAGTGAAAACTTTATGATTAGTGAAATTGTAAGAGAAAAATTATTTGATGTAACATTAGAAGAAATACCTCACAGTATTACTTGCCATACGGTCTTTTATGAAGAGAAAAAAGATTTGATTGAAACTCATGTAGATATTATTGTTGATCGAGATACTGTTAAAAAAATAGTGATTGGTAAAAAGGGTGAGCGATTAAAAGAGATAGGTACAGCATCAAGAAAAGAATTAGAAGATAGATATGGTAAAAAAGTATATTTAGAATTATATGTAAAGACCATTAAAAATTGGAAAGATAAAGAGCGTTATATTAAAGAGTTTGGCTTTTATGATTTTTAATGAATAAAAATTTATGAGTTATATCATAATTATATTAGAAAGGATGTAACTCATGAATAAAAAGGAAGCTTGGAAAAAATTTCAAAAATCAGGAAAAGTTGAAGATTATTTAGAATATAAAAGACTAGAAAAAGAAGAAAAATAATTAAATTTTTCTTTTTTTTAAGTATTTATATGATAAAATATATTTCCAAGAAGGAGAAAATATATGAATTTATTAGAAAAAAGTATATTATTAAATCAAGTTTTAGAGGATCATGTTTATCAAGTATTTGAAGATAGTATTTATACTGTAATTCCTCAAAAAATTAAAAAAAGCTTAGAACTTGGAATATGTGCTACAAGCGTTGTTTTAGGATATTCAGATACAAACTTATTGAAAGTAGACGTTTTTGCAGATAGATATGCTAATTTAGATGAATTATGTACCTATTTTGATAATATACCTGTAAGCAAATGTAAAAGATACGCTAGAAGAGCAGTTATTTATGAGTTTGACACATTAGAACTAACTAGATATTATTATGAAGAATTGCAACGAGAAGAATACCAAACTAGTATAAAAAGATAAGAAGTAAAAATAATTTAAATCTTCTTTTTATTTTGGCTTTTTTAAGATATAATGTAGATGGTGATAACATGATAAGAGAAGTAGAGGGTATTATTATTAAAGAAATTGCCTATGGGGAAACATCTAAGATTATTCATGTCTATACTAATGATGGGGTAATTGGGATTATGTGTAAAGGTGCAAGAACCTTAAAAAGCCCATTTCGAGCAACTACTCTTAAATTTACTTATGCAAAATTCAATATCTATTATAAAGAAAATAAATTATCTACTTTATCTAGTGTAGATATTATAGATACGTTAAATTTAATAAAAAGCGATATTGTTTTATTGAGCTATACAAATTATTTGACAGAATTAACTACTCAAGTAATTAAACAATATAGTGAGAGTATATATGAAGACTATATTACAGCTATTCTAAAAATAAATGAAGGCTTAGATCCATTAATAATATGTAATATAATTGAAATTAAATATTTAGATTATTTAGGAGTAGGACTTAATTTAGATTCATGTGTGGGATGTGGTAAAAAGGTTAATATACTAACAATAGATGGAGATAGAGGTGGATTTGTTTGCTCAAATTGCTATCAAAACGAATTCATTACTGATCCAAAATCTATTGAACTTTTAAGAATGTATTATTATGTTGATTTAAAGAGTATTACCAAATTGAAAATTAGTGATAGAGTGCGAGACGAAATTAATCAGTTCCTAAATACTTATTATGATAGATATACAGGTTTATATGTAAAGAGTAAAGAATTTTTAAAAAAATTGTTATAAATTTGTATCATTTTGTCAACTTTTGTGTTAATATGAATGTATAATAGATAAAGGAGTTGAATAGAATGAGTGAGGAAATGATCATTCAAAATAATGAAAAACCAAAAAATAAGAAAAAAATGTTTCTTTTAATAGCTATCATTGGTTTAATTGCTATTGCAATAGGTTTATATGTTGGCTATAGAAAAGTAATGGATGTGGATTCATCTAAAGTTGTTAAAGACGGCATAGAGGAAGGATATAATTATTTAGTTAATAAATTAGATAAAGCAAAAGATTCTAGTATTGATTTAAATATTATAGATAAGCCAGTATCTATGAATTTGAAAGGAAAATTAAATAGTAATCTAAAAGAGTTAGAAGCATTTACAGATTTTACTTATGATATTGGATTAGGTCTTGATCTTAAAAATGATCAGTTAAATATGAATGTTGGAGTTAGCAAAAATAGTGCTTCTTTAAATTTAAATGCAGCATTCTTAAATCATAAAGGGTATTTAAAATGTGACGAATTATTTGATAAGGTTTTAGATTTAGGAGATAATGAAGTATTTGAGGAATTTGACTTATCAGAATTTGAAACATTAAAAACAAAAATGATAAGTATAGATGACTTAAAATATTTATTAAAATCTATGAAAGATATGTTAGTATCAAATATTACGAATAAAAATATAACAAGTACAGATGAGACTTTTACAGTAGAAGGAAAAGAATATAAGGGTAAAAAAATTATTTTACATATTGATACAGAATTTAAAAATCAATTGTTAGATAAGATGCTTCAAGATGATAAAATGTTAGATGTTTTGAGTAAAGTGTCTGGAGCTGCAAAAGAAGATATTAAATTAGAACTAGAAGACTTAAAAAAGGAAGAAGTAAAAACTTCAGATGTTGAAATATTAACAAATAAATCAAATAAGATTGTTTCAGTTAGTGTAAAAGAAGAAGGAGCTTCACTTACTCTAACAAATGTAGATTCTTTAGTTAAACTTGAGTTAGAAGCAGATAAAAATTCTTTTGTTGTAACAATTAAAGATGAATTAGTTTCATTTAAGGTTATTGAAAATGGTAAAGAACTATTTGTATTAGAATCACAAAAAGATTCTGCAACAATTAAAATAAATATTGAAGAAGGTAGCGTTAACGGCAATTTAGTAATGGAACTAAAAAATATTAATACGAGCGATAAAGAAGTTAGTGCAGATATTAATATGAATATGAATATAAAGTATGATACTGAAGATGTACAATTAGGAATCGACGGTACTTTAAAAGTATCAACAGGAAGCCTAAGCTTAATGAATGTTGATGGAGCCGTATCAGTTGATTCTCTTACAGAAGATGATCAAACACAAATCATGCAAAAATTAACTGATATTTTGGAAAAATTTGAATTAACTGATCTTTTAGCAATGTAAAAAAATAAGTGGGGAACCACTTTTTTATTTTGTAAAAATGATTGACATACATACAAATGTATTATATAATAAAAATATAGTTTGGAGGTATAAGAATGAATAAACAGATAAAAAATCAAATGCAAAGACACAATGACCATTTATTAGAATTTGCAACCAAAGATGAAGACGCAATTTATTTAAAAGAAAATATTCAAAATGATTTTAGGACACCGTTTTTTAGAGATATTGACCGTATTTTATATTCTTTATCATTTATTCGCTATCAAGATAAAACTCAAGTATTTCCAAAGATGCAACATGATCATATATCGAAAAGAATGATTCATGTTCAATTTGTTAGCAAAATTGCCAGGACAATTGGTAGAGCTCTTGGATTAAATGAAGATTTGATTGAAGCCGCTTCTTTAGGACATGATTTGGGTCATGCACCATTCGGACATGAGGGCGAATATATATTAAATGAAATTAGTTTGGCTTGTGGCGAAGGATATTTTAATCATAATATTCAAAGTGTAAGAACACTTTTAAATATTGAAAACTATGGTAAGGGACAAAATATAACGATTCAAGTAATAGATGCTATTATGTGCCATAATGGTGAGGTTGCTTTAGGAAAGTATGTTCCTAATTTTAAAAAGAGTAAAGAAGAGTTTTTAAATGAATATAATAGTAGTTATCATGATAAAAGCATGATATTAAAAATGAGACCAATGACACTAGAAGGTTGCGTAGTTAGAATTAGTGATTTAATTGCATATTTAGGTAGAGATATAGATGATGCAGTTCGCTTAGGATTAATTAATAGAAATGATATTCCTAAAAATATTTCAGATGTATTAGGAAATAATACTAAAGACATTGTGAATAATTGTATTTTAGATATTGTAGAAAATAGTTATGGAAAAAGCTATATATTACTTAGTGAAAAATTATTTAAAGCAATAGATGAGTTAAAAAAATTTAATTATATTAATATATATTCTAAATCTATGCCAAAAGAGGATAAAAATAGATTAAAAGATATGTTTAATGCTTTATTTAAAAAGTATGTAAATGATATCAAAACAAATAATACGTCTTCGCCAATCATATATTCTTATTTAAAAAATATGAGCGAAGAATATAGAAAAAGTTCTTGTGAACGAATAGTTCTAGATTATATTGCAGGAATGACAGATGATTATTTCATAAGAGAATATGAGGAATGTAATCATGAAAATAATTAAATATAAAAAAGCTTCTGGTAATAGTTATAAAGTTGTTACAAATAAAGGTGAATATAAATTATATGATGATGTTATTATCAAACATGAACTTTTATTAAAAAAAGAAATAACAGAAAAAGATTGGGGGAAGGCCCTAAAAGAAAATAGTAATTTAGCTTCTTATTATGCTTGTTTAAAAGCAATAGAAACTAAGCTTAGGACTGAAAAAGAATTAAAAATAATTTTAAATAAAAAAAAATTTAGTCAGAATGAAATAGATTATGCTATTAAAAGGATTAAATCGGAAGGTTATTTAAATAATAAAGTTTATATTGAAGCTTATATTCATGATAAATTAGCATTAGATTTGGTAGGAGAGCAAAAACTTATTAAAGATTTAGAACAATTAGGATTTCGAACTGAAGAAATTTTGCCATATATAGAGAAAATTGATAAAGATATATATATTGATAAAATAAAAAAATATGTTGATAAAAAAGCAAAAGCTAATAAGAAGAGTGTGAATGAATTTAAAAAAAAGACCATGGCTGAACTTATTAATAAAGGTTTTAATAAAACCGATATACAAAGTTATTTAAATGTTCTAAATTTAGAAGAAAACATTGATGCACTAGAAAAGCAAGTTTTAAAATTGTATCATAAGTATCATCAGAAAAACGATGATACCACAACATTTTTAAAGATAAAAAAGCATTTATATAGTAAAGGTTATGCGTTAGACGATGTAGAAGAAATCATAAAAAAAGCTTCAGATTGAAGCTTCTTTATTTTGAACTATTTTGTGATTTATATGAATTAATCATGTTATTCATATACTTTGAATATTGTGATTCCATCTCACTATCAATAATATCCATTTCATATTTTTTACGATAATGTTTAATGGCATCTGTGATTAAAGTAGCATCTTTTGTCAATTTTTCATTAGCAATTGCTTCTTTCATAGATTCTAAAGAATCTTCATAACTTGCTTTTTCGCCAGTTTTAGTTTTTAAAATAACATGGAATCCAATTTCGGTAGTGATAACCTCTGTTGAATATTCACCGTCTTTTAGCTTAGCTGCTGCTTTTACTAATTCATCATACTGACTTCCTAAAGAACCAATATTAATTTCTCCTAAAAGGCCACCTTTATCTTTATTAGCGCTATCGTCAGAATATTCTTTTGCTAAATTACTAAATGTTTCATTTAGATCTTTATTTTCTTTTTTAGCTTTATTTAATTCTTCAATGATTTTCTTTACTGTATCTTTTGCTTCATTTTCTGCTTTTGTTTTTTCTTCCGCAGAAGAAGAACTTGTTGCTTTTGAAGTTACTAAGATATGAGATATTGTCATATTTGGATATACACTTTTTTCGTAATAATCTTTTAACTCTTTTTCAGTTAGATTATCTTTTACGTATGTTTCAATACCAATACTTTGTAAACTATTAATATAAACATAATTACGATAAGCTTCTTCATCTTTATATCCATAATATTCAAGAGCTTGTAAGAATTTTTCCTTATCTTCATAGTTTGCTTTTACAGCTTTTACTTGTGCTTCAGCTTCTTTTAAAGCTTCCTCTTTATGATCACTAAATTCTGTTTCATAAATGTGTTTATCAATCATAGTTAATAAGATTTGTAGTCCATAATTATTTTTTATTTCTTCATAAAAATCATTAGCGCTAATCTTTTGACCATCTTTAAATGTTATTACTGCTTCATCTCCGTTTGAAAGTTTTGGAATCTTCCCACATCCACAAAGCATAAGGGAACATAACCCTAAAATACATATTTTTTTCTTCACTTTTATTTTCCTCCTAACTAAAATTATAGCAACTATCAAGGCAAAAAACAAGCTTTTTTATGAAATAAACTCTTGCCCAGCACCAAAAAGAAACTTTCGTATAATATATAAGTGAAAAGACAAATAAAGGAGGAATGAGTTATGAATAATTGTGGATGTGGAAATGGCTTAGGCGCTGCGATCATTTTAGTACTATTTATCTTACTTATTATCATAGTAGGAGCATTCATTTAGTCTTTTTTTAAGAATCTAAGGAGGTGTCCCATGGGATGTTGTAAAGACAGAGAACCACAAAAGAAATGTTGTGGAGGTCTACAAAATAGTGCATTCTTAGTAATTGTTCTATATATTTTATTAGCAATAATTCTAGGCGGCATATTATATTATTAAAAAGGGGAATAAAACCTCTTTTTTATTTACTTTGAGTTACTATTATGCTATAGTAGTACGTGTTAGGTGGATGGTTATGAAAGCTGATCAAATGTTAATGTTAATGCAATATGCAGAAGCAAAAGGAATAGATAAAGATTTATTTAAAAAAATAGTTAGCTTGTATGAAAGTGGAAAAATTACATATCCATTATTAGCTCGGTTCTTAGATGATGGTAGAAAATATACTGAAGCAGAAAATGAACTTAGAATGGATATTTTAGTTAGATTTAAAAAAGTACTAAATTATAATTTTTCAGTAGCTAAATTGTCTGGTGCTACTAAAAAAGCACTAAAAGATCCAAAAAATGAAGAAGCATTAGGAATGATTTTTAAAATAACTGATGAAAGTCATTTTTTATTAGCAGTAGACGATGATACTTTAAATTCTTTTCTACAAAAATGTTTTTCTTTTAATAACGCTAAAAAACTTTCTATTTATTTACAAGCAGTTAGTAAAATATGTGAAAATCATACTTTAGACTATGTTTTTGACAGAATAAATGAAATCAGTGATTTGCCAGTTTCTTATAAAGAGAGACAAGCTCTTTTTACATTATTTGCTGATGTAATGGATTTAAAAGAAGGAGAAACAATAATCGAGATTGCAAAACAATATGGCTCAAGTTATGCTCATATGATAAAAGAACTTTATATTAAAACTGGGATTATATTAAACCCTTCAATAAATAGTCGAGACGATTATAAATTTTATTTGAAGCTTTTTAAAAATTTGTTAAAACTTAATGACAATTATATAACAGCATTTTTTAATAATTACTCATATTCTAGATTTGTTTTATTTAATGAGAAAATAGATTTACTAGTTCGCAGTGATTACGTTGATATTATTGTTAATCCAATTATATTTAAGGAGAGTATTGTAAAATTGCTAATTGAAGCATATCACAAATATGGGAAAGATTGTGCTTTGGTTTTAAGTTATTTATTTAGAAATAATGGAGTTAGAACAAATATTTTATGTGCATCTTTTATAAAAAAAGTAAGAGATGTTGATGTATTAAAATTAGCAAAACAAGCATTTGCTACTAATTCATTAAGAAGAAATTTGGAAGGACTTTGTTTATTAAATGATGCTGGAACTAAAGAAGAACAAATAGAAGTTCTTAATTATTTAATGCAGTCTACACCATTTAAAGAAGATGACGTAGTAGAAGAAGCTATGCCAGTTGTAGAGGAACCATCACAAAACTTAGAAGATATTAATCGCTTTTATGAAATGTATTTAAGCGGGGAGCTATCATTTAAAGAGTTCCTAAAAATACTAAGGGAAAGAACTGAGGATGATTTGAGTTTAGAGTTAGTACCTAAAAATATTAAAAAATAAAGATAAAAATTTTAGTAAGCATAAATGATAAGAAGATAAAGCTTATCATTTTTTTATGTGTAAAATTTACGTAAAATATTTGAATTTTAGGTTAAGGGCAATAATTATTTATTTACAAAAAACAATGGTTTTGATAAGATAATGGTAAGCAGTGGTACATTGTGGTAGAAAGTGGGGGATTCAAAATGTTCATGGGCGAGTATCATCATAATATTGATGATAAAAATAGACTAGTTATTCCGGCTGAATTTCGTAACATGTTAGGTGAGAAATTCATTATTACTCGTGGTTTAGAAAAATGTTTATACATTTATACTGAGAGTGAATGGAATAAAATCGTTGAAAAACTATCTAGTTTGCCATTTACCAAAAAAGATGCTCGTGTATTTATTAGGTCTTTCTTTTCTGCTGCTGCTAATTGTAATCTTGATCGCCAAGGTCGTATCAATATTACCTCTGGACAGTTTACTTATGCTGAAATACAAAAAGAATGCGTAATTATCGGTGTAAGTGACCGTGTTGAAATTTGGTCTCGTGAAAATTGGGATAAATTCAATTTAGAATATGGTGAAGCGCTAGAGAATGTAGCGGAACACTTATTTAATGAGGAAATATAATGCACTATAGTGTGATGAAGAGTGAAGCAATTGATGCTTTAAATTTAAAAGAGGACGGAATATATGTAGATGCCACACTTGGATATGCCGGCCACAGTAGCGAAATTTTAAAAAGAATTAAAAAGGGATTTCTTTTCGCCTTTGATATGGATGATGAAGCAATTCATCATTCTTATCAAAAATTAAGTGAGATTAACTCTAACTTTAAGATTATTCATTCTAATTTTAAGTTTTTGAATGAATACTTAACACAGGAAAATGTTTTACTTGTTGATGGATTTTTATTTGATTTAGGTTTATCTAGTCCTGAAATTGATGATGCTAGAAGAGGATTTAGTTTTATGCAAGATGCAGAATTAGATATGAGAATGGATAGAACAAGTAATTATGATGCTAAAGAGATCGTTAATACTTATAGTGAAGAGGATTTAGCAAAACTATTTTATAAATATGCTGAAGAGCCTCGAAGCAGGAGTATTGCAAATGGTATTGTAAAATATCGTACTACTAAGAAAATTGAAAGAACATTAGAATTAGTAGAAATTATTAAATCTAGTGTTGGAGCTAACTATTTTTATAAAAAGCATCCTGAGCGAGAAATATTTCAAGCGATTAGAATTGAAGTTAATCATGAGTTAGAAGCCATCGAAATGGCTTTGCCAGAAGCAATTAAAAGATTAAATAAAGGTGGAAGAATAGTAGTTATAACATTTCATTCGTTAGAGGATAGAATAGTAAAACAAATTTTTAAAAAATATTCCGAGGTTGATGATGTTTTTAAAGGAATGCCTGATATTCCAGAAGAGTATCAACCATTAATTAAAATTATAAATAGAAAACCAATTACAGCAAGTATGCTTGAGGTTGAAGAAAATAGTCGAAGCAAAAGTGCAAAATTAAGAGTAATTGAAAGGATTTAATGATATGAGAACAAAAAGAGTAAAAAGGATAAAATTGTTAAAAGGAGAAAAAATGATGTTTTTCTTAGGAGCAATGTTTTTATTTGTTGTACTTCCTGTTTCATGGGTTTACACAAAGGCTTTATTATCAGAGACTAATATATCATTAGAAAAAATAAATTACAAAATAAGTAAGCAAATGGACACTAATGAAGCTTTGGGAATGCAAATTGATGAACTTGCTTCGATAGAAAACATTCAAAGTATTGCAAATGCGAATGGACTTTCGTATAATAATGATAATATCAAAACAATTAGTGAATAAAGGAGCATATTTATGAGAAATAAAAGATCAAGAGTAAGAGTTAGTAAATTATTTATCTTTATCTTTTTTTTCTCTTTTTTATTTGCTATTATTAAATTATTATATGTAGCAGTTAGTCCTAATGTCGATGGAAAAAATTTAACAGAGTTTGCTGCTAATAGAAATACAGTAAAAGAAACTCTTTATGCTTCTCGTGGTAAAATTTATGATGTTAGAGGAGAAGTACTTGCTCAAAACGTTAATTCTTATACTCTTATTGCTTATCTGAGTGAATCAAGAACTACAAATGCAAATTATCCTCAACACGTAGTAAATAAAGAAGAAACGGCAAAAGCATTATCAGAAGTATTACATATGGATTATGATTATGCTTTAGGTAGACTAAATCAAAAAGCATATCAAGTAGAATTTGGTTTATATGGTAAAAATTTAAGTGAAAACCAAAAAAGAGAAGTTGAAGCATTAGGATTACCAGGTATTAGTTTTATTTCAGGTATCAAAAGATATTATCCAAATAGTAAAGCTGCATCTTATATTATTGGATATACAAGAAGATATGATAATGGAGAAATAAATGGAGAAATGGGTGTCGAAGGCTATTATAATGAGTTATTAAAAGGAACTGATGGTTCTAAAGAATATATTAAAGATGCAGTAGGGTATCAAATTGAAAATGTATATACGATTGATCCTGTAAGTGGTAGTGATATTTACTTAACTCTTGATTCACAAATTCAGCTTATTTTGGAAAATGCTGTTTCAACATTATCAAGTAATAATACTTATACATGGTTTACAATTAGCGTTATGAATGCCAAAACAGGGGCAATAGTAGGTAGTGCTTCAAGCCCTAATTTTGATCCAAATACTTTAAGTGGACTAAAAAGTTATGTTAATCCTTTAGTTGGTTATACTTATGAGCCAGGATCAACTATGAAAATATTTTCTTTCTTAGCAGCAATGGAAAATGGAATTTATAATGGCGATGATACATTTATGTCAGGTAATACTAAAGTTCAGGGCTATTCAATCTTTGATTTTAACCGTGTTGGATGGGGAAAAATAAGTTATGATAGAGGATTTTATTATTCTTCGAATGTAGCTGCAACTAATTTAGGCCTTAAGCTTGGTAATGAAAAATTAACTGAATTTTATAAAAACGTAGGATTTGGAGCCAAAACAGGTATTGAACTTCCAGGAGAAGAATATGGTATTATTAAAATGCAGCGACCTATTGAACTTGCTAATGCAGCTTTTGGTCAAGGTATTACTACAACGCCGATTCAAACCTTACAAGCCTTAAGTGTTCTAACTAATGATGGTGTGATGTTAAAACCATATATCGTTGATAAAATAGTTGATGAAAAAGGCAATGTTACTTACGAAGGAAAAAGAACAGAATTAGGTAAAAAAGTGTCTAGTGAATCAGTAAATAAAATGAAAGAGTTAATGTACGGGGTGGTATATAAAGGTTTATCTAAATCATGGCAACCCAATAATGTTCATTTAGCAGGAAAAACGGGAACAGCTCAAATTGCAGGAAGAAATGGATATTTAAGCGGAGCAAGTGATTATATTAGATCTTTTGCAGGAATTTTTCCTTATGAAGATCCGAAATATATTATTTATGCATCTGTAAAGCAAATCAATCATGAATATGGACTTAATCCTATAGTTAGAAGTGTTGTTGAAAATATTGCTAACTACGCAAATATAACTGATACTAGCACAGAGGTTGATACTTCAAAAATTCCTAAAATAGGAAATTATATTAGTTCTAGTGTTGATGATGCAAAAGAAGCTTTGATATCTCTAAATTTAGAACCTATTGTAATTGGAAGTGGAAGTAAAGTGATTAATCAGTATCCACTTAATAATCAAATAGTTCTATCAGGTAGTAAAGTGTTTTTACTTACTGAAAGTGACGAATATGAAGTTCCAAATATGATGTCTTGGAATAGTAGTGAAGTAATTAGTTTCTGCAATTTAATTGGTCTTAAATATAAGTTTACTGGTTATGGTAAAGTATCTGATTATAATTTTTTAGATGATGCTGTAATTGATTTATCAAAAACGTTAGAAGTTACATTAAGCCCTGAATAAAATATAAGATATTTAACATACTAATAACGGTGAGGCGATATGAAAGAAATAGACCGTTATTATAAAAGTTTTAGTGAAACGAATAAAAATATTGATTATTTAAAATATGGGCTTTTAAATGAGTATGGTCCTAATTTAGAAGCAGCTAATAAAGAAGTATATAATGAAGATGAAATTATGAAAAGAAAATAGAAATTTCTTTTCTTTTTATTTTAGATTATTTAATTCTTGTTGTAATTTCTGTACAGCATCTAATAAAAAGTCCACTTCAGGTCTTTGAGTTTGATTACTCTTACTTCCATTTGCGTAAAAGCTTCCACCATTTTTATGTTCGCGACTATTAATATTTATATTATTGGATTCAAGACGAGCTTCTATTAATTGCTGTTGAGCAGCAGTAGTTAATATGAATTGCCCTACAAGAATAAGCCAGTTTCCAAAACTATTTTGTTCATTTGCGGTTAAATCTCCAACACAGGCAGATCCAACTAATACAGCAATCCAAGCAAATACTTGCGGATTAATATTTGGAGGAAATCCATCGATATTTTTGTTATGCATAAAATTCCTCCTTCTATTAATTTTATTCGCTATGATTTGCAAAAATAGCAAAAATATACTATAATGAGTAGTAGGTGATTAATGCATGCAAATTAATAATGTAGAATTAACAATTAGTGCTGTAAGAACTAGCCAGTATCCCGAAGCGAATATTCCAGAGTTTTTATTAGTAGGAAGAAGTAATGTAGGAAAATCAAGTTTTATCAATACGATTATTAATCGTAAAAACTTTGCTCATACTTCCTCAAAGCCTGGTAAAACCCAAACATTAAATTTTTATTTAGTAAATGATGAGTTTTATTTAGTAGATGTTCCAGGATACGGATATGCTTCTGTTAGTCATGAGCGCCAAAAGAAATTTGGACTTATGATTGAAGAGTATATTAAAAGTCGTGAAAATTTAAAATGTGTATTTTTATTAATTGATTATCGTCATAAACCTACAGAAGATGATATTTTAATGTATAATTTTTTAAAGTATTATAATTTAGATGTTAAAATTATTGCTACAAAATTTGATAAAATCAGTAAAAATGGACGTGATAAGCAAAATAAACTTATTAAAGATACTTTAAAATTAAGTGAAGAAGAATTTATTACATTTTCTACCGTAACTAAAAAGGGAAAAGAAGAGGTTTATCAGATATTAGAGGAATATTTATGATAGAGCATCATAAAGAAAAAAAATTGGTTAGCAATTATATTGTATTTGATTTAGAAACTACAGGATTTGATCCAAAAGTATGCAAAATTATTGAAATAGGAGCTTTAAAGTATCGTAATAACGAATTAGTAGATAAATTCGATATTTTAATAAATCCTGAGATACCTATTCCTGAAGTTATTACATCTATTACAGGCATTAATAATGATATGGTTAAGAATTCTCCTTTGATTTGTGAGATATTACCTAAATTTATAGAGTTTATTGAAGACTATCCGCTTGTTGCTCATAATGCACCATTTGATTTATCTTTTATTGAGCAAAATATTTTAAATTTAGGGCTTGATATGATTAAAAATACTAATTTAGATACTGTTTTATTATCAAGGAAATATATTCCTCAGGCATACAATCATAAATTAGAAACTTTAAAAAAATATTTTCATTTAGACTATGGTTCTCATAGGAGTATAGATGATTGTAAAACAACTAATTATATTTATCAATATTGTAAAAACAAAGCTTTAGTACAAAACTAAAGTTTTTTCTTGAAATTAAATAACAAATGAGATACTATATAAGCATTTGGAGGTGGAGAATATAAAAAAAGTTTTAGAATTCAGTAATGAATGGATTAAAAAGTTTATGGCTAGATATCCAGAAAATATTAATATTTTGATTGACTCTTATGCTGAGTTTTATGGTTTAGAATACAGACAATATATAGAAAATTGTTTTAAAGATATTCAAATTGAATTTATATTAAATTTTAACTCCCCTTTGAATGTTAAAAATATTGTTTTAAATAATAAGAATACTCGCTTATTATTGTCTTATTTTAATTTGAGGGAAAGAATAATTTGTAGGGAAAGAAGACTTGGAAAAGGTGGAATAGCAAAGTTAATTCAATTCAGTTCATTAAAACTTATAAAGCCACATAATAATGGTTATACTCTTTTAAAAGAATTTTTAGATGTGCCTACTATGGCTTTCGTTCATGGCATTAGAGATAAAGCGAAAATGTATTTGCCTATTTATTTTGTTAATAATATTATCATTATCCATGAATTTAGTCATACTATCAGTACACCCGATACAGAAAGTAACAATATATTTCCATATAGCGAAGTGGACGAAATTATTAATCAGTTAGTAAGCATAGATGTTACTCAAATATTTGAAAGTAAAAAAGGAAATTTTGTTGAAGAAGATTTTGAAATTTTAAGTGTTGATGATGCTAAGTCGTTTTTAATGAGAGATTTTTATATTAAATTTATAGATTTAATTAAAGAATGTCTTATAAAAAGAGACATTACAATCTTAGAAGATAATCTTGGTAAGTCATATTTAGATAAATATTTTTTACTTGTAAAAAAACTATATTATCATAAGGAAGTATCTCAAAATGATATGAGAAAATTACAATTTTTGGTTTTGTTAATGGAAGAAAACTTAAAGAGAAAAGGAAAAAGAGTAAGAAGGATATCTAAATAATTTATTACAAAATCGTCATTTTAAAAGACTTTTTTCTTTTATTATATTTTGATATAATAATAAAGAAAGAAGGGTATTTATGAAAATTCTATTAGTAGAAGATGATACAAGTATTTTAGATGGTTTATCATTTTGTTTAACAAAAGAAGATTTTTGTGTTATCGCAGCTTGTAAGGCAAGTGATGCACTTAAAACAATCGAAGAAGAACCAATTGATTTATTACTATTAGATATTAATTTGCCTGATATGAATGGAATTGAGTTATATAAAAAAGTAAAAGAGTTAAAAGATATCCCAACTATTTTTTTGACTGCAAATGATTTAGAAACGACAATTGTACAAGCTTTAGATATGGGTGCTGATGATTATATAACAAAACCCTTTAAAACTAGAGAATTAATTAGTCGAATTCATTCAGTTTTAAGAAGAACAAAAAGCGTAAACGATGTTTTGATTAAAATTCAAGATGTTACAATTAATTTAAAAGAAGCAACTGTATTAAAAGGGGACGAAAAAGTTTTTTTGACAGCTTTAGAATATAAAATTTTACTAATTATGTTTATGCATCCAGAAGTAGTTTTTACCAGAGATACAATATTAGCGGATATTTGGGATACGAGTAGTCAATATGTTAATGATAATACCCTTACTGTTTATATTAAAAGAATTCGGGAGAAAATTGAAGATGATCCAACAAACCCTAAAATAATTTTAACAGTAAGAGGTTTAGGATATAAGGTGACTAAAAATGCAGAATAGGCGACTTATTACTTTTTTATTATTAGCTATTATTTTATTTTTTGTTATGAATTTTTTAACTATTAGAATTTATGAAAATTATGTGTATGTTACTTTTAATAATATCACTTCTAGTTTAATAAAAAAATATCCGCAAGATGAAAGCCTTATTATGGATACATTATTAAATAATAATAATCAAGATATTTTAAGTAAATATGGTTTAACTAAAGAAACAGTCTCTGAAATAACATCTCTAAAGAAAACGGTTAAAACTATTAACTTAGTAACTTTTTTAACATATATTCTTTTAATAAGTGTATTAGTAGTAATAGAATATGCTCATAATAGAAAACTAAAAAAAGAAATAAAAACTATTAATGATTATTTAGCTTTAATTTTACAAAATTCTTATGATTTATGTATATCAGATTATAATGAAGATGAAATATCAATTTTAAAAAATGATATTTATAAAGTAGCAATTAAATTAAAAGAATATAGTTTATTTGAGATACATGAAAAAGAGTATTTAAAGAATACTTTAGAAGATATTTCTCATCAACTTAAAACACCACTTACAGCTCTAACTATTATGAATGATATTTTAAGAAATAATGACCTTACTATGGAAGAGAAAAAAGACTTTTTATTAAAACAAGCTAAAGAATTAGAAAAAATGGAATGGTTAATTACAACACTTCTTAATATGAGTAAACTTGATAGTGGTTCAGTGACTCTTAAAAAAGAAGAAGTGATTGTTGGTGATTTAATTGATCTTTCTTTAGAATCTATTATTGTTCCTAGCGAACTTAAAGAAGTAAAGCTAGAAAAAAGTAATTTAGATTTTATGCTTGTTTGTGACATTAATTGGACAAAAGAAGCAATTATGAATATTTTAAAGAATGCCCTTGAACATGTAAGTGTTGGTGGCATAATAAAAATAGTAGGTGAAGATAACCCCTTATATCAATCTATTTCAATTACCGATAATGGTGTAGGTATTTCTAAAAATGATATTAAAAATATCTTTAAACGTTTTTATACTCAAAGTGGAAGTAAAGAAAGCGTAGGAATTGGGCTTAATTTAGCTAAGATAATACTTGAAAAAGAAAATGGTAAAATAGAAGTTGAAAGTGAGAAGAATAAATATACGACTTTTAAAATTATTTTTTATAAAACAGTTGTGTGACAAAATTGTAATAAGTTATGTCACTTTAGAGTCATAATAAAAATATATAATTAATATCAAGGAGGAGAAATTATATGGAAATTTTAAAAGTTGAAAATTTATCTAAAACATATAAATCAGGCGGAGGCGCAGTTCATGCCCTTGATAATATTAGTTTTAGTGTTGAAAAAGGGGATTTTGTAGCTATTGTCGGAGCTAGTGGAAGTGGTAAATCAACTCTTTTACATATTTTAGGAGGAGTAGATAAACCTACTAGTGGACATGTATATTTAAATGGTAAAGATGTTTTTAAATTAAATGAAAACAATTTAGCTATTTTTAGAAGAAGAGAAGTAGGACTAATTTATCAATTCTATAATTTAATACCAATATTAAATGTTGAAGAAAATATTACATTACCAGTACTTCTTGATGGTAAAACTCCTGATAGAAAATATTTAGCGGAGTTAATAAGTACTTTAGGATTAGAAGCAAGAGTAAAACATTTACCTAATGAGTTATCAGGAGGTCAACAACAAAGAGTATCAATAGGTCGAGCCCTAATGAATCATCCGGCACTTTTACTTGCAGATGAACCGACTGGAAACTTAGATTCTAAAGCTAGTAATGAAATAATCGAATTATTAGAATTATCAAATACAAAATTTGGGCAAACAATTATTATGATTACACATGATAAAAATTTAGCACTTCATGCTAAAAGAATTATTACCATTGAAGATGGGCATATAATCGCGGATGAACGTGTAGGTGAATAAAAATGAATATTTTAAATAAGCTTACTATTAAACATCTATGTATGAATAAGAAAAGAACTTTAGTAACTATTATTGGAATTACACTTTCTTGTGCTTTAATGGTTGGTATTGGGCTTTTAGTATCAAGTTTCTTATATAGCGAGAGAGTAAGCTCTGAGAAAGTTTATGGATCTTACCATGCTTATTTTGAAGATTTAAGTAGAAGAGAACTGGATACTATAGAAAAAAATGTAACCGTAGATAAAACGTATTATTTTAGTCCCATAGGTTTTGCTAAATTTGATACAGGAGCTATTAATAAACCATATATCTATGTTACAGAAGCAAGCAAGAGTTTCCTTGATACTTTTAATCTAATTGAAGGAAGATTACCCCAAGATGATAGTGAAATTATTATTACGAAGTATGCAAACGGATTTACTAGTGGCAAATTAAGTGTTGGAGATACTCTAGAACTTGATATTGGTGAGAGAATCAGTGAAGGTGAGAATCTTGGAATTGCTCATAATTATGCGATTGCGGCTGGTTGGGAAACAGAAACTAATGAAATAAAATATGCTTTAGAAGAATTAAACATTATTACTCATAAGACATATAAAATAGTAGGGATGATAAGCGATGGCTATTTTCAAGAATATAATAGTGCTGGATTAATGGTATTTTCTCTTAATAATACACCTCGCGATATAAATAATATGTTTATTGAGTTTAAAAATCCTAGTGATACATATGACAATGTAAAAAATATTATTAATAATGTTCACTTAGAAGGTAAGAGCTATAAAATTAATAATAATTTATTATATTATTATGGTGAAACTAAATATTCTAATGTTAATGAAACATTCTTACCATTAATACTTATTGCTTTAACAGTTATATCTATAGGCTGTATTGTTGTAATTTATAATTCATTTGCTATTTCAACAATGGAGCGAAAGAAAAGTTTTGGACTTTATGCTTCTATTGGAGCTACAATGAAGCAAATTAGACATACTGTTTTATTTGAAGCCTTTATTGTAGGTGTCATTGGCATAGTTTTAGGTATTTTAGGAGGATTTTTAGGAATATTTATTGTTGTAAAAACTTTAAATCATTTATTAGCAGATATTTTATCTATGGAAGTTTTATTCCATGTAGAACCCTTATATCTAATAATACCTCTTATATTTATGGTTATCGTTATATTTGTTAGTGCGTATTTTCCTGCTAAGCGAAGTAGTAAGGTTTCACCAATTGAAGCTATACGTGGAAACGATGATATAAAGATTAGTAAAAAAGATGTTAAAACCCCAAAAATTATTCGTAAAATTTTTGGAATAGAGGGCGAAATTGCTCATAAAAATATTAAAAGAAATAAAAAGAAATACCGAGTTACAGTTATCGCTTTATTTATTAGTATTGTTATGTTTAATACTTTTACAACTTTCTTAAGTTATATCGTAAAGGGTAGTGATACCGTAGATTATTATGATTATGATATAGGTTTGTCTTTTACAGGTAAAAAAGAAGATATTTATAATGATATGAAGACAGTTAAAAATAAATATAAACTAACGAAAAGTCTAGAGATTGTTTATTATAATTATCCTGCTAAAGTAACTAATTTAAGTGATGCTGATTATACTAAAGATTTTATTAAATATTATAGTATTGATGCCGAAGGTGATAATGCTCTTTATAGTATTATGGCTTTATCTAATGAAGATTATGGATGTATTACTAATAAAGAAGCATTACTTATAAATAGCAAATATTTTACAATATATGAGGGTACGACTAGAAAAACTAATAGTGTAAAAGTATTTAATAAGAATAACTTTAATATAGAGTTTGCGAGTGGTGGAAGTGTTAATGCTACAGTTACTAATGAAGATATATTTGGATTAAAAAGTTTTATGTATGATCCTAAACCAATTATTGTAATGTCTATTGATACTTTTGAACATCTATTTGGTAATATGGAAGAATATACAGCATTTCTCGCAATAAGTTCTAAGGATTATAAAAAGATAAATGATGGTTTAGCGGAAGATAGGAAAAACTTTGCATCAAGTTGTTATTATGAATCTCCAGCTGTTGAAATGGCTAATGTTAGAAATGTTATTTTAGCAGTTAAAATATTATTTTATGGTTTTATTGCTTTAGTAACTTTAATTGGTGTTACAAGTGTTATTAATACCATTAATACTAGTATTAATTTAAGACGTAAAGAATTTGCAATGTTAAGAAGTGTTGGATTGTCTCCTAGAGGATTTAATAAATTGTTATTCTTTGAAAGCTTATTCTTTGGATTAAAATCACTTCTTTATGGGATTCCTGTATCAATAGGTATTAATGTACTTATTTCAATGAGTATTGGAAATGTGATTGATACTGGAGTAATTCTTTCATGGAATAGTTATATAATCACTATAATAGGAGTCTTTATGATTGTTTTAATAGCTATGAGTTATGCTACAAAAAAGATAAAAAAAGAAAATATTTTAGAAGCTTTAAGAGAAGAAAATATTTAAAAGAAGCCTTGAGCTTCTTTTTCTTTATTGCAATTTATAGTATAATAAATATGAAAACAAACTTTGAAGGGAATTTAGTTTATATGAAATTGAAGAAAAAATATGATGTTGATTTATATATTATAGGGTTAATAAATCAAATTTATTTACTTATTCATAACTTAGGAAGTCATAAAAAACAAAAGCACGAAAATAAGTTTAGAAGAATATTAGATGATTATCAAGTTACTAATTCAATATTTAGAGATTTAGAGAGTGAATTATATGATAATGCTCCTTATAAAGATGTGCTTTATATGAAACTAAAACTAATTGAGAAAAATTTAGAACATTTTAAAAATATACTTTTAAAAGAAAAAATTACAATTAATGATAGTATTTTAGAACAAATAATAAATCAAATAAACTTATTTATATTTGATGAAAATAATTTGTTAAATTTAAAATTATTTTTAGATTTAATGAGTAGTATAACGGCGTTATATTTAAAGCTAAATACTGAAGACCAAAAATTTATAAGTATTCAAATAAGTCTTATTTTTGTTCATACTTTATCAATTAATAAAGGTAATAATATAGAAGAATTAGTAAGCTTTATTCCTAGCTGTTTTTATGATGCTATATTAAGGCTTGGAGAATATTATTTGTTTGAGATAATGAAATATGAAGATAAAGAAGGGCTAATAAAAAAGCAAGATTGGTTATCAAAAGAAGAATATTTAGGTTTAATCTATGATATTGCTTTTAAAAAATATCATATGGCTTATCAAACTTCTTTTTTAAGATAATTTTATAAAAGAAACAGGTTTTATTTTCTTTATTGATATGTTATAATGTTCCTATTGGGGGAAATGGTATGGAACTAAATCAAGTAGATAAAGTTAAATTATTTGGTTACTTAAGATCTCATAGTATAGATGATATTTATTTTAGTGATTTAACAGATCATGTATTAAATACCAAAAAATATTCTGTTCAAGATATTACTATATATTTTATTCAATATGTTGAATCTTCTTTTAATAGTAATACTTTTTCGGATAATCTAATATTAAAAATGCTTAAATTTATTCATACTTATTTTGTATATTTTTCGGCTGATTTTAAGGAGTTAAAATTAAGTTGCATAGAAACTGTAAGTAATTTCCAAGTAAAATATGAAGAATATTTAAAACGTACTGGTTCATTTGAAAATGATGAAATTGTTGTTTCTATTAGTCATATTTTGTCGAGTATTAGAGATTATAAAATAGTTCCAAGCCCTAAAGGAGAATCCCATAAAGAAACTGAAGAACTAAACAAAAGAATTGAAAAATTACAAGAAGAAGTTAGAAAATGCGAACGCAGAATTAAAGAGTACCAGGATAATTTAGCATTATATGATAAAAAAATAAAGCATCGCGATAATAGAATTGAAACATTATCTGAAGATATAGAAAAGCAAAAAAGTAAAATAGCTGATCTTAATAATATTATTTTATCTTATGAAAATAGTATTCGTGAGTTAAAAGCAATTTTAAGCGATAACCCAGATGATGAAAATAAAAAAGCTTCGGGGTTAGATACATTAGCAAATTTAAAGAAATTATGTAGGAAACTTTTGCAAGATCTTTCAAACATTAAAACTTCTTATGATATTGTTATTGTAGAAAAACAAAATTTGATTACTAGATTACGAGAATTAGAAAGTTTAAGGCAAAAATATACTGAAGGTATGGCAAATTATAGTGATCTTTCTACAAAGCTTCAGAAAGCAGAAGAAGAAAGACTTAAAGTACAGCAAGATAATCAACAAGATAAAATAGATGAAAAGATAAAAAAAATAATTGTTGAAAGCTTATTTAAAAAAGACTTATCAATTGAAGAAATTCTTACAACTTTAAATTCAGCTGGATATCCTATATCAAAAGAACAATTATTTAAGTATATAAAACAGTTAGAATCAATAATGAATATTTCGCCATCAAAACTAACTTTGGGTGAAAAAGTATTTAGTATTCATCATGCATCATATAGAACAGGTGAGACTTTTACAGTGGATCTTTCAGATACTGGTGAACTTGATTTATTGTTTGCATCTGATTTCCATATATATGGATGGAATATAAATACAAGAATAGATAGTTATCAAAGACTTCTTGATTATTGTAATATGAATGGCATTAAATTGATTGTTAATTTAGGAGATTTTTTCGACTGGAGTAAAGAAGGATACCAATTTTCATATGATTATTTTAGTAGATGCTTAGAGAATATTGATAGTTTGGCAGCTAATATGCCTAAGCTAAATGGGCTTCATCATTTAGTTCTTGGTGGTAACCATGATATAGATAATATGTATTTAGGATGTGACTTTTTAGGGACCTTTATTAGTAAAAGGGATGATTTTATTTCTTTAGGACATGAAAATTGTACTTTAGAACTTAGTAGAACAGACAAAAGCGTAACTAAATTACTGTTAGCTCATCCTAGAGAAACAATTCAAAAATGTGCTATTGCAAATAGTATTGATAGTATTTGCAATAAAATGGGAGTTAAGGAGAATGATTATGCATTTAAATTTTTAGGACATCATCATTCTAGTTTTTTAGATTTTGAGCACGCAACTTGTATAGTGCCATCACTTACTATAGATAGAATAAAAAATGGAGCATGGCATGTTAAAATTTATTTTAATGAAAAAGGGATTGAGGACATAGTGTTCTTACCTTTAGTATTAGATAAAGAACTATATCCAACAAGTAGAATCTTGTATCGTAAAAATTAGTCTTTGACAATTTCTAATTTTATGATATAATGAAATTACAGATTTAAGTGGGCAGAAAATTCCCACTTTTATTATTAAAAAAATGAGGTGAAGAATGAAAAAGTTAGAGGCTTTAGAAGAAAAAATTAAAGAAGTTTTAACTCCTATGGAAATCATTGTTGATAGTGTTACTTATGAAAAAACAAGTGGAAACTATAATGTTTTATCAGTTGTATTAGATAAAGTTGGTGGTATTGATATTGATACTATAGTAGATGCAACAAATATTATTAATCCAATTGTTGATGAATATGATATTACAGATGATTCTTATATTTTAGATGTTACAAGTAAAGAAAGAGGTGGAAGTAATGAATAGTGAAGAGTTCATTAAAGCAGTAAAAAATATTACAAAGGAAAAAGGAATAAGTGAAGAAGTTGTTTTTGAAGGCATGGAAAGTGCTTTAGCAACTGCTTATAAAAAGAATTTTGATAATAAAACCAATGTAAGAGTAGATATTAATCGTGAAACTGGCGAAATTAAAGTATTTACTTATTTAGTAGTGGTTGATGATGTTGATTTTGGCAGTGAAGAAGTAGATGAAGATGGAAACGTTGTAAAAATTGCACCTGAAATTAATATTGATGCACAAATTATATTAGAACAAGCGGAAGAAATAGTTCCGGGTATTAAAGTCGGAGAAACTATTGAAACTGAAGTTACTCCAAAAGATTTTGGACGTGTAGCAGCGTCTACTGCCAAACAAGTTTTAACACAAAAAATTAGAGAAGCTGAAAAAAATAGTATTATTGAAGAATTCCAAGATAAACAAGATGAAATGTTACTTGGTACAGTAGCTATGGAAGATGCTCGTAATTATTATATTGATTTTGGTAGAGCTCGTGGTATCTTGCCTAAAAAAGATATTATTCCAGGAGAAAATATTGTAATGGGATCAAGTATTCGTGTTTATGTTTCTAAAATTGAGGATGGAACAAAAGGGCCTTTAATTTTACTTTCTAGATCTACTTATGGATTTGTAAAAAGATTATTTGAACTTGAAATTCCTGAATTTAGAGATGGAACACTTTTAATGCATATGTGTGTTAGAGAAGCTGGAGTTAGAAGTAAAGTTGCGGTTTCATCAACAAATGAAAAAATAGATGCTATTGGAACTTGTATTGGAGAGCGTGGATCTCGTATAGCGGGAATATTAAAAGAATTAAATGGTGAAAAAGTAGATGTTGTATTATATAGTGAAGACCCAGAAGAGTATATTAAGAGTGCACTTAGCCCTGCTAAAAATGCAATTGTAAGTATTACTGATCCAGTAAAAAAGGAGGCACTTGCTATTTTACCAGATGAAGAGTTTGCTAAAGCTTTGGGTAAAGGAGCTAACAATGTAAAACTTGCTAGTCGTCTTACAAAATATAAAATTAATTTAAAGACAATGAAAGAAATTAATGAAGAGGGAAATAAATAATTAAGGAGGTATTTAAATTGAAACAAAAAAAAATACCGATGCGTAGTTGTGTAGTAACGCATGAAAAGTGTGAAAAGAGAGAACTACTTCGAATTGTTAGAACACCAAATGGTGAAGTAGTATTAGATATAACTGGTAAAGCTAATGGCAGAGGAGCATACCTTAAAAAAGATGAAAGTGTTATTTTAAAAGCCCAAAATACTAAAATATTAGATAAAATTTTAGGAGTAGAAGTTCCAAGCTCAGTTTATAATGAAGCAATGGAGTTATGTAGATAAAAATTAGAAAGGAAGGTTTATTATGACAGTAAAAGAATATGCATTAGATGTAAGTTTAAGTGTAGCAGAAATATTAAAGAAATGTACTGATTTAGGTATTGAAGTTAAATCAGGAGATGATTATTTATCAGATGAGGATATTATTTCTTTAGATAATGCAATTAATTTAATTGTAGAAGATGAAACCTTTGAAGAAGAAGAAACAATTGATGAAGTTGTTGAGCAAATTGTTGAAAGTAGTAACATTACAAAAAATATAAACATTACAGATAAAAAACAAAAATTAAAGAAGAAAAAAGATCAAGTAGAGAATAATGATTATTCTCGTCTTCGTAAAGAAATGTATAAAAATAAAGATAAGTTAATGAAGAACAAAGAAGACGATAATATTATTGTTTTCAAAGATGGTATGAGTGTTGGAGATTTAGCTAGTGAGCTAAATGTTAGTGGATCAGATATTATCAAAAAATTAATGGGGTTAGGATTAATGATGAGTCTAAATACTGCTATTGATTTTGAAAATGCTGAAATTATAGCCTTAGAATATCACAAAACACTAAAAAGAGAAGAAACTCAAGATGTTTCAAATTTTGAAGAATATGAAGTAGTTGATAATGAGAGTGATTTAGAAGAAAGACCTCCAATTGTAACTATTATGGGACATGTTGATCATGGTAAAACAACACTTTTAGATTATATTCGTTCATCTCATATAGTAGATGGAGAAAGTGGAGGAATTACTCAAGCTATTGGTGCTTATGAAATTGATGCAAATGGCCATAAAATAACTTTTATTGATACTCCTGGACATGCTGCATTTACAGAAATGAGAGCAAGAGGTGCAAGTGTTACTGATATAGTTATTATAATAGTCGCTGCTGATGATGGAGTAATGCCTCAAACTAAAGAAGCAATTGAACATGCTTTAAGTGCTAAAGTTCCTATTGTTGTTGCCGTTAATAAAATGGATAAGCCTACTGCTAATCCGGAACGTATTATGACTGAGATGGCAGAACTTAATATTACTCCAGAAGAATGGGGCGGAGAAGTTCCATTTATCAAAATTTCTGCTCAAACAGGTGATGGAATTGATAAATTATTAGAGACTTTGATCGCTATGAGTGAAATGATGGAATTAAAAGCTAATCCAAATCGTTATGCAATGGGTTCAGTAATAGAATCTCGTCAAGATAAAAATATTGGTGGAGTAGCAAGCCTTCTTATATTAAATGGTACTTTAAGACTAGGAGATCCAGTTGTGGTTGGTACGACTTATGGTAAAGTAAGAACTATGAAAAATGATTTAGGAGAGAGCATTACTATGGCTCATCCAGGAACGCCAGTAGAAATAACTGGTCTAAATGATAATCCTAGTGCTGGAGATAAGTTTATGGCTTTTGAAACGGAAAAAGAAGCAAAAGAAATAGCCTTTAAAAGAGCAGAAAATGCTAGAGAAAGTAAATATAAAAAAGATATAATTTCATTAGATGATTTATTTAGTAAAATTAATGAGGGACAAAAAGAGATTAATGTTGTTTTAAAAACAGATGTTAAAGGTAGTGAAGAAGCAGTTAAAAATAGCTTACTTAAAATTGATGTTGAGGGAGTAAAAATTAATATTATTCGTTCAGGAATTGGTACTGTAACAGAAAGTGATATAGTCTTAGCTAATGCTTCTAATGCAATAATTATTGGATTTAATGTTAGTCCAACTAACACTATTAAAGAAATGGCAAAAGAATACGGAGTCGATGTAAGACTTTATACTATAATTTATAAATGTATTGAAGAAATAGAGCTTGCTATGAAAGGAATGCTTGATCCTGAATTTGAAGAAAAAGTTTTAGGAAATGCTGAAATTAGGAAAATATTTAAATTTTCTAAAGTTGGGAATATTGCTGGAACATATATTATTGATGGCGTTATAAAAAATAATGCTTGCGCAAGGCTTATTCGTGATGGTGTGATTATTTATGAAGGGAAAGTAGCTTCTATTCAAAGAGAAAAAGATAGTGTTAAAGAAGTTAAGAAAGGCTTTGAATGTGGCATTACATTAGATAATTTTAGTGATATCAAAGTTGGAGATATTATTGAATGCTTTGAAATGGTTGAGGTGAAACGTTAATGCCAAGCTATAAATCAGCAAAAATATCATCTGATATGATGAGAGTTATAAGTGAAATAATATTTACCGAAGCTAGAGATGAATTATTAAAAACAATTACTATTACGGCTTGCAGAGTTTCTCATGATTTGTCTTATGCAAAAGTATATTTTACATCATTTAGTGATTTAGGTAAGAAAGAACTAGAAAAAGAAGTTAATGAAGCAGCGCCTTTTATTAGAACAGAAGTATCTCAAAGGCTAAATTTAAGACATACTCCAGAGCTGGAATTTATCTTTGATGAATCAATTGAATATGGTAAAAAAATAGAAAATTTAATTAAAGAAATTCATGAGGAGAATTAAGTGAATGGTATTTTAATAGTTAATAAACCAACCGGATATACATCTCGTGATATTGTAAATATTGTTGGAAAAATTCTTAATACAAAAAAAATTGGACATACTGGAACTCTTGATCCGCTTGCAAGTGGAGTTCTTGTTTTAACAACTGGAAGATATACAAAACTAGGGGAACTTCTTACTTCTTATGATAAAGAGTATATTGCCGAGATTAAGTTAGGCATTGATACGGATACTTTAGATATTACTGGAAATATTTTAAATAAAAAAGATTTTGCTATTACTAAAGATGATATTTTAAATGTATTTGCATCGTTTATAGGCACCTATCATATGGAAGTCCCTAAATATTCTGCAATAAAAATAAATGGCAAAAAATTATATGAGTATGCCAGAAATAATGTTGAAGTTGAACTACCAGTAAAAGATGTGCAAATATATGAATTAGAATTATTAGATTTTTATGAAGACGTTATAAAATTTCGATGTAAAGTTGAAAAGGGAACTTATGTTAGAAGCCTTATTAGAGATATATGTAAATTATTAGGAACAGTTGGAGTCATGACTAATTTAGTAAGAATAAAACAAGGTCCTTTTTCTATAGATAATGCTATTTCTTTAGATGATATTAAAAATGATAATTATCAGCTACTAAATATAAAAGATGTTCTTCCTATAAAAGAATATGATTTATCTTTTTTAGAATATCAAAAAGTGAAAAATGGTAATGATATAACTATTTCTAATATAGATGAATATGTATTATTAAAATATAATGATGATGAAATAGCTATTTATAAAAGACAAAATAATTTTTATAAATGTTATGTGATGTTGAAAATTGATTGATAAAATTTTAAATTTATGTTATGATGTATATAGATGAAGAGAACTTCATACAATAAAAAAGGAACACTTGATTTTGCAATGTTGAGTGTCGTCCAAATGGGTTCACCTAATTCAAATGCTTTGAGTTAGGTGTTTTCTTTTATATCAAAACTATAAATAGTAAAAATATAAGTAAGAAGATTATAACTACTAGAGCTTGGATTAAAGAATCTTTCTTTTTCATTATATCGCCTCCCTTCATATTGAAGATTGGCAGCACCCAACTATCAAATGTTTCATATTTATTATACTTTAAATTATGTTTGATGTAAAGAAAAAATAAAACGCTTGTTCTAAAATAATAAATTAAAAAAACTTCTAAAAAGAAGTTTATCTTGTAGGAACTGCAACTTTAAAAGTAGTGATACCATCAGTTATTTTTTCACATTTCACAGTGCCATTTTTTAATAAGTCATCTAAAACTTTATTAGTATCAGCATTAGTTATTTCAATATTATGTTCTTTACTAACTAAATCTATTAAATTATATAAATCATTAATAGTAAAATCATCTTTAAAACTTAATATTGCCTCACTAATTAATCTATATTTGGTTAAAACTGTATTTATTACATCTTCTATCTTCATAAGTTACCTTAAATAATATCATCAATATATCTTTTTAATTGGTGAGCATCTTTACCAAAGATTATTTTTAATTGATTATCAATTTCTACTATTCCTTTAGCGCCTAATTTTTCAATAGATTCTTTATCAACAATACTTATATCTTTTAATATAACTTTAAATCTGCTCATATTACACTCAGCACTAACGATATTGTCTTTGCCTCCTAAGAAAGTTATTAATTTATTTGCTTCAAGTCTAAAATCTCTTTTTGATAGCTTTATTACTATTAAACATATTAATACTAAAACAATTCCTATAATTAAATATTGTATCCATGTGTCCATCTTATCACCTTATGATTATTATACTACATCTTATAAATAAAAAAAACAATTTTTGTATAATTATTTTTAATTTATTCATAATAAAAATAAAGGAAAGGTGAGAAAATGAAAAAACTATTTGTATTTATTATTAGTATGTTTTGCGTTGTAGGTTGTTCATGTATGAAAGATAAAGCTAGTGATGCTGTAGAAAAATATTTAAATGATTATAAAGGGTTAAATGAAAATGTTATTAATAATATGGACCAAGTTATTGCAAAAGAAAATTTAGAAGATAAGGATAAAGAAACTTATAAAGGTATTTTAGAAAAGCAATATCGCGATTTAACTTATACAATTGAAAATGAATCATATGATGGAGATACAGCAAAAGTTACAGCTAAAATTACAGTATATGATTTATATAAAGCAAATAAAAATTCTAGCGATTACTTAAATGAACACCAAGATGAATTTGTAACTGATGGAATATATGATTCTGCAAAATATATTAAATATAAATTAGAAGAATTAACAAAAATGAAAGATACAGTTTCTTATACTATTGTATTTAATGTAAAAAAAGAAAATAGCAAATGGATAGTTGAACAACCTAGTGATGAAGATTTACAAAAAATTCATGGTATTTATAATTATGAAAAGTAGGAGAAATCCTACTTTTTGTATAGTTTATGTTTTAATAGTGACTTTATTTTAAAGAAATGATATAATTGAAAATGAAAGAAAGTAGATGAATTACATGGAGTTTATTAGTAATATTGATGAGGCCGAATATACTGAATTTGTTTCTAATCATGAAAAAAGTCACTTTTTACAATCATATGAATGGGGGAAAGTTGCTACTTATAGAAATTCTTCTCCATATTATGTTGGACTAAGAGAAAATGGAGAACTAAAAGCAACAGCGCTTTTACTTAAAAAAAGTTTACCTTTAGGGTATTCATACTTTTATATTCCAAGAGGATTTGTGCTTGATTACAACGATTTTAATTTAATAGAGGTATTTACTAAAGAGATAAAGAAGTTTGCTAAAAAACATAAAGCATTATATTTTAGAATTGATCCCGATATTAAACTTCATACTATAAATGATATGGCTGAAGTAATTCCAGGTGAAAATAATTATCAGCTAGTAGAATTTTTAGAAAAAATAGGTTACAAAAGAAAGCCACTTACAGTATATTTTGAAACATCTCAGCCAAGATATACTTTTCGTATAGATTTAACTAGAAATATTGATGAAGTTATAAGTAGTTTTTCATCTACGGCAAGAAATGCTATTAAAAGAGCAGATCAATATCATGTTAAGGTAAAAATAGGTAAAAAAGAAGATGTTAAGGAATTTGTAAGACTTATGAAAATGACAGAGATAAGACAAGATTTTTATTCTCATGATAGTGCCTTTTATGATAAATTTTATGATATTTTTAGCAAAGATAATCATTTAAAAGTTCTTTTAGCAGAACTTAATTTTAAAGATGTTTTAGATGTAATTACTAAGAAAATTGATGAAGAAAGTAATAAGAAAAAAATAGATCAAGACCATTTAAGAAAACTAAAAGAAGAAAAAAATTTTTATGAAGAGAAAAAGAAATTAAAAGATAGTGAAATTGTAAGTGCATATTTTATGGTTTATTATGGCAATAAAAGTTGGTATTTATACGGCGCTAATGATATGGAATATAAAAGTGCTTTTGCAAATTATAAAATATTTGATTATCAAGTAAAAAAAGCCAAAGAGGAAGGAATTGAAATATTTGATGAATTCGGTACTATTGGAAATCCTAAAAGTACCAAAAGTATAATTGGAATACATGATTTTAAGAAAAAATGGGGCGGAGAATATACAGAATTTATTGGCGAATTTGATTATATATTAAAACCTATTTCTTATAAGGTATATCATTTTATTAATCCGATTCGTCATCGTATTATAAATAAAAGACTAAGAAAGGAAAATCATCAAAATGGATAAAGAATTTGTTGGTGTTTGCTTAGGCGGCGATATGAATAGCTATGCTATCGCTAGAGCATTTTATGAAGAATATCGTATTAAAACAATCGTTTTAGGAACTCATCCTATTTATCCTACTTATCCTAGCAAAATAATTGAAGGATTTTATGATAAAGACATTTTGAGTGATAAAGTGTTTTTAAAATTATTAAAAGATGTTCATGAAAAATATCCTGAGAAAAAGAAAATTTTGTTTGGAAATACTGATTATTATGTAAAACATATTATACATAATCGTAAAAAAATCGAAAAAATTAGTGACACATTTATTATTCCTATTACTAGTGAGGCTATGTTTAATAAGTTATTTTCAAAGGAATCTTTTTATCAGTTATGTGAAAAATATAATCTAGATTATCCAAAAGGTCAAGAGTTTGATTTTGCAACTGATAAAATTAAAGATCTTAAATTAAGTGTAGATTATCCAATATTTATGAAGCCATCTGATACAGTACTTTATTCAAAATATAATTTTTCTGGAAAGCAAAAAGGTTATAAAATAAATAACAAGAAAGAATTAGAAAAAACTCTTAATTTAATAAAGAAGAGTGGCTTTAATGGCAAGTTTATGATTCAAGAGTACATTGATGGCGATGATGAGTCCATGTTTGTTTTTACGTGTTACGCAAATAGCCACCATAAAGTTGTCGCAGTTAGTGCTGGTAAAATTCTAATGCATGATAGAACTCCCGAATTAATTGGAAATTATAATGCTATTACAAATGCTTATAATAAGGATTTAAGTTTAAAACTAAAAGCGTTTTTAGAAGCGATTAAATTTACAGGAATATGTCATTTTGATATTCAATATGACAAGAAAAATGATCGTTATGTTGTATTTGAAATGAATATAAGACAGGGTAGAAGTAATTATTATACTCTTGCTAGTAAAACTAATTTAGCTAAATTAATTGTAGATGATTATATTTATAATAAAAATACTAAATTTTTTATTGCCAATAATGAATTTACTGCTAGTATAGTCTCTAGGCGAGCATTAAAGAAAAGCTTAAAGAAACATAATCAATTAATTAGTACTAAAAATTTTAGTAGAATTGCTTTAGCGCCATAT
Source organism: uncultured Mycoplasma sp. (assembly GCA_946554525.1). Lineage (GTDB taxonomy): Bacteria > Bacillota_I > Bacilli_A > RF39 > UBA660 > Caccenecus. Next base: position 47,055 of record CAMNSE010000009.1, read on the forward strand.
GATTGCATTTTAAAAAGATACTATTTGCAACATGTTTGGGATAAAAAAGTATTAACAGCTTATTATAAATATAACTAATTACAAAAGGAGGATGTAAAAATGTGTGGAATTGTCGGATTTGTTAATCATGAAAAAAAGACTAAAAAGAAAAAAGTTATTCACGATATGGCAGATAAAATAATCCATAGAGGACCTGATAGTGATGGATATTATGTAGATGATGATATAGCTTTAGGTCATCGTAGACTAAGCATTATTGATCTAAAGGGTGGATCTCAACCAATATATAATGAAAATAAAGATAAAGTAATTATTTTTAATGGTGAAATATATAATTTTGAAGAATTAAGAAAAAAATTAGAAAAAAAAGGACATATTTTTAAAACAAATAGTGATACTGAAACTATTTTACATGGCTATGAAGAATATGGGGAAGATATCGTAAATCACTTACGAGGAATGTTTGCTTTTGTAATATGGGATATTAATAAAAAAGAATTATTTGGCGCAAGAGATTTTTTTGGAATAAAACCATTTTATTATGCAAATATGAATGGCACTTTTATGTTTGCTTCTGAAATTAAGAGTTTTTTAGCTAATCCCAGTTTTAAAAAAGAGCTTAATAAAGAAGCATTAAAGCCATATTTAACTTTTCAGTTTTCCGCTTTAGAAGAAACATTCTTTAAAGGTGTATTTAAATTAAAGCCAGGATGTTCTTTTACATATAAAAATAACGAAATGAAAATAAAGAAATATTATAAAGTTAATTTTAAAAAAGAAGAAAAACCATTTGACTATTACACAAAGGAAATCAGTAAAATGGTAGAAGAGTCTGTTAAATATCATAAAATAAGTGATGTTAAAGTTGGAGCGTTTTTATCTGGTGGGGTAGATTCAAGTTATATTACAGCATCTTTAATGCCAGATAATACTTATTCTGTTGGTTTTGAATTAGGACCCTTTAATGAAATTAATGAGGCAAAAGAATTATCAGATATTTTAAAAATTGAAAATATTAATAAAGTAATTAAACCAGATGAGTTTTTTAATAGTTTAGATGATATTATGTATTATTGTGATGAACCAGAAGGAAATGAATCAACGATTCCATTATATTTTTTATCAGAGCTTGCAGCTCGCGATATTAAAGTTGTTTTATCAGGAGAAGGCGCTGATGAATTATTTGCAGGATATGATTGTTATAGATTTTCTGATACGGAGTTAAAATATCAAAAACTACCAAAATTTATACGTTATCCTTTAGGTAAACTTGCACTTTCTCTTCCTTGGTTTCATGGCCGTAAATTTTTAATTCGAAATGGTCTTTCAGTAGAAGATTATTTTACTGGTTCCGCATTTATTTTTTCTGAAAATGAAAAGAAAAAAGTATTAAAAAAAGACTATCTTGTAGGTAAAAACTTTAAAGAGATTACAAAGCCATATTTTGATGAAGTAAAAGGATATGATGATATTACAAAAATGCAATATCTAGATATGCATTTATGGATGCCTGAAGATATTTTACTTAAAGCTGATAAAATGACAATGGCGCATTCTCTAGAACTTAGAGTGCCTTTCTTAGATAAAGAAGTTATGTCTTTAGCATCAACAATACCAAAGAAATATGAAGTTACACCAGAGACTACTAAATATGTATTTAGAAAAAGCGCTAATGAATTACTTCCAGATGAATGGGCTACTAGACCAAAGTGGGGATTTCCGGTACCATTTCATTTTTGGTTAAAAGAAGAAAAATATTATAATTTAGTGAAAAAAGAATTTGAAAGCGATTATGTAAAAGAATTTTTCTATCAAGATGAATTAATTAAACTATTAGATGATTTATACTACAAAAATAAACCAACTGGTAGAAAAATATACATTATTTATGTATTCTTGCTATGGTATAAAAAATATTTTATTGAAAACTAAAAGGGACAGAAGTCCTTTTTTGTTTTGCAAAAAATATTGACTCCGGGGGGGG
>CAMNSE010000010.1 GCA_946554525.1 uncultured Mycoplasma sp.
CGTTTTGAAAATTGAGGAGCACGACGAGCTTTTTTAAGACCGTATTTTTTACGTTCTTTAACTCTTGGATCTCTTGTTACAAAACCATTTGTTTTTAAGATCTTACGATAAGAATCTTCTCTTGTTTGATCAGTGTTACTGTCAAATGCAAGAAGTGCGCGAGCGATTCCTAAACGAACAGCTCCAGCTTGACCAGAATATCCGCCACCTTTTACAGTAACTTCGATATCAAAACGATTCTCATTATTAGTAACTGCTAGTGGTTGTTTTAAATCCATAATTAAGATTTTATTAGGAAAATATTCATTAACGTCTATCCCATTAATTGTAATATTTCCAGTTCCGCTCATAATTCTAACAGACGCAGAACTTCTTTTACGACGACCTGTTGCGGTCCAAACTTGCTTAGCCATTAATTATTCCTCCTAATCAACTTTTAAAGCTTCAGGCTTTTGTGCTTCATGTTTATGGTCACCATCAGCATAAACAAATAATTTCTTACCCATTTTTCTTCCTAATGGTCCATGTGGAAGCATTCCTTTGATAGCTCTTTCTAACATTTCTTCTGGATATTTCTCAATCATAGTTTTTGCATTTCTCTCTCTTAATCCTCCTGGAAAACCTGAGTGATTGTAATACATCTTATCATTTAACTTGTTTCCAGTTAATTTAATTTTTGACGCATTAATTACAATTACATAGTCTCCACAGTCTACATGAGGAGTATAAGTAGGTTTATGCTTACCTCTTAAAACGGTTGCAGCTTTAGTAGCTAATCTTCCTAAAGTTTGTCCTTCAGCATCGATTACATACCATCTGCGTTCAATGTTTTCTTTTGTTTGCATGAATGTCTTCATATTTTTTTCCTTTCATTAGTCATCTTTGCTTCTGCTTTCCCAGGGCATGGCAATTCCGACAAATAAAATGTACCATTTAAAATTATATGTAATATTTATGCATTTGTCAAATAGAAAATGCATTTTCTTCTATTTTTTTACAAATTTTTAACAATTAGTACTCTATCTTCTCTAAATATAGGCCTTTTGGAGGGGCACATAGAAATTCTTTTTTAATTTCGGGATGATCTAGGGCATATTTTAATTCCTCTATACTTGCTTTTTTTCTTGCCACATCTAACATAGCCCCAACTAGGTTTCTAACCATATATCTATAAAAGCTTTTGCCAATAAATTTTATTTCTAAAATATCTTTCTTCTTCTTGAATTTTATATTATAGATTATACACTCGTAATTAGTTCTAGTGCCCGCAACAAAATTTTCAAAATTGTGTGCTCCTAAAAATACTTTGCGACATTTCTTCATCTTTTTAATATCAATTTTATAATCCGGATAAAACATATAGTCTTCATATAAAGGATTAAACTCCCCTAAATTTATTTTATATAGATAAGTTTTTCTTTTGACATTAAATCTGGCATGAAAATTATCATCTACTATACATACATCTTTAATATAAATATATGGTTTTACTAAACTATTTAATGCTTCTTTTAAATGAGCCGCATCAATTTTAATATTTAAATCAAAAGATGCTTTTTGATCTAGTGCGTGTACTCCTTTATCAGTCCTTCCTGCACCTTTTATTTCAACCGGAGCTTTATTTATTTTAGTTAAAGCCCCTTCTATACTTTTTTGGACGGTATTCTCATTATTTAATCTTTGAAAACCATAAAATTTTGAGCCATCATACTTTATACTTATTAAATATCTCATTATTCTTGCTCCTTAATTCTATAAATAGCTTTTAATAAATCTTTTACATCCATATAATCTTCTAATTTAATTCCTTTTTCTCTTATTAAATTAATTATCTTATTAATCTCTGGAATATTATAATAGTTTGATAAATCAAAAAATTCGTTTTTTTCATATTTTCTGGATATGTGGTTATCCTCTACTAAAATTATGGATGATGCTATATCTTGTAAAAATAATATATCATTCGTATAAATTAAAAATGTTTTGTGAATATCTTCTGCTAGCTTCTTAAAAAGTCTTTTAAAATTCTTTTTCTCGAAATCATTTAGCCCCTTTTCAAAAAAATCTAAAATTATATTTTCTTTATTTTCTATCAAAGCTTTTGCAAGATTTACTTTTTTTATTTCTACTTCTGATAACTCATTTGATTCTTTATTTAAATATTTTTCTGTTAACATTACCATTTTTAGGGACGCTACATCTTTTGGGCTATTTAAATAATCTTTTACAGTTCCTAAAAATTTATAATCTGTTACTAAATATGATGTACTGGTATTCGTTGTTAAAATTGTCTCTCCTATAACACCATAAATACGGCCTTTTTCAAGACTATCTAAAATTCTTGCTACTTCCATAAATCTTTCACCAACTCTTCATTTGAATAATAAATATTATTTATAACGCCATAGTATTTTAATCCTTTTGATAATTCAACTATAGTAGGAAGTTTGAATCCTAATCTAGTTAGTATTTTTTCTTCTAGTAAAACACTTTCGCTTTTTCCTTCCATAACTATCTTTCCATCATGAACAACTATTATATTTTGAAGAAACAATGTCTCTTCTATTTCGCTTGTATAATTTATAATTCTTTTTTCTTTTTCCTTTAAATAATTTATTACTTTATGCTTAAATCCATCATCTAAATATGTTAAAACATTAAAAAATATTATAGTATCCTTTGGACTTTTTATATTACTTAAAATATTAATTTTAATTTTTTCACTTTTAGAATAGTTATTTTTTTCTAATAAATATTCACAGTTAAATTCCTTTAATAATTCTAAAGAAATATCTTCTAACTTATTAGTATTATTCTTATCTATTACAATATATCCACGATTAATAAACTCTATTTCATCTTGATGATAATTAAACTCGGATGTAAATAATACTGTAGTACTATTATTTTTAAATGTCTTACCATTTACTTTTATTTCTTGATACATAGTAAATCACCTAACTATATAATATCAAAAAAATATTCCTTTTAAAAGGAATATCTTTGTTTTATTAAAAGTATATCAAACTTTCCTAAATTGAAATTTAAAATAAAAAAATGTTAATAAGATCCATCTTACTAACATTTTTATTTTCATTATTTTTCTTCAGTGTTTAAACCATATTTACGGTTAAATTTTTCAATAGTACCAGTTTTCTTAACTTTTCCTTGAGCTCCTGTATAGAATGGATGACATTCACTACAAACTTCAACTTGGATATCTCCCTTAGTTGACATAGTTTTAAATTTTGCTCCACATTCACAAGTAACTGTTGCTTCTTTCATTTCTGGATGAATTCCTTTTTTCATATTTTATCCCTCCCGCCATATCAAATTTTTTGACATAGTAATTGATTTGTCTTAAGTATTATATCACACTTTTGCTTGTTTTCAACAAAAATATTTAAACTTTATTTTTTTAAACTAATATTAGCTTCATTCTCTAAGTATCTTTCGGCTTTATCTGTTAATTGTAGTGCACTGGAATCTAATTCATTTCCAAATATGAAATATCCTGCCGTCATTAAGTAAGATATATAATTCGGAATATTTATCCCGGGATTTGGAACAGCCTCTAATGTACCAGCCACTATTTCATCTATAGTCCCTGGAAAACATTTTATTTGCGTTAAAAATTCATGTTTAAATTTCTTTTTATAAGCATCTGCTTCTATTACTGCTTCTTTTCTTGCTTCTTTTATTAAATAATCTATATATTTTATTTTGCTCTCTAACTCTTTAAATTGCTGCATGTAATCTCTTATATTTCCAATTCTACCAATTTCAAACTCATTCTGAATTTGGATTGCAACACTTTTTCCTATAAGCATTAAACTAGCTCTTTTTTCCTGCAATACTTTTAAGTCCATTAAAAATCCCTCCATAAGTAAGGATTATTTTAACATGATTAAAGTTAAATGTAAACATTTATATTTGTATTAGTTTTTTTAATTCTTGGTATATTTTTTCGTGGCCTAAATAATTTATATAATAACTTTCTTTATTTAAATAAAACCTTTTATCTTTTAGTATGTCATTAATGTCTAAAAATAAAAAACCATTTGTTAAGCTAATGTCTCTTATAATGGCATTCATTTTAGCAATTGTAAGAGGATCTTTGTCTTGATATTCATATAATCCTAATACTATTACTTTGTAGTTATTTAATAATTTAATCATACTTAAAAGCTCTTCTAAATCTTCTTTAAATTCATCTCTTACTTTTTTAGTGATTTTTACACTTGCTAACTCATCCATTCCTATAGCAACTGTTAAGATATCTGCTTCATTTATAGCATGCTGTATTTCTACCTGATTATCTTGAAAAGTTAGCGATTTATTTTCTTTAATATCTGAAATTAGTTCTTTTACTGTTATCCCATTTTTAGCAAATTCATAATAATTCTTTAATTTATGAAAATTTTTTAAATCTTCTTTTAAGTAATCATTAAAGCTCATTCCTTCTATTTCATAAGGGGTCATTCCCATAGAAAGCCCATCGCCAATTGTTACCAAAGTTAATTCATCGCTTTTTGTATAAAAATATATTATAACTGAAAATATTGCGCCAATAAGTGCAATTAGAATGAGTTTCTTTTTCATCATTCACCTCATAAAAAAATATAGTACAATATACTATATTTCAATTATCTTAATTTTAGCACCTACATTAGTAAGCTTCTCATCAATACTTTCATATCCTCTTAAAATATGTTCGACATCATTAATTTTCGTTATTCCACGTGCTGTTAGGCCCGCTAATACCATTGCCGCTCCACCTCGCAAATCCGTTGCTGTAACTTCAGTCCCATTTAACTTAGTTGGACCATCTATAATTGCACTTGAACCATTAACATTAATGTTTGCACCCATTTTATTTAGATATGGAACATGCCCCATTCTATTTTCCCAAATTGTTTCTTCAAACAAAGATGTTCCACAAGCTTGAGTTAGTAAAACACTCATCGGTTGACCTATATCTGTTGGAAAACCAGGAAATACCAAAGTTTTAATATTAATTGGTTTTAAATTATCCACTGCACTAATTGTTATACTATCTCTATCTATTTTAAATGATGCGCCCATTTCACTGAGTTTATTAGTTAAAGCTTCTAAATGCTTAGGAACAATGTTTTTTATAGTCAAATTATCGCCACATAAAGCTCCTAGAATAATATATGTTCCTGCTTCAATTCTATCAGGTATTACGGATATTTCTCCTCCATGTAATTTTTCAACACCAATAATTGTAATTTCATCAGTTCCATACCCTGTTATATTGGCTCCCATATTAACTAAATACTCAGCAATATTAGAAATCTCTGCTTCTTTAGCCGCATTATGAATAATAGTTTTTCCTTCTGCTAAAACGCTAGCTAACATAATGTTAATAGTTGCTCCGACACTAGCAAAGCTTAAATATATATCAGTACCTACTAGCTTGTCTGCTTTTAATATATATTTATTGCCTACCATTTCTACTGTTGCTCCTAATGCCTTAAATCCATCAATGTGGAAATCTATTGGCCTAGAACCAATATTACATCCACCGGGAATATACATTTCTACATATTTTTCTTTTCCAAGTAAGGCACCCATAAAATAATATGATGCTCGTAGTCTACTAGAATGAACCTCGTCAATTAAAGCATTTTTTAAGTTTGTTGTATCTATTACTAATTCGTCATCATTTACATCAGTTTTACAATTTAAAACATTTAAAATATCTAACAACGCATCTCTATCAGATATATTTGGTACATGTTTAATAGTAGAGATGCCATCAGCTAAAATACTAGCTGGAATAAGCGCCACTGCGCTATTTTTTGCTCCCCCAATTTCAATTGTTCCTGAAAGTTTATTTCCACCTTCAATTATCATTTGCTTCATCTTAACACACCCTTACTTCACCTATTTTTTAAGTTAGGCTCTTATACTGTAATTTACTCGATTTTTATTAATTTGGTGCATAGTTATTTAATAAATATCTAATTATACTATACTGAAATCTTGTCACTTTGTCAAATTGTTTTTGAAAATAATTAAAAAGAAAAGAATTATTCCAAAACTCTTTTCCTCTGTTCTTCTTTCACAATGCTTGTATTTGATATGCTTTTAGGCTCCATTTCTATAATATTAAGTAATGATAAAGCCACTTCAACATCTCTAAGTATTTCATCACTTGGATTATATCCTCTTTCCCTTAATACTTTAACTGCATCTGAAAATCTTTCGTGTGGCAATACATATCTTTCAATGTAAGTTAGGCCTGCAAATATTTCACTGCCCATTTCTTTTCTAAAAATTCCTTCTAAAATTTGAATTGCTTTTAATACTTTCATAATACTGTGTTCATTTAAATAATAAGATAATAATCCTTTTAGTTGTTCCTCATAAGTATTATAATGCATTTCTCTTTTTTTATTGTATTCTTCATAAAATTTTGCAATATCTTCTTTTTTAGTATCTAATCTATTTAATAAGATTTGAAATCCTGGAGAATATGGTCCTCTAAAGTTCCATGAATAACTATAAGTATCTTTTCCCAGTAATACTGTTAATAAAAAATCTAAGTTCTGCATTTCTACATGCCTAACTAATAATTCAGGTCCTTCTTTATATTTTCTTTCATCCGCAACATCATATTGATGATTAAAAAATTCTAAATATGTTGCTAATGCCAAACCTTCTAAAAATGATATGTTCATCTAAACCCTCCATATAAGTTTATTATATCATAAATCATAGATTTTTAAAATATTAACTATTTTAATGAATATTTTCTATATTTTTGTTCTTAATTATGATAGGTGATGAGTTTTGAAAAAATTAATTATTGGATTATTTTTAGTAACTATTTTCTTTATTTTCACAAATAAGGAAGATGAAATTTTAATTCCTAGTAATGCGATAAGATTTAGAGTAGTTGCAAATAGTAATACCTTAAAAGATCAAACTGAAAAAAAGAATATTAAAAAAAGTGTAGAAAAAAAGGTATATGATCTAATTAATACTGCTTCAAACACAGATGAAGTAAGATATATATTAAAAAATAATTTGCAAGAAATTGATAATATTGTAAGTAGCTATGAGGTCCCATATAATATAAATTATGGTTATAATTATTTTCCTAGTAAGTCTTATAAAGGAGTTTTATATGGTGCTGGAAACTATGAATCTTTAGTAATTACTCTGGGAAATGGACTCGGAAATAACTTTTGGTGTGTACTGTTTCCTCCATTATGTACAATAGATGAAAGCACAGAAGATTTAAGTAATGTAGAATATAAATCTTATGTTAAAGAATTAATAGATAAGTTCTAAGTAAGGCATGTTGTAAATAAAATATTCGTAGGAGGTTGCTTTACTTTGAAAGAAATATTTAGCCTTATTACTATTGGCATTGCCTTATCTATGGACACTTTTTCATTATCTTTAAGTGTTGGGACTTTAAATGCTTCTAAGAAAAAAGCGCTTCAACTTTCCTTAATAGTTGGAATTATGCATTTTATTATGCCTTTTTTAGGAATGCTAATAGGCGATCAACTAATTCAAATATTTGAATTGAAATGCGATCTGGTTTTTGGAATAATTCTTATATTTATTGCTATTCAAATGATTATTGATGTTTTCAAAAATGAAGAAGAAAAATTCAAACTAACATTACTCGGAATGTTTATTTTTGCTTTTGGCGTTAGTATTGATAGTTTTTCGCTTGGTATTGGAATAAAAGCAATCACTGAAAATATGTACCTAGCAATGAGTATATTTTGTATTTGTAGTTTTTTATTTACTTATGTAGGAATTAAAATTGGAAGTTTTGCTAGCGAATTAATTGGTAAATATGCAAGTATATTAGGTGCTATTATTTTAGTAATTATCGGATTAACTCATTTATTATAAAATGACTAAAAAATTGATATCTACTCAAAATCCGCTTTTTGAAATGAAGCGTTTTGATTCACTATTTAATTATAATGGCCAAAACTATTCCAACAATTATAGTAAGCGGGACTATTAGCAATGATAGATTTATATATCCTCTAGAATAAGTTCCTTTGACATTTTCATCTTTTTGAATATTAGAAAATTTTATAAGTTTATCAATTTGTTGATAAGCTTGAGCAATGGTATCTTCTTTACTTACTATTTGTTTTTCTTCTAGTTTTCTCCATGTTAGTATATCTGTAATCGCATAGTTTAGCCCGTCTTCTGTCATATAGAAATCTATTACACTGTCTTTACTAGTAAAAGGGCGAGTAAAGCTCGACAATGTTTCAAAAAAAGCTTTAGCTATTTTATGATTTTGAAACTCAAATAGTTCTTTAATAGGCATATTTTTAAGGGATTCCATAGAAATTCTTTCACTTTTATTTGACTTTGTATTTGTATAATTTATATACGCATCATAAACCCTTTTAATACCCGAAATATCCATTAAGCTATTATCTTTAATTACTTTGTATATGTTTTCATCAGTATCAAACGTAAAGTTACCATCTGGTAAGGCTTTTATACCAAAATTAACAATAGCATGGATAAATTCTTCTGGAATATGTTGCTCTTGACTAATATTTGAAACAATAGTAGCATCCTTTAATTGTACATGGGAAAAGTTTCCTCTTAAATAGACATCTAATAAGTTAGCAAGATCTTCTACACTTAAACAAATGTTAGCTTTGCAATTAAAAGTATTATCTTTTATATATTGCATTACAATTTCTCTATTATCCAATGCGGTTTCTAAGCGCATTTCGTCAGATAAAAAATGATTTTGATCATTTGCATTAATATTAAAAATTGGATACCCTAAAAGATTAAGTGTTCTCTTTAAACAAACGCTTGGATCTCCTTCATATAATACTGTTTGACTACTGTTTTGAACTTCTAAAGGGAGCTCAGATAAGCAGTCCTTCCTAACCAAATAAATTGGCTGCTTTAAGTCTACTGATCCCCAAGTATAACTATCAGAAGGATTTAATAGTAAAAATTGATCAATGTGGTATGATAATGGTTCAATAACCATAAATTTCTTGGCATCCCAGTTTCCGCCTCCTATGCCCAAGCCTTCATTCGTTTTTACTCGATTATTTAGTATAAAGTGAACTGTATGTCTATGTGATACCCCTTTACATTGTTTTCTTACACCGTCATATTCTTTTGTAATTATACCGTATTTATCGCCATCATAGTTGGTCATAATTTTTTCTTTATGTGGGAAAAAATCTGTACAATGTACTAAAGCAATGTCTTCATATTGGTGTTGTTCTAACATTGCATTACCATCTTTTTCTATTGTTGGAAATTCATTTACTTCTGCACTAGAGTCGGTAATCATTAATTTCCCTTCAAATATCGCTTCATAGGAAAATGGATTAACAGAACTTAATTCTTTATTTATGAAATTCAACTTATTTAACAATTGATCACGTTCATTTTGTAGAGATTGTCTCCTTTCTTTTCTTTTATCAAGAGATGCTGTTAATCCTTTTATTTGATTTTCTATAGACTTCCTTTTAGTTTTTGTTTGTTTTCTATTTAAAACCTGTTTTATTAGAGACAATTTTGCTTTTAATTCGTTTTCTAATGCCTCTTTTTGACTATTTTCAACCGTTATAAGCTGATCAATAGAAACAATCTCATTATTTATCTTAGCTAATTGTTGCTCTAAAGAGTTTTTTTCTTCTAAAATCTTTATCGCTTTTATATGAGCATTAACATCTATAGTATGTCTCATATCAGTCACCTATCTTTAAAATTATCTTATCAAATTAGCATCTTATTTTCAACTTATATTTAACATTTTAAAACTTTTAAGACAAATTAACCACAGAAAATAATTCTAATGTAGAAATTAAAAAACGTCACAAACTGTGGCGTTTTTATTTTAGTTCTATTCTATTAAATAATATTTTTGGAGTATTTAACTTTAAATTTTGTTCTAATCCACCAAATGCATTAATTGTATCATAACCCGTTTCTTTAGTATTTAATTGATTAAATATTTCAGTTGCTGTTGTAGGTATAAACGGTGTTAGTAATACTGTACAAATTCTGATAGATTCTAATAGATTATAAAGAACTGTTCTTAAACGGTCTTTTTTTGCTTCATCTTTTGCAAGAATCCATGGCGTTGTCTCATCAATATATTTATTACATTTGCTTAAAACATCCATTATACTTTCTAATGCCTCATTTACTTTTAGTTCATTCATTTTTTCTTCTACAACGCCTTTTAATGATAACGCACTATCGATTAAACTTTTATCTATTTCTTCTTCTACTTTTGGATTTGTTACAATTCCTTCAAAGTATTTATTACTCATGCTAATTGTACGATTAACTAGATTACCCAAATTATTTGCTAAGTCTGTATTTGTTCTATTTATTAAGAACTCTTCTGAGAATACCCCATCTGCTCCAAAAGGAACTTCTCTTAAAGCATAATATCTAACCGCATCTACGCCATAAGCTTCAATATACTCTCTTGGATCTTTATAATTGCCTAAGCTTTTAGAAATTTTTCCGCCGTTTATAATTAGCCATCCGTGGCCAAATACTTGTTTTGGTAAGTCTAAATTTAATGCCATTAACATACAAGGCCAAATTATTGTGTGAAATCTTACTATTTCTTTTCCAACCAAATGTAAATCTGCTGGCCAATACTTTTTAAATAATTCATTATTTTCATCTGGATAGCCTAAAGACGTAATATAATTTGATAATGCATCTATCCATACATAAACAACATGTTTTGAATCAAAATCTACAGGTACACCCCATTTAAAACTTGTACGTGATACACATAAATCTTCAAGACCTGGTTTAATAAAATTGTTTAACATTTCATTTTTACGTGATATTGGCAAGATAAAATCGGGATGAGATTCATAAAATTCTACTAATTTATCTTGATACTTTGATAGTTTAAAAAAGTATGCTTCCTCACTAACCTCTTTAACTTCTCTTCCACAATCTGGGCACTTACCATCTACAAGTTGGCTTTCTGTCCAGAATGACTCACATGGCACACAATAAAGACCTTTATACTCTCCTTTATAGATATCACCTTGTTCATATAATTTTTTGAATATTTTTTGAACTGCTAATTCATGATCTTTATCAGTAGTACGAATAAAATAATCATAAGATATTCCTAAAGACGCCCATAAGTCTTTGGCATCTGCAATGATTTTGTCAACATATTCTTTTGGTGTTACGCCTGCCTCTTTTGCTTTCTTTTCTATTTTTTCTCCATGTTCATCCGTTCCGGTTTGAAAAAACACATCATATCCTGTTAATCTTTTATACCTTGCTATGGCATCAGCAATAATTGTTGTATAGCAATGTCCGATATGAAAATTAGCACTTGGATAGTAAATAGGTGTTGTAATATAATATTTTTTATTCATTTTATTTTCCTTCTTTCTTTATAATATTTGTCTTAATTCACTTAATTTTCCAACTTTGGGAACATCAATATCTGTGTCTTTTCGGTCATAGAAAATAGCATTTAACCCAGCTTCAATAGCACCTTGGTAATCTGTTTTATAAGTATCCCCAATCATGATACATTCTTGTGGATTATAAGCACCACAAGCTCTCAAATAACTTTTTCTATCTGGCTTCATAAACTCTTCTCCACCATATATTTCTTCAAAATACTCTCTTATTCCAGCAGTTTTTAAGCGCTTTGCTTGGGAGTCAGTAAAACCGTTAGTTAATACTACTAAACTATATTTCTCTCTTAAATATTCTAAAGTTTCTTTTAAGTCCAAATCTACTTGCATAGCCATATCCCCTAAATATTCCATCCATTTCTTAATAAATTCTATAGGAACTTCAATGCCTAATTGTTTTTTTATATGTTCTTGAAAGTTTTTAAAAGTATAATTTACGTAAAAAGATTCATAAGTAGCATAAGCGTCATCCATTTTTTCGTAAGGTATAGCGATAGCAAATTCTTCAACCGCTTTTTTTACAGCTTCTAAATAATCATTACTCCACGGAATTAATGTATTATCTAAATCAAATATTATACGTTTAATATTTTCCATACTTTGCCTCCTTTTTAAACAAATAAAAATCATAAACTAAGGACGCAAAAGGCTTGCGCGGTACCACCTTAATTCATGATTTTTCATGCACTTATTTATTCGTTAACGAGAATAATTCGTTTAAACTCCAGAGCCATCTTCCATATTACTCTTTATTCGTTTCCATCAGCCACGAACTTTCTATAAAAAATATAATATGTACTCTTTCCTTCAACGTTTAAGATGTACCTATTATATTATAATAATACGCTAAATGTCAAGTTTTCTTGCAAATATATTTGCAGCTAGTTTTCCAATGTTAGCTTCATCTGTTATTTTATTTTCATTATATAAAATTACTAGGCCAATACTATCATTTAAAGATATTATTGGAATAAAAACAAAGTTGCCATTTACTTCTATATCCTCTAATTTTAGATTTTGTTCTTCCTTTATAATTATCTCTCTTTCTTCTATTATTTTTAAAAGATCTTCATTTAATTTTTTACTTTCAATTTCTTTGTCAAAGCCAGATGAAGCAATTATCTTTTCTCTATCTGTTATCATAATCCTAAAGTTAAATATATTATTAATTAATTCACACAATGAACTTGCAAGTTCATTATTAGAAGACATACGATTATATTTTTTTAAAATAATTGTCTCAGCTTCTGTAAATATTTCAACATTTTCGCCATCTCTAATTCCTAAGTTTCTACGGATTTCTTTTGGTATTACTATACGACCTAATTCATCAATCCTTCTTATTACTCCTGTGGATTTCAAAGTATTGCCAACTCCATTTCTAATATTAATATTGGCACTATATCGCTTTTTATGCATGAAAAAAGATAGATATTTGCTTACCTACCTATATTTTCATTTTATGAATAAAGTACTTAAGTATTATAAAATATTCTCTTTTTAATTTAATTATATTAAGTGTTAATATACGACTTTATTAAGTTTAATAAAGGTACAAACGTATATAGGAAGTGCTTATCTGTACTTTTTAAAATTAGTGAAATTATAATTCTTTTATTTTGATATTTGAACTTTAAATTCGGGTTAATATTATAACTTTCTAAAAATAATTTATCAGCTTTTATTTCATTTGATATTTCTGAAGGCAATTCTATCTCTATTAATCTTTGGGTTTGTGTTACTCTTGTAATATTTAGAGATGCAGCAAGTTTCTCAAACCATTCTTCATACATATAAATAATCATAGTCTCATCTAATGGGCCAAATCTATCTTCTAACTCTTCTTTAATTCTTTCTAAGCTTTCTTTAGAATCTATTTCATTAATCTTAGCATGAATTTCAATTTTAATTTCATCATCAGTAGTGTATTTATCGCTAATGTGGGTACTTACGTTTATTAGAGCTTTATCACTTTTTTCTTCATAAACTGTCTCACCTTTTAAACGCTTCATCTCTTCCTCAATCATTTGCATATATAGATTGATACCTACTGAGTCTACAAACCCAGCTTGCTCACTACCCAAAATATCCCCGGCGCCACGAATAGATAAATCACGCATAGCTATGCGGTATCCACTTCCAAGCTCTGTGAATTCTTTTATAGCTTCCAGTCTTTTCATAGCCACTTCATTCAATATTTTATTTTTATCGTATAATAAATATGCATATGCAATTCTATTTGAACGGCCAACTCTTCCTCTAATTTGGTAAAGTTGAGATAGTCCAAAATGATCCGCATTATATATAATTAATGTATTAGCATTTGGAATATCAATTCCTGTTTCAATGATAGTCGTACATACTAAAATATCATATTTATAGTCAATAAAATCTTGCATGATATTCTCAAGCTCTGTTTTGGTCATTCTGCCATGAGCACATATAATTCTTGCTTCGGGAACAAGCCTATGAATGCTATTCATTACATTTTCTAAATGATCAATATTATTATACAAAACAAATACTTGGCCTTGTCTTGATAATTCTTTATAAATAGCATCTTTTACTATTAGTTCTTGTTCTTCTAACACATATGTCTGGATTGGATATCTGTTTACAGGAGCTGTATCAATTACTGATAAATCTCTCAGCCCTGACATGGCCATTTTAAGCGTTCTTGGAATTGGAGTTGCTGATAAAGTAAGAACATTTACATCGTTTTTATATTTTTTGATTTTTTCTTTATGGGTTACTCCAAAACGTTGTTCCTCATCAACTATTAGTAAACCTAGTTTTTTAAATTTAACATCATCGCTTAAAAGTCTATGCGTTCCAAATACGATATCTATTTTTCCTTTTTCCAAATCTGTTAAAATTCTTTTGGTATCTTTTACACTTGTAAAACGATTTAATAGTGCAATTTCTACCGGATAATCTTTAAAGCGCTCTAATGCTGAAGTATATTGTTGTTTAGATAAAATAGTAGTTGGACATAAATAAAACACTTGTTTATTATTTAATACAGCTTTAAACATAGCTCGGAATGCAACTTCTGTTTTACCAAAGCCAACATCACCACAAAGAAGTCGGTCCATTGGAACTGCATCTTTTAAATCACTATCAATTTCTTTAATTGCTTTTTCTTGATCTTTGGTGGGAGTATATGAAAAACTATTTGCAAAATCATTCTCCATATCATAAGTTATATAACTATCTGATTTTAATGCTTTTCTTTCAGCATATAATTTTAATAACTCTTCAGATATATCTTTAATTTTCTTTTGTACCGCTCTTTTGGTTTTAGCCCAAGAAGTAGAGTTTAATTTATTAATCTTAGGTTTTAATCCATCTTTGCTTGCATACTTTAAAATTGTGTTTATCTTCTCAACAGGGACATATACTTTATCGTTTCCATCATATAAAATTTCAATATAATCTTTTTCAAGCCCATTTCCAGATAATGTTTTTATTCCATTATAAATTCCAATTCCATGCGCCATGTGAACAACATAATCACCCAAATTAAGAGAATTTAAGTCTTTAACTTTTCTACCAATTTTGTAACTATTTTTATATTTAATTTCTTCAGTATGAGTTTTTTCAATATCATTTTCACATATTACGACATATTTATCAAATATAAATCCATTAGTTAGCTTTTCATGAATAGTAGTAAAAGGCACTGATACTTTTTCTTTAATGATTTTTTCTTGTTTTTCTTTTGATAAAGAAAATATTATTTTATATCCTTTTTTATACCACATTTCTGTTTTATCATGAAGCAATTCAAAATTAGAATTGAAATTTTCAATTGCTTTGCATTTTAAATCTAAAATATTATTTGTATTTAACTTACTATCTATGAAATTTAAATATACTGTTTCTTTAGGATTAATATCATTTAGCGAAAACATAAACTTTGTATCTTTATCTAATTTTTTTTCTATTCGATATTCGAACATTTCTTCTTCTAGCTTTTTATAACTTGCTTCAATTTGAGAATTGTCGACGAAGACTACGACTGGTTCATTCATATAATCAAATAAAGATGATTTATTTTCAGTAGCTATTTCACCATTTGGAATTAATGTTATTTCTTTTATTTCTTTAATGCTCTTTTGTGTTTCTTCATCAAAGTATCTAATTGACTCTATCTCTGAACCAAAAAATTCAATGCGTATAGGATGTTCACTTAATGTTATAAAAATATCGATTACAAATCCTCTTACAGCATACTCGCCAGTTGATGTTACTAATGTATCCCTCGTATAATCTAATTCTTCTAAAAGGCTCACTAGTTTATCTCGATTGATATTCATTCCTTTTTCTAGTTTAATATTTAATTTATCACTAACTTTAGAATCCGTTAAAAATCGCAAATAACCCATTAAATTAGTAACAACGATTCCAGTGTTTTCTTTTAAAGATTCTAATGTTTCAATACGTGTTGTTTTTAATTCCGGGGAAATAGCTAACGCTTGACTCGTTAGAAAATCATCCATTGGAAATAGATAAGTTTTATCATTACTCTTCTTTAATAGATTAAAAAATTTATTTGCTTCAAATAAAGTGCTTGTTAAAATAATAATATTTTTCTTTTTATTTTCTAGTAATTTTCTCACGTAAATTTGAGCTAACTCAGTTGTTAGCCCGGTAATTGTTAACCCATTATCATATTTAAAATAATTATCTAGAAAATTCATAAAAATCTCCTTTATTATATCTTAATAATCACTATTTAATATTTCTTAAAATACAACTTGTTTTTTATTATATATCTCTTGCCACCTATTTATTCAATAGTTCTATTGTTATCATTCATAACTTTCTCTATTGAATAAGCTATAAAGTCATTAATTATCTTATTAAACCTAGGATGCATTTCTTCTAAAACAGATAAATCTTCTTTGCTAAATCTTCCTAAAACGTAATCTTTTGTATCTATTTCTTTGTTGTTTGATACACCAATTTTTAGTCTTGCAAAAGCATCACTATGCAAAACATTTATAATTGACTTAATGCCATTATGTCCACCACTACTGCTGTTTATTTTTACACGATATTTGCCTAATGGTAAATCTAAGTCATCTTGAATAACTAAAATATCTTCAAATTCTACTTTATAAAAGCTAACAAACTCTTTTACAGCATTACCAGACAAATTCATATAAGTTTGTGGTTTAATAAATATGACTTTCTCACCATTTATATTTTCTTCATAATACTCTGCATTAAATTTCTTTTGATAATTTACATTTCCTAAATAATTATCAAGCACCATAAAACCTATATTATGTCTCGTATTTGTATACTCTTTTCCTGGATTACCTAGTCCAATAATTAACTTCATTTATGATTCGTCCTTTCTAGTAATTATTTCCTGGGAAATAATTATTTGATATTTTTAAATATATTTTGATATGTTTTTATATTTCTGCTTACAACTTTACTTTGGACTTTCATTCCAATATTAGCATTTTTCACACATTTAACTAAAATCATTTTAGCATAATCATCTTCTTTTGAATATATAAATGATATTTCTTTTACTGTCAAACGCTTTTCATTGCATAATGTTATAAATTCTTCTAAGCGCTCTGGTCTATGCACAAAATAAAATTTACCATTATCTTTTAATAGTTTACTTACTATTTCAATTATCTCACTGAATGTAATAGTGAGTTCATGTCTTGCAATAGCTTTTTCTGGTGATTCATTAATTAATGATGTGTCACTAACCTTAAAAAATGGTGGGTTGCAAGTAATAATGTCAAAAAAATTAGATTCCAGTACACTAACAGACTCTTTAACATTCATATTTAGCATTTTTATTTTATCATCTAAACCATTATACTTGATACTTTTTAACGCTAAATCATAAATATCTTTTTGTATTTCTATTCCTGTTATTTCAATATCATATCGACTAGCTAAAATTAAAGGAAGCGGGGCATTGCCACTACATAAGTCTAATAATTTTCTATCACTTTTCTTAATATCTACATATTCACTTAATAAAAGTGTATCTAATGAGAATTTAAATTTACTATCATCCTGATAAATTTTAGGACCATAATCATATAAATCATTTAGAACAATTCCCATTATTTATCTCCAAGGCTAACTTCAATTCTTTCATTATCTACTAATACTTTATAGCTTCTTTTTAAAGTATCAATACTTACTACAGGTCCTTTACCTTCTTTTATAGTTACAATTTGTCCGATCTCTGGCATTCCCTCCATACATCTTTGATATTCTTCATCTTCATATGTTAAACAACACAAAAGTCTTCCACAAAGCCCATTAATTTTACTTGGATTTAATGCTATTCCTTGATTTTTAGCCATATTCATAGATACTGAGTCTATGTGAGTTAAAAAAGTTGCACAGCAAAGAGCTTTTCCACATACACCTACTCCACCAATTTCTCTTGCTTTATCACGGGCTCCAATTTGCCTTAATTCAATTCTTGTGCGATATATTGAGGCTAGCTTTTTTGCTAATTCTCTAAAATCTATTCGCTCATCTGCTAAGAAATTAAAAATTAATTGCTTTCTGTCGAATGTAAAACTTGCACTAATAATATTCATATCTAGATTCAATTCTTTAACAATATCACGGCAATCTCTTAAAGCAATATCTGAATCTTTTAAATTTTTTAAATACTGTTCATAATCAGCTTTCGTAGATATTCTAATAATATCCTTTAAATCCTCTATATTTGTTTTATTATTTTCAATTTTGCTTACAACTTTTCCAAATTGTAACCCTTTTTCGGTTTCAGTTATTACCGTTACATTAATTGGACAAGAGAATGTGCTTTTAAAATGATATATTTTACCATTATCTTTAAAGTTTACACCATATATAAAATATTTATCCATTTTGACCTCGCATTTCTAAAACAAATTTATCTAATATAAGTTCTATACCTACATTATAACTCATTTCTTGCAAGATTTTAGAAATAATTTGCATTTTTTTATTAATTTCTTTAAAGTTTTCATTTATATTGTATATACTTGAAATAGAATCGTCATAATTTTGACCAATAATTTTTAGTAAATTTTGATGATATATTTCTAATATAAATTTTAAAAGTTTTATTACTTGCTCTCTTTCAGGCAAAACTGATAATATTTCTTTTTTATGATTAATTAATTCTTTTGTATCTATTAGTTCTAAATATTTTTTAATAATGCTTGTATATGTATTGTAATCTTCTGAATTTATATTTATATTTTCTAAAATGCCGTCATTTTCATAATTCATTACATATGTTTGACATCTACTTTTTATAGTATCTATCAATACATCTTTATTCGTAGTTATAAAGAAGCCTAATATTCCATCTGTTGGTTCTTCTACAAATTTAAGCATAGCATTAGCACTGCTTCCATTTAATTTTTCACATTCTTTAATTATATATATATTAAATTTACTATATACGGGAACTGAACTAAAATTTACCTTTAGGTCTTCTATTTGTGGCTTTTTTATACTTGCACCATCAGGTTCAATAATAATCAAACTAGGTAAGTTTCCTTTATTTATTAAGTTACATAAATTACAATTTGTACAGTCTTTATTATATTTGTTAGGACAATTAATAGCTTTTATTAATTCCTTTAAATCATTGATAGCATATTCTATATTATTTGTTTCAATTAAATAAGCGTGAGCTAATTTATTCTCACGGTATTTTTTATAAATATCTTCTATTGTTCTATTAATAAACATACTGCATCACCTACTATGATTAAATTATAAAATACGTTGCAACTAGTCCTAATATTCCTGGCGTTCCTAAAATTGAAACTAACAATATTGTTATAATATTAATTGGTATAAAAATATTTATTCCTGATAAAATCAAATTTAAACCATATAACATTATAAATGCTAAACATATCTTTTTTACTGCCTTTATTATTTTTTTTGCCATATTTATCACACTTAAACATATGATAGATATGGCATTTTTATTCTGATATTTTTTTTCTATCTTCTAATGCTTTTTCTAAAGTCGCATTATCTAAGTAATCTATTTCTGCACCTATTGGAATTCCATATGACAATCGTGAAATTGTTGTATCTGTTCCCTCTAGTAATCTTTTTATATATAAAATAGTTGCTTCTCCTTCTACAGTTGGTTTTAAGGCTAAAATAAGTTCAGGTTTTTCTAGCTCTTTTACACGACTTATTAGATTTGACAAATTAATATCTTCAGGCCCAATATCATCAATTGGAGAAATTAATCCATTTAATACGTGGTAGGTACCGTTAAATTTTCCAGCTTTTTCAAATGAGAAAATACTTTTATAATCTTCGATTACACATATTAAATTATGATTTCTATTAATATCACTACAAATGCTACATACTTCATCATCGGTAATGTGCCCACATATGGAGCATCTATTTAAATTATTCTTAGCATCTTTAATGCAAGCACTAAATTCTTCCACTTCTTCGGGGCTGAATTCTAAAGTTGCAATAGCAAGGCGCTCGGCACTCTTTTCTCCGATGCCAG
Organism: uncultured Mycoplasma sp.; assembly: GCA_946554525.1. Taxonomy (GTDB): domain Bacteria; phylum Bacillota_I; class Bacilli_A; order RF39; family UBA660; genus Caccenecus. Next base: position 19,996 of record CAMNSE010000010.1, read on the forward strand.
GAAGTTTTGTAAAACTACTAATTAGGCGTTCTAAATCTTTTGGATAGTGCATTAGAATAAACCACCTAATGAAGCGTAACTTCCCATTTTTTCTTCTATTTCTTTATCAACTGCTTCTGTTGCCATTTTCATAGCAATCTTAATCATATCTTCTAATGCTTCTTTGTCATCTTCTTCGATACTTCCTGGAAATTTTATTTTAATATCTTGTAGTTCTTTTTTACCATTAACTTTCACAACTGCCCACTCAGATTCACCAGTGAATACTGCATTATCAATTTCTTCTTTCTTTTTTGTAATATCCCTTTGCATTTTTTGAGCTTGGGCCATTAAATTTTGCATATTCATATTAATTCCTTCTTTCTTATTCTATTTCTATTTTTTCTTTATCAAATATATTAAAAGCTGTTTTTTCTAAATCATTCGTATCAGTATCTATATTTTCTATTTTACTTGGATTTTGCTCTTCTATATATTTATATTCTACTTTATTTTTTATATTTGCAATATATTTTGCTTTTTCTTCTAACCATGTAGTTCTTGATACTGCTACAAACTTATAATTTGTATTATTTTCTTTATTAAATTTTTCTTCTATTTGCTTTATTTGAAAGTTTATTAAGTCTACTGAGCCTTCAAGATTGTGCTCGATTATTCCTATTTTATCACTTGCTGCTACAATTTTAGTATCAATCAACAAATTTAGCATTTTTTTGTCACTTATGTTATTCACAAATTCTTTCCAATTTAATTCAATTTGTTGTAAATAATCTTTCTTAGCATTTACAAAGCAATTATTAATACGTATAGCACTTAAATTATCATCTGATTTAATAGTTGAATTATTCTTTTCTTGATCGCTTTCTGTGGATTTTTCATTATTTGCTAATAATCCCTCTTTTTCTTCAGTCATTTTAGTTCCTGATGACTCAAAATTATTTCCCGGGAAATAATTTAACAACGTAATTTCAATTAATAGATATGGTTCTACATTTAAATTAATATAATTTGAAATTCCTGCTAAATCATAAGCTAAAGATTTTAAGTTTGCATAGCTCAGCCCTTCATAAAGTTGGTGAGTCTTCGCTTTAATTGCTTCTTCTTCTATTTTTTCTAATAATTTTTTTATTAATAATTTATAATCTATTGCAAGCTTTTTATACTTTTTCATACAGTCAACAAACTTATTAACATCATTTTTTACAATAAGCTCAAACAAATCACTAATCTGCTTTTTTGAAATTGATCCAAAATGAGACTCAACATCCTGTAATGTAATGTTGTCTTTATTACTTGATAATTGGTCTAAAATGCTTAATGCATCTCGCATTCCACCATCACTAATATACGCTATTTCTTCAATAGCTTCTTCATCCACTTTAATCTTTTCTGAATCGATAACATATTTTAACCTTTTTATAATATCATCTAAACTTATCTTATGAAAATCAAATCGCTGACATCTCGATAATATAGTTATTGGCACTGCTTCTATATTCGTCGTTGCTAATATAAACACTACATGTTTAGGAGGCTCTTCTAATGTTAAGAGCAAAGCATTAAATGCACTTGTACTAAGCATATGAACTTCATCTATAATATAAACTTTATATTTTGAATAAGCTGGAGCTAACTTTATATTATTTATTATCTCTCTTATTTCTTCTACGCCATTATTAGATGCTGCATCTATTTCAATAATATCTGCATTTTCTTTAAAATGTTTACAGCTATCGCATTCATTGCAGGGTCCATTTTCTGCTGGATTTAAACAGTTAATTGCTTTAGCAAATACTTTGGCCGTACTGGTTTTTCCTGTTCCTCTAGGTCCAGAAAATATATATGCATGAGATATTTTATTCTTCAAAATGGCATTTTTTAATATTGAAACCATATAATCTTGCCCAACAATGTTTGAAAAATCATCTGGTCTATATTTACGATATAATACTTTGTAATCCATTTTAAACCACCCATAAAAATTATATCATATATACTACTTTTTGTCTCTCTTGTTTTTAAAAAAGTTCTTTAAAATTTGTTTATATACTTTTTCGTACATTTGTATGTTCTGTTTAATCATAACGGTTTTGTTATATTCATGTTTTTCAGGTAATTTATCCAATAAATAGTACACTTTCTTGATTCTAGATTGTGTTATTGCTCCTTCGCACATACTACAGGGTTTTAGTGTTACGTATAATTCACAATCATCTAATATCCATTTGTGAAATTTCCGACATGCTTTTTGTATTGCAAGTATCTCGGCATGATATATCACATTTTTTTTCGTTTCTCTTTTATTATACGCTTTTGCAATTACTCTACCATCTTTTACTATTATTGCACTTACTGGAACCTCATTTTTTTTGGCTGCTTTTTCTGAAAGCTTTATAAGTAACTTAAAATATCTTTCTTCCATTTATTATCACTCCAACAAAAAAGTGCACACAAATAGGGATTGATGTGGCTGCTATCTTCCGATTCTGACCAAGTTACAATGTATTTGTTGCACATAACTAATTTATCATATTTTTCTAGATATTGCAAGTGTATGTTTCACGTGAAACATAATTTGTGTAAACTTATGCTTTTTTGCTTTCAATGTTTCACGTGAAACATTGTTGATAATTATAAATATAATATTAAAATACAAATTAAAGTGATTATAAAATTACTAAATCCATTATTATGTTAAAACTCAAAAGGTTTCACGTGAAACTTTTTTACTAATGTTTTTTACTACAAATAATTCAATTAGTTTAAAAAAATTTTTTATCTACAATTAATAATTAAATATATAAATTAATACATTGCTTTAAGAAACAATAAGAAAAATACTGCTTATTCAGCAGTACCTTCTTCTTGATATTCATCAAAACTTTCTTCTTGTTTATCTACAAGGGAAATTGTAGTTACAAATTGGTTATCTTTTAAATGAATTAGTCTTACACCTTGTGTTACGCGACCTAAAGTGTTGATTTGTTCTAGAGTCATTCTCATTGTAACTCCGCTATTTGTCATAATTACTAACTCTTTAGTTTCTTCTACAACTTTAACAGCTGCAATATTACCATTTTTTTCTGTAATGTTTAAAGCTTTTACTCCTTTGCTTCCTCGTGAAGTCTCTCTAAATTCGCTTACCAGTGTCTTTTTTCCATAACCTTTTACAGTTACTAACAATATTTTATCTTCCTCTGTTACGACTTCTGCACAGACACAATTTCCGCCATCTAAATTAATACCCTTAACTCCGCTCGCAGTTCTTCCCATCGGTCTAAGTTTTTCTTCTTTAAACTTAACCATACGTCCAGCTTCACTTCCAAGTAAGATATAATTATCACCGTATGTCTTTTTAACAGAAATTAATTCATCATTATCTCTTAAATTAATACTTATCTTTCCAGACGTACGTATGTTTTCAAATTCATTAATTGATGTTTTCTTAATTATACCTTGTTTCGTTACAAATAATAGATATTTTGCGGCATCTTCTTTAGATACACTAATCATAGATCTTATACTTTCATCTTTTTCAAGAGGTAATAAATTAATAATTGGAAGTCCTTTTGATTGACGATTAAATTCTGGTATTTCATATCCTTTTAAACGATATACTTTTCCTTTATTTGTAAAGAATAACAAGTAATCGTGACTTGATAAGTTAATCATTTGCTCTACAAAGTCTTCTTCATTTGTAGACATTCCTTTAACTCCCATTCCTCCTCGTCTTTGAGCTTTAAATGTATCGGAAGTTGTACGTTTAATATATCCTTTATTTGTTAGTGCAATAAGCACATTTTCTTCTGGAATTAGTGATTCATCTTCTATATATTCTATTGCGGTCATATCAATAGTTGTTTTTCTTGCATCACCATACTTTTCTTTAATTTCAGTTAATTCTTCTTTGATTATGCCTAATACTTTTTCTTCAGAGGCTAATATACTTCTTAATTCATCAATTAATTTTAATAATTCATTTAGTTCTGATTCAACTTTATCTCTTTCTAATCCAGTTAATCTTCTTAATTTCATTTCTAAAATTGCTTCAGCTTGAAGATCTGATAAACCAAAGTCATTCATTAATCCTGCTTTTGCTTCTTCATCTGAATTAGAGCCGCGTATTAATTTAATAATCGCATCAATATGGTCAAGAGCTATTTTTAAACCTTCTAAAATATGTACTCTTTTTTCTGCTTTATCTAAATCAAATTGAGTTCTTCTTATAATTACTTCTTTTTGATGATCAATATATTTTGCGATAATATCTTTTAAACCTAAAGTCTTAGGTACACCATGATCTAACATTAAGAAAATAATTCCATATGATGTTTGAAATGATGTATGTTTGTATAATTTGTTTAAAATTACTTGAGCATTTGCATCTTTTTTTAGTGTCATCGTAATTTTTACACCATTTTTTAAATCAACATGGTAATCCGTAATTCCTTCTAGAACCTTGTTGTGAACTAATTCTGCAACTTTATTTTTAAGTTCTAAGGTATTAACACCATATGGAACCTCATCAACTATGATATATTCACGGCCGTTTTTCTCTTCAATATGGGCACGTGAACGAATAGTAATTGATCCTCTTCCGGTTTCATATGCTTTTCTAATCCCACTATTACCTAGAATAATAGCTCCAGTTGGAAAATCTGGTCCTTTAATATATTTCATTAATCCATCTAAGTCAATGTCTGGATTATCAATATAAGCAATGCATCCATCAATTACTTCACCTAAGTTATGAGGTGGAATATTTGTTGCCATACCTACTGCTATTCCCATTGTTCCATTTACTAATATATTTGGAAATCTTGAAGGTAAAACTTCTGGTTCTTTTGTAGTTTCATCATAGTTTGGTGTAAAGTTTACGGTATTTTTATTTATGTCTCGTAATAATTCCATTGAAATTTTTGCTAATTTAGCTTCTGTGTAACGATAAGCGGCAGCACCATAACCTTCAATGTTACCAAAATTTCCATGTCCATCTACTAGCATATAACGATAGTTGAAATCTTGAGCCATACGAACCATTGCTTCATAAATACTTGAATCTCCATGAGGGTGATACTTACCCATAACATCTCCTACAATTGTAGCACTCTTACGATGTTGTTTATCTGGAGTTAGTCCATTTTGTAGCATATCATATAAAATACGTCTGTGAACAGGTTTTAGCCCATCTCTAAGATCTGGTAATGCACGAGATACAATTACACTCATAGAGTACTCTAAAAATGAATCTCTTACTTCTTGTACTATATTATTTTTATCTAATCTATCCATCTGTAAAACCTCCTATATATCAAGATTTTTGACAAACTGAGCATTAGCAGCAATAAATTCTCTTCTTGGATCAACATCTTCGCCCATTAAATTTGAGAATATTTCATCTGCGGCTATTGCATCATCGACAGTAATTTGTCTTAAAATTCTTTTATTAATATCCATAGTTGTTTCATTTAATTCTTCAGCATCCATTTCTCCTAAACCTTTCATACGGCCTACTTCATATTTTGTATTAGGTGATAAAGTTGCTAAATATTCATCCTTTTCTTTTTCGGTTAATACATATTTAATCGTTTTACCGTGTTTAATAACAAATAATGGAGGTTGTGCGGCATATACATGTCCAGCTTCCACAATTGGTTTAAAGAAACGGTAGAATAACGTTAATAATAATACACGAATGTGTGAACCATCAACATCGGCATCGGTCATAATTATTATTTTGTGATATCTTAGTTTATCTAAATTAAAATCTTCACCAATTCCTGTTCCAAATGCCGTAATAATTGTTCTTATTTCTTCATTTGATAGCGCTCTATCAAGTCTTGCTTTTTCAACATTTAATATCTTACCTCTAAGTGGTAAAATGGCTTGAGTCATACTATCTCGTCCCTTAATTGCTGAACCTCCGGCACTATCTCCCTCGACCAAGAATATTTCACTAACACTTGCATCTTTACTTTTACAGTCAGCTAATTTTCCAAAAAAGTTAGATACATCTAAATCGCCTTTACGTCTGGTCATTTCTCTTGCTTTTTTTGCTGCCATTCTGGCACGAGATGCTGTCATACATTTATCAACTATAGATTTTGCTACACTAGGATTTTCCATTAAAAATCTATCAAAACCATTTGAGAAAATATCACTCGCTATTTTTCTAACTTCACTATTTCCTAATTTTGTTTTAGTTTGGCCTTCAAATTGAGGATCTGGATGCTTACACGAAATGATCATGGCTAATCCTTCACGACAATCGTCTCCTGTTAATGCATCATCATTATCCTTTAGCATTTTATTATTTCGAGCGTAGTTATTAATGATCTTTGTTAAAGCGAATTTTACACCATCTTCATGAGTTCCACCTTCATATGTATTAATATTATTGGTAAATGAATATAAACTTGAATTATAAGAATCGTTATATTGCATCGCAACTTCTATTGCTATATTATCAGCTATTCCTTCAACATATATTACATCATCATGTAATGGTTGTTTATTTTTATTTAACATTTTTACATATTCAATTATTCCCCCATTATAACAGAATGTTTCATGTTTATCGTCTTCTCGCTCATCAATTAAACTAATTCTTAAACCTTTATTTAAAAAAGCTAATTCTCTTAAACGTGTTGCTAAAGTTTCATAATTATAAACAGTTGTTTCCTTAAATATTTCTGGGTCTGCTCTAAATGTTACTGTTGTACCAGTTCTATCTTTAGAACAAGATTCAATAACATGCATCTCCCCTGCGGGATGTCCTCCATTTTCAAATTTTTGATAATGAACTTCTCCATCACGATATACTCTTACTTCTAACCATGTTGATAAAGCATTAACAACCGATGCTCCTACTCCGTGAAGTCCTCCAGATACTTTGTATCCGCCACCGCCAAATTTACCACCTGCATGTAGGACGGTAAAGATTGTTTCTATAGTAGATAGTCCAGTTTTAGCATTAATACCAGTTGGCATTCCACGACCATCATCTTTTACTGACACTGAATTATCTTTATGAACAACTACTTCAATATCGTCACAAAAACCAGCTAAAGCTTCATCTACAGCATTATCTACAATTTCCCATACTAAGTGATGTAAACCTTTTTCGCTTGTTGTTCCAATATACATTCCTGGTCTTTTTCTAACCGCTTCTAATCCTTCTAATACCTGAATATCACTATCTGTATAATTATTTTCCATTTTCTACTTCCTCTCTAACCTGACCATTTATAACATGAAATATTTTGGCTTTTGCTAATATTCTTTTATCTACATTATCAATTTCTGTAGTTGTTATAAATGTTTGAATTTCTTCATCAATTAATTCCAATATATTACTGATTTTTTCTCTATCTAACTCGCTAAATAAGTCATCTAAAATTAAAATTGGTGTTTTATTTAGCTTAGCTTCAATATTTTTTATAACAGCAAGTTTAAAAGCTATTACACTATTTTTTTGTTCTCCTACAGATGAATATTCTTTTACTATTTCATTGTCTACAATAAATTCAATATCATCATGTTGAGGACCATAAAAACTTTTTCCTAAAACTATTTCTCTGTTATAATTTTTTTCATACATTTTTAAGAGACTTTCTTTTGACTTATTTAAATATTCACTTTTATATTTAACCTTTAATTTACCTTTTTTGGTTATTTTATAATACAAATCCTCTATATAAAAGTTAATATTTTTTATAAATTCATCTCTTATTTCTACTAATTTTAATCCTTCTGTTACTAATTGCTCAGTTAGAATATTTAAAAAGTCAGTATTATATGTTGTTTTTTTGCTTAAAGCTTTTAAATAAGAATTTCGTTGTTTTAATATTTTATTATAGTTGTTTAATGCTACTACATAATTATTATTCATTCCTGAAATTTCAATATTTAATAGTTTTCGGCGAGTACTGGGAGTATCTTTTATTATTTTTAAATCATCTGGATTAAATAAAATAATATTAACTTTTGAAATATATTCGCTCATTTTAGAAATTTTATTACTATTTATTTTAATTCTTTTGCCAGTATCACTAAGAATAATTTTATGAGTATTTAAAATATTATCTTTAATAAGCCCTTCAATTTTAGAAATATTTTTTCCTCGTTTTATTACTACATCGTAATCTCCACTTCGAAATGTTTTTGTAAGACCTAACATATATATAGCCTCTACTATATTTGTCTTTCCCATTCCATTTAATCCATAAATTAAATTGATGCCGCTAGAAAATGTTAAATCTAATGTTTCAAAATTTCTAAAGTTTAGCAATTTCAAACTACGTATTTCCATTTTTTAGCCTCTCATTCGCTTAAATTTAAAAATAGGGTTATTTACTGTACTCCTATACCTAATTTATTATATCACAAAAAAACATCATTTTAAAGGTGTTTTTAATTATTTCTACCCCTTAAAATAGATTCTAATCTTGTTGCACGAATAATTTGACGATCAAATTTATTAAAACTGCAGTTTAAGGTTAATTTTTTACCATTTTTAAATTCAACTAATGTTTTATTATTATTAATTTCTTTATAATTTAGTAAATTATGTAACATAATCCAAGAACAATCTTTATTTCTAATAGAATGAGTTGGAACTAATATTAAACTATTTATTTCATTAATTATTATTGGTGGCTTATAACTTGATCCTAAAAGATATGAGGCTCCTTTTTGTCTACCAACTAAATTAGAACCATTTGAACAACAATTTCTATCTATTAATTCTAAAACAGTTTCCTTATAATTAAAATTATGATTACCTTCATATACTTTAACTCTATTTTTATCTGGTAAAATTGCAAGTGTTTTTTTATTAATTTTATATGACATAATATCCCTCTTTCATGAATAAATGTCTATGTTATATCATAAAAGAGAGTCGAATTTTGTCAAATCGTGAAAAAAACCTATTTTTTTTAATTAATAGGTTTTTATTGGTAATATTAATTGAATTAATGATTCATCTGTTAATGATTTTAAAATTATTGGTTTTACATCACTATTTAATAATAACAATATTTCTTCTTCTCCTAAAGTTTTTATTGCTTCTAACATATATTTTGATGAGAAAGATATTTCTAAATGTTCTTTATTGTTAGTTTCTACAATTAATTGTTCTTCAACTTTACCAATTTCTGAAGAAAAAGAGTTAATAGTCATTTTTGTATTATCTAAACTCATTTTAACAATATTTTTATCTTTTCCTTGAGTTAATAATGCTGCACGATCTATGGCATCATTAAATTCTTTTTTATTTATTTTTATAATGTATGCAAATTCACTTGGAATTAAATTTGTAATATTTGGATAACTTCCACTAAGAAGATTCGTTTGGAAAGTAATATTTTTATAAACAAATAATACTTTATTATTAAATAAGTGCATTTCTATATATGCATCATCAGTAATGATTGCGCCAAGCTCAATAATATTTTTTCCTGGAATAACAATTTCTGTATCTTTTTCTATTTCATTTGGAAGCTTTATATTTTTTTTCGCTAAACGATATGAGTCAGTTGCAACAGTTTCTAATAAATCTTTTGTAAATTTAAAATTAACTCCAGTTAAAATTGGCCTTAACTCTTGATTTGATATAGCAAAAACTGTTTGATTAATAATTGTTTTAAATATATCTCCTTTAATTATCATAGGATCTTTATTGTATTCTAATTTTACATCTGGATAGTCATTAATATCTAAACAATTTAAATTATATTGATTGTTATAAGTGTATATCTTAACTTTACATCCATCAATTACTTCAAAGTTAATTAAATTACTTGGCATTTTTCTTACTATATCTAAAATATATTTACTTTGAATAATTATTCCTCCAAGATTTCCTACTTCTTTAATTTCTTTGGATTCAATAAATACTTTAATAGTAAGTTCTGAATCACTTGCTGTTAAGTATAATCCTTCTTTTGTTAGTTCAAACTTAATTCCATTTAATACTGGAATTACATTTTTTGTACTAATTGCTCTTATACAATTATTTAGTCCTTCTAATATAACGCTTTTTTCAATTGTGAATTTCATAATATTCCTTCTTTCTTTTTAAAATTATTATTTATTATAATAGTGTTAATAATGTTTATAACTCCTTTTTTTCTTTTAAATACGAGGATTTCTTTCATTTTAATTGTTAGTAAGTAATTATTTACTCACAATTATTTTAAAACTTATCTACAATTTTGATTTTATTTCTTTAATCGTTGCTTCTAATTCTTTATTGGTTAGTAATTCTTTTTCCATCTTATCACAAGCAAATATTACAGTTGAATGATCTCTTCCTCCAAATTCTAATCCTATTCTTGGGAAAGTCTCATCGGTTTCAATTCGACATAAGTACATAGCAAGTTGTCTTGGATGAGCTACTTTATTGCTTCTTTTCTTTCCTTTTAAATCTTCAATAGTTATGTTATAATGATCGGCAACTACTTTTTGAATCTTAGTGATATTGTTGTTAGAATAAATATTTTTATTAACAAAATCTTTTAAAGCTTCACAAGTAAATTCTAAATCAATGGTATTTGGTACAATCATAGCTGTATAAGCCATTAATCTATTGATAGCCCCTTCTAAAAAACGAATATCATTTTGACAAGCATTAGCAATATATTCAATACTTTCTTCTTTTATAAGTCCTGCAATGCTTGTATTTTCTATTTTTTTTCTTATAATTCGACATCGCAAATCAAAATCTGGTGGATAAATATCTACTGGCAAACCCCACATAAATCTTGATCTAAGTCGTTCCTCTAAAATTTTTAAGTCATCAGGTGATCTATCACTACTAATTATAATTTGTTTATTTGATTGATGTAAGTAATTAAAAGTATTAAAAAATTCTTGCTGTGTTTTTTCTGCCCCTACTAAATATTGAATATCATCAATAATTAAAACATCTACATTCCGATATTTATTTTTAAATTCTGTTGCATATTCAATAGTGTTTTTACTATTATCAGGATTAGCAATATTCGTATATTCAGTCATAAATTCATCACATGTACAGTATAGTACTTTTCTATTTGAATTTGCTGTAATATAATTTCCTATTGCATGCATTAAATGAGTTTTTCCTAGTCCACTTTTTCCATAAATAAATAATGGATTATGAATTCTTCCAGGTGCTTCTGCAACAGCCATAGCCGCAACTTTAGCAAGTCTATTAGTATCTCCAACTACGAAATTATCAAAATTTAGATTAGGATTTAAATTAGTTTCAAAATTAGTGTTAGTAAGTTGACCGTTATCACCAGTAATTTCAGGTATAACTCCAGCTTCGTCTTCTAAAATAAAGTTAATATCATAATTTATATTTGTAATATTATACAAAGTTTTTTCAATCAGTGAATAGTAGTTGTCTCCAAGCATCTTTTTATGAATGTCCATTGGAACTTGAAAAACAACTTTTTCATTATTTAGAGTAATAATTTTTAAATCATTAAACCAAGCATGGAATGAGGCCGGATTAATTTCTTTATAAATATTATCTAAAAATTCTTTTAATAATGCTTCCTTCGACAAATACCTCACCCCGCAATTGTACGTTTAACAATTTAATTGTAGCGCATTTTTATGTGAAAATAAAGTAGAAATTTGTAATTTTTTTCTATCCACAAGTTATTCACAACTTTTGTCATATATAATACCTTAAAAAAATAGATTTATCAACATTACTAACAACTTTTTTAAAAAAAAGTTTTCAATTAACAAAATAATATTTTAAATTTTAAAGTTAATAATGTTAATAACTATTTAAAAATCTATCAAATTTCTTATAAAATCTACAATTTTTGACATGCGTGGAATTGTGGATAAGTGCATTTTTACTAACATTGTAATTTAAATGTTGTGTTGATAATTATTTTTATTTAAATTATAGTTTTTTTATAATGTTAATAAAAAGTTAATGAAGTATATTTAAATTGGTATTTAAAATTTTATTTATATAATAAGGATAGATTTAATAATATGATTTAAAAATCTTGACATTATTTAAGAGAAAGTTTATAATAAAAACACTTGTATCAAGGAGGTGGATACCGATGAAGAGAACTTATCAACCAAATAATCGTAAAAAAGCAAAAAAACATGGTTTTTTTGCAAGAAAAGAAACTAATATTTTAAAAAACAGACGTAAAAAAGGTCGTAAAGTATTATCAAGATAGCCACTGATTTTTTAGTGGTATTTTTTTATCTATTAAAACGAAGGTGAAAATATATGAAGAAATACGAAACAGTAAAACAAAGTACTGAATTTAATGATATAATTAAAAATGGAAAGTATTTGAAAAATGAACATTTTGTTATATATTATGTTGATAGTAATGAAGAATTTCCTAAGTTTGGTTTAGCTGTTAGTAAAAAATGTGGGAATGCGGTTGTTAGGAATAAAATAAAAAGACAACTTAGAGATCTTATTAGTCGACATAAAAAACTGTTTTCAAATACTAAAAATTATATTATAATGGTTAGAAGGGGAATAAATGAAATTTCTTTTAAAATAATGGAAGAATCATTCATATTATTACTCACGAAAGGAAAAATAAAATGAAAAAAATTAAAATTGTTTTTTTAATTCTTGCAATATTTTCTTTGACCGGCTGTGGAAAAAGTAATTACATAATGCAAGATAAGAAACCTGTAGAATATGAAAAAACAGGACAAATATTACAAAAAGATATTTTATGTAAGCCAGAGGATAAAGAATTAGATGACCTTTATACAAAATATAAAGATCAAACAAAAATAAATTATGATGAAATGCCAACTTGTAGTGAATTTAAATTATCTAGTAATAAATCATCTGGAATTTGGGAAGGTATTTTTGTAAAGCCATTAGCATTTCTTATTTTAAAGCTTGGATATTTAATTAACAGTTTTGGTCTTGCAGTTATTTTGGTAGGCTTAGCAATTAGACTAATTTTAATGCCTATATCACGTAAGACAATGAAGCAATCAAGTAATATGCAAAAAGCTCAGCCAGAGCTAGCTAAAATTGAAAAGAAATATGCTAATAAAAATGATAATGAATCTATGATAGCTAAATCTCAAGAGATGATGATGGTGTATAAAAAATATAGCATTAGTCCTTTTGGCAGTTGCTTACTTGCATTTATTCAACTTCCGCTTTTCTTTGCATTTTTACAAGCAATTAATCGTATCCCAGCAATATTTGAAGATACATTCTTAGGATTAACTCTTGGAAAAACTCCTATTGTAGGACTTTTAGAATATCATGAATGGTCATATATCATTATAATTCTATTAACAATATTAACTACATATTTATCATTTAGACATTCTATGAATAATACTCCAGGAGCTAATGATGAAATGGCTAAACAAATGTCATTTATGTTTAAGTTTATGGTCGTAATGATTAGTGTTGCATCGCTATATTTATCAACAGCTTTAGCACTTTATTGGATTGCTACAAATGGATTTGTTGTTATTCAAAATTTTGTGTTTAAAAAGTTAGATGAAAGAGATAGTAAAAAAAATACAGTTATTAAACCATCTATTAGTAAGAAGAAAGGAAAGTAGTTATGAACGTAGTAAAAGAAGTTGCAAAAACAAAAGAAGAAGCGCTTAATCGAGTACTTGCAAAATTAAATGCAAATGTTGATGAAGTAGTGTATTCTTATGAGGAAATAAAAGGGGGATTATTTAAAGGAACTAATTATGAATGTAGTGGTTTCTTAAAATTAGATTTAGTAGATGCTGCAGCGGAGTTTTTAAAAGGCATTATCACAAATATGGGTATTGAAGCTTCTATTGAAGTAAGTACAAAAGAAAATACAACGACTTTAAAAGTTTATTCATCTAATAATCCTTTAATTATAGGAAAAAATGGTGCAAATTTAGAAGCTCTAACAACCATTGTTAGACAATATATTAAAAATATTACTTCTAATGGTCCAAGAATTGTTTTAGATGTTGAGGATTATAAAGAAAGACAAATAAAAAAATTAGAGAGACTTGCTAAAAATCTAGCACGAGACGTATTAAGAACTAAAACTGATGTTGAAATGGAGAACATGAATTCTTATGAAAGAAGAATTGTTCATAATATTTTAACGGATTTTAAAGGTATTACTACAGAAAGTGTAGGGGAAGAACCTAATCGTCATGTAGTAATAAAATATAATAAGTAAGAAAAAATAACAGAAGAAATTCTGTTTTTCTTTTGTTATTTATTGATAAAATATTTTAAATTTGATATGATGGTAGCGTAATAATAAAAGGTGGGATTTTCTTTGAAAAAAAGAACTTTAAATAAAAAATTAATATCCTTATTTATTTTTCTTTTAGTTATTATAGTTATTGCTGTATTATTAGTAATTATTCTAACTAAAAAAGAATCTGGAAATAATTTAATAGAAAAAGAAATTCAAGTTGAAGTTAATAGTGAAGTTGATTTATTATCTTATCTTGATGATGTAAAAAAAGAAGATATTATAAGTGGAGAAATATTTGTTGATACAAAAAAATTAGGTGAACAAACAATTAAGCTAACTGATAAAGACCATGAATATATATTTAATGTCAGAGTTTTAGATACAACTAAGCCTGAAATATCCTTTAAAAAAGAGATAACTACGAAAGTAGGGGCAAAGATTGATTTACTTAAAGGCGTTACTGTTAAAGATAATTCAAATGAAGAATTAACTGCTACAGTAGTAGGTGATTATGATTTTAATAAAGAGGGTACTTATAGTTTGAAGTATGTTGCAAAAGATAGTAGTGATAATATAGCTGAAGAAGAATTTACTTTAAAAGTAGAAAAAACAGAAACTCATATTCCTGTAAGAAATGGTAATTATGATCCTATAGAAGTTCCAAATGGCGAAAAAGAACTTATTGGTACAACCAAAAAAGATTTTGAAATATACAAGATTAATGGTTCAATTTATATTGAAGGAATATTAATTGCAAATAAAACTTATGCTTTAGCGGATAATTATGTTCCAAGTAATACTTATACATCAAGTGTTGGAATAACTGGACTTTGTAATACTTGTATTAATAATCAAGCATATGCAGCATGGTTAGACATGAAAAATGATGCGGCACTATTAGGATATAGTTTATGGATCCAAAGTGGATATAGACCACAAAGTATGCAAGTAAAACTATATAATGGATATGTAGCTCGTGATGGTCAAGCAGCCGCAGATACTTATTCTTCTCGACCAGGACACTCTGAACACCAAACAGGATTAAGCTTTGATTTAAATACTGTTTCAGATTCTTTTATTTATACTAAAGAAGGTAAGTGGGTAAATGATAATTGTTATAAATATGGATATATAATTAGATTTCCAAATGGAAAAGAAAATGAAACAGGATATCAATATGAACCTTGGCATATCAGATATGTTGGTAAAGAATTAGCAACTAAGCTATATAATAATGGAAATTGGATATCTTTAGAAGATTATTTTGGAATTCCAAGTGTTTATGAATAATTACTTACATTGGCTATTATTAAATTATTTAAAGATTAGGAGCTTTATTTATGAATGAAAATGGAAACTATGATGCTACTTTAATGCCATTATCTAAAGATTTAGAATTAAGATTAGTTCAAGAAAAAATAATTAATGGCGATTCTTTAACTTTAAAAGAAAAACTTATTGCAGGTCGTGATCATCCAATTAAAAATGTAGATGGGTATAATCTTCGCTCTGATTGTGTTTATAGAGCAATTAGTGTAGAAATGTATAATAAATATTTAGAATGGGGCTATATTTATGGTGCAGGAGCAGAAGATGAGTATATTGAATACATAGAGAATGGTCAAATTTTTAATAATAATAGAGGAGTTGACTGGTATCTTGGTGGTGTATGTTTAAAATATGGTAGTGTAATAATTGAATGCCCAGCAAACTGTGAGTTTTTTACTCCTGCATATGATTATGGATGTCATCTATCCGCCGACCCAACTGTAAGGCATATGAAATCATCGGGATATAAGAACCCAGTTCCTATAAGTATGGTAAAATTAATAAAACACCCACAAAAATTTATAGATAAAAATGAATTAAATGAAACAAATAAATCTAGATAAAAATAATACTTAACAAACAAAAAATTGTTTGATTATAAATTGATCTTAATTACTTTTTTACTTATTTATATGACTAGATTTAAATAATTATAACCAATAGGAAGATTATACATATACTACCATAGGTGATTAACATGGAAGAAAGAGCAACTAAAAAGGTTGTTATTGATCCAGGACATGGAGGGGCTGATCCTGGAACTAGCGCAAATGGAATTGTTGAAAAAGATTACACATTAATGATTAGTAAGTATATGTCTGATCGTTTAAATGATTTAGGAATAGAAAATGCCTTAACTAGAACTGATGATGTGAGCTTAGATTCTACTAATAGACCAAAGAAAGCACAAAGCTTATACGGAAGTGGTAATGATGTAATAATGGTATCTAATCACATAAATGCCGGAGGGGGCGATGGTCATTGTGTAACAAAGTATGTATAACGATTAAAGCCAAATAAATAATAAAGAATGGAGAAATGTTATGAATATTAGCTACACTAGAAAAGGTGATTATTTATTACCTAATTTAAATTAAAAGATGAAAAACAATTTAAATATAGGAAAATATGGGTTATTAAGACTAGAATATATTAAAAAACATAAGTTAGGATTATATTTTGATTTACTTATGAATGATACTTTAAATGAATATCTTCATGATATAGATACTATTGTTATAGAGAAAGTACAAATGTTAATTAATGAACTTGCTGAAAAAGAAAATATAAATGAAGAATTAAAACAAAATAATCAGATGCTTTGGGTAAGTAAAATAAATAATATTAAAAATACTGCAGAAGAAATAATTCTAAAGGAGTATATCTATGTGTGATATTACAGATGAAGAATTTGAAATAATATATTTACCTGTATGTATTAATTATAACAACTATCTAAAAGAATTTGTTATACCAGATGTAGTAGCTTTTTATATTGCAGATAGTTTTTATAAGAGAGCATTATCTAAAGCACCACTTTATAACCATATTAATTCAGCAATAGATGTATTTAATGTAAGATGTGATATAGATAAACTTATACCATCTATAAAGAAGATATTAAGAATAAAATATAATTTAAAAATAGTAAATAATAATCCAATGATATTAAAAAAATTTTATTAAAAAGAGAACTCTATCAAATCAAATTGATAGAGTTTTTTAAGTGCAACTAATTATTTTGGGAGTGAATCTATTGTCTAGCCAGCACTAAATTTGTACTCCCGCACGAAATTCTTTTATGGGATTACTCCCAATCCCTATTTAAAATTTTATTAGTATTTTAATGGTAAAGTAAAAAAATGTCGAAATATGTGGTATAATGTTTATATAAATTGGAGGTACTTTTATGGAAAAAATAATTGACTTTATTTCTGGATTAGAAGTTAATGCAACACCAGAAGAAATAAATGCTGTTCAACCTTATTCAAAAATTTTAGTAGAAGATTATGGGTATCCAAAAGATATGATTCAAACTCATCCACAGTATAGAGTTAAATCATCTCCATCAGATAAAAGGGGTTATCCAATTGATATTGCTGTTTTTGAATACGATAACCATAATAATAAAAGACTAAAAATAGTTGTTGAAAATAAAAAATCCACGAGAAAAGACGGTCAGGATCAATTAGAAGATTACTTAAAATTTTGTGAAGCTAGAATAGGAATTTGGTATAACGGTATAGAAAGCCTATATATTGAAAAAATTGAAGAATCCGGTAATATACATTTTAGAGAAATACCAGCTATTCCAAAATATAATCAAAAACGTGAAGAAATTGGATTGTATAAAAGAAAAGACTTAAAAAGCACTCATAATTTAAAAGATATTTTTTCAGAGTTGAGAGGTTATATTGCTGGAAATAGTGTTGGAGTTAATAGAGATGAGGCAATAGCTAAAGAGATGATTCATCTAATTTTATGTAAAATATATGATGAAAGGTTTACTAAAATGGATGATATGGTGACATTTAGGGCATCAGAATGTGATAGCGATCAAGAAATAAGAGAAAGAATTGATACTTTATTTTTAAGAGTAAAAACAAAATATAAGGACGTACTAGATGAATCAGATTCTATTGATTTTGATGGTCACACTCTTCGTTATGTAATAGGTAAAATTCAAAATTATTGTCTGATAGATACTGATAGGGATATAATAGCGGATGCTTTTGAAGTCTTTATAGGTGGCTCACTAAAAGGAGAACAAGGACAATTTTTTACTCCTAAAAATGTTGTTAAAACTTTAGTTGCTGCTGTTAACCCTACTTTAGATGATATAATAATTGATCCTAGTTGTGGAAGTGGAAGTTTCTTAGTTGAGGCTTTGAAAGAATTATGGTTAGATATTGATGAAATGGGTAATACATATGGCTGGTCAGAAAGTGCAATTGTTGAAGAAAAGAAAACAGTTGGTATTAAGAATATACGAGGAATAGAAAAAGATAGTTTTCTAACTAAATTAGGAAAGTCATATATGGCAATTTTAGGTGACGGAAAAGGTGGCATTTTTTGTGAGGACAGTTTGGAAAATCCTGACAATTGGAAAGAATTTACTCAACAAAATGTTAAACTTGGAACTTTTTCTGTTTCATTTAGTAATCCGCCATTTGGAAAAGATATAAAAGTAACTGGGAAGCAAAAACTATCTCAATATGAGCTTGCTAAAAAAATTGATTCAAAAGGCAAAGAAAAATTGTTAGATGAAGGAAATGTCTCAACTTTATTTTTAGAAAGAAATTTACAACTATTAAAAGATGGTGGTAGAGTAGGTATAATTTTACCTGAAACATATTTTCATGCCCCTAATCAAAAAAATGTCAGAGAATTTATTTTCAAACATAATATACAATGGATTATAGATTTACCACACAATACATTTAGGCCTCATAACAATGCAAAATGTATTGCGATAGTCATTCAAAAAAATATGCCTCAACAAAAAGAAATTAATATGGCAGTTGCAGAGTATATAGGCCACGATCATAATGGTAAACCTCTGTATAGGTATGATGATAAAAGAAAAATTTATACAAATAAAATATTAGATGATACTAAAGAAATAATTAGAGAAATTAAGCTTAAAAATTCTGGAGCAATATTTGATCAAAAATATACATTTCAAGTGGACTCATCTTTAATAAAAAATTCAGGAATACTTGTTCCAAGATATTATTGGAATTCAAAAAAAGTTGAGATTCAAGAAAAAGCAAAAGAAGAGAATATAGATTTAATATCTTTACAACAATTAATTGATGAAGGTGTCATTGAATATTTTGATGGAAATGGCTCTCCATCATCTGAATTTAAAGGCACTGGAGATATTCCATATATTAGGGTTAAAGATATTGTTAATTGGCAAATATATAAGGATCCAACAGCATTAATTCCTGAATCAGAGTTTAATAGATTATATAAGCCTGCAAAACAATTGAAAGAAAAAGATATTTTATATGTCAGAAGAGGAAGTTATAGAATTGGAAGCGTAGCAATGGTTTCTCCTTATGATTTGAAAGTAATATTAACTAGGGAAATATTGGTTTTAAGAATTAAAGATTATAAAAATAAATATGGGATAACTCCTGAATATTTGATGTATGCATTGTCGCATAGACTATCATATGAACAATCAAATAATAAAATATTTATTGATACGACTTTACCAAATATAGCCGATAGATGGAAAGAAATTGAGATTCCTATTTATAAAGATAAAGAAAAATATGAAGTAATAAAATCAAAAGTTTCTAAAGTTGTTGAAAACCAATGGAATTCTCTAAAAAATATTTCGATTATGAAAGAAAAATATGATATTTATAATACATAGAATGAGCGCTAGTACAGGCTTAAATATATATTTAAGTTTTTGTCTTGTGCTTTTTTGTAGTAGGAGGTATAAGCTATGTGTAATAAAATAGTAGATAAGTCATTGAAAATAGATTTACATATTCATTCATGTTACTCTAAACATAAAGATGGTAGCAAAGTTTCTAATAATACGTTATCAAATATAGATATTTTAATAAAAAAATTAAACGAAAATAATGTAAATATGTGTGCAGTAACGGATCATGATTATTTTGATTATAATTTATATTCAAAATTAAAAGAATCAGAGAATACTGGTTCTATTCAAAAAGTATTACCAGGAATTGAAGCTTCTGTTTTATTGAGTGGTGACGATGATTCTAAAGTGATACATATAATAACTATATTTGATGATTCAAATAATGAAAAACTTAAAGATATTAATTCATATTTAGTAGATGATAATGGTAATCCTAAATATGATGCAATTGGGAAAGATGCTTATAAGGAAGAAACGTATTTAGACATTTTAAGAAATATTGGTTTAAGTGTTATTTTGATTGCACATCAAAAAAATTCTCCATTAAGTAATGGTGATTTAAAAGAAAACGATGTATCAACACTTGGAAAAAGGACATTTGATGAATTAGTGTTTGCTGATTATTTTGACTCATTTGAATTTAGAAATAAGAAGAATCAAGTATTTAATAATATATATATGAATCATATGAAACAGTTATCGTTAACAAGTGATGTTAAATTTATAACTTCAAGTGATTGCCATGATTGGAATATATATCCAAAGATTGATAAAAATGACAATATAGATGATTATCCATATACATTCTTAAAATGTTTACCAACATTTAAAGGACTTGTAATGGCAATAACTGATTATAGAAGAATAAGCTTAAACAATAGTTTTTTTAGCCAATCTTCAAGATATTTAAAAGAAATAAGGTATACAATAAATGGGTGTGAAAAGACTATTGAATTGTCAAAAGGAATTAATGTTATAATTGGAGATAATTCTGTTGGCAAATCACTGTTAGTTCATGCTATAACAGATTGGAAGAAGATTAATTCAACTTTGAAAGACAAATATCAAAAATATTTAAGTAGTAATAAGATGAACATTAAAACTATAATTGATGAAAGCAATATATTTGGCTTTGATAAGCAGGGCGAAATTCGTGATAATTTTACTAACGGAAAATTAAAAGCAAAAACATTTTTATCAAAGTATTTTCCTCCAGAACCTAATATTAAACTATTACGTGCTGAATTAGATAATAGTTATGCAAAATATTTTAATTCAATTGATTCAAAAATAGAATATGAAAAGAAAAAATGTGAATTAAAGTCTTTTATGATAAATATAGAAGACAATATCGATAATTTAACGTTTGATAATGTAATAAAGAAATTAGACTTAAATAGATATAAATCCATTATAGATTTATTTGACGGGTTAATTACTAGTTATAACAATCTTATTGCATTAGATGAGTTGCTAAAAGATGATAAGGAAAAGTTATTAGTATATAAAAAAGAAATGATGGAATTATCAAAAAAATATAATAAATTGAAAAATAGAGATGTTTTTGAAAATTCTATTATTGATGTAATAACAAATAAAATTAATCTGCTTGATAACGAATTAACAAATATTAAATCTGATAGTGATAAAAAAACTGGTATATATACTAATAATATATCACAACTTAAAAATACAATTGTAGATCTAGTAAAATTAGAAAAAACTTCAATAGAATGCAAACCAGATATTAAATCTAAAAAAGTTCCTGTTTCAGTAGAAAATGTTGGTAAATATAGATTTATAACCAAAACAAAAGTGGAAAATATTACTAATAGTTATTTTTATAGCATTCTTGAAAAATGTTTTGTTAGAGGTAAATTAATTGCATATTCTGATATAAATGCTGAATTATTAGAAGAAAAAATAAAGGACTATGATGATAGTGAAGGACCAGTTGAATTTCTAAAAAAACGTGTTAAAGATTTATTGGATGTTGATTTTAAATGTAAAAATGTAATTAATTTAAAAAGTGATAAGGATGTATATACAGAATTATCTAATGGATTTGATTCGAGAATATATTTTGATTTATTATCTAATCAAAAGTCGTTTGATGGCATCTATATAATTGATCAGCCAGAAGATGATGTATCACAAAATTCAATTAAGGAATATTTATTAGATAATTTTAAGTTAATGGGGAAAAATAGGCAGTTAATAATTATCACTCATAATCCCCAGTTTATTGTTAATTTGGATGTTGATAATGTTATTGCTATTCAAAAAAATGAAATTGGGTTGGATATTCATTATGGCGCTTTAGAGTATGAAGATGATCAATATAATATAATTGATATAATTGCAAATAGCATTGATGGCGGAATTGATACGATTAATAAGAGGTGGAAAAGATATGACAAAACAAATAAAAATGATTAATAAAGAAAATTTGATAGTAATTGAAGATTCAGAGAATAACGAATTATTTCAGATAAACTTGGATAATATGATATTTGATTCACAAAAATTTTATGAAAGTTTTTTCAAAGGATTATCTGAAAAAGTAGAATATAATCTTTCTAATAATATAGATGAGAAAACATCAAAAGATTATAAAAAAAATTTAAGGATTTACGAAAATATAAATAAATTGTTTTCAGATATACAAAAAGATGTAAATACTTTATTTGACGAGAAAGATGAAAATGAAATACAAGAAAAAGAATAGTTTTTGTCGAATTATGTCGAACGATTACTTATTGATATATAAGTAATAGGTGTTATAATTATTTTAGTCACTAGGGAATGTGACTAATACATATAAACATATAGTGTCATTTAATATAGACACAATTAAAATAGGGAAATAACCTTATAAATTAAAGTTCAAATATAAGAACTGAATACATATTTATTCCAACAAGCAAGATTGGATATTATTCCCTTGTTTTGTTATGGACTAATATGTTCAGTTCTTTTTATGTGTTCCTAAAAAGACTGGTAAAGGAAGGAGGATAACATGGAACTACTAAACTTGATAATCTTATATTGGAAAGATAATGAAAAAAGATATAGAACCATTTATAAGTTTAGTATTACCAGAATCAGTATTAGGAGATAATAGATTAACTTACTTTGAAAGATTATTGTTAATTGAACTAGTCTCACTATGTAAGAAAAATGGATATTGTTGGCCTACTAACAGATAATTTATGAATAAGTTTGAATGTACTAAAACAACAGTATCAAAAAGTATAAGTAGTTTATCAAAATATGGATATATAGATATTGAAATAAATAATAGTGAAAAGAATAATTCAAAAAGAATAATTAGATTAACAGAGGTGTTAAAGAAAAGAATAATAAGTATTCAAGAAAATATTAATACCAGTATTCAAAATAATTTTAACCATGATAATAAATATAATAAAAATAAAAAAGATATATTAGATAAAATTTATTACGTTGATGAAAATTGTGTAGAGTATTGGCATGGTATTCCTATTGAACCTAGTGTTGCAACTAAAGAAGAACAAGAAAAAATGGAGAATTTATTGAAAGAGTTTAAAGAAAAGGAGAAAGATATATTATGAATAGCTCACTCATAAAATTAAATGAGGTGGCTTATGTTTAAGATAATAGAAACTTTCAAAGATGATTCTCCTAATTTTACAGATTTGGTAACTAAATTTATAAATAGTGTGATAAATAGTGATTGACAGAATGCTCATAATTAAATTTATGTGTTATAATTTAATTGGCTTTAGTTGTTATACAAAAGAGAAAGGAGAGTAAACTTGTATAACACTTTAAGAGAGATGCCAGAATACTATAAAGCAGGAATTTATATAAGATTATCTGAAGCTGATGAGGGCAAATCTTACGAGTCTGAAAGTGAGAGTGTCCTTAATCAAAGAAATATACTAAAGAATTTTGTAAAAGAAAAAGGTTTTATTTTTGTAGATGAATACGTAGATGATGGCTATTCAGGTACTACTTTTGATAGACCGGGGTTTCAAAGACTTATAGAAGATATTAAAGCCAAAAAAATTAATCTTGTTGTAGTAAAAGATTTATCAAGATTAGGTAGAGATCATATTTTAACGGGTTATTATGTTGAAACTTTCTTTCCTGAAAATGGAATAAGATTTATTTCTATGTTAGAAGGTTATGATAACGCTATTAATCAAGCAAGTAATGATTCAGCAACATGGTTATTTGCTTGTAATGATTATTATAGTAAACAAAACTCAATTAAAATACGCAATGTTCTAAATGATAAACGAAGAAATGGTAAATTTATAGGTAGCATGCCTAGCTTCGGATATTTAAGAGATCCAGAAGATAAAGGACACTTAATACCAGATCCAGAATATGCGCCTATTGTTAAAAAGATATTTGACATGGCTTATAATGGAGTAGGACTAACTGATATAACTACTTATTTAAATGATAATAATATAAAAACACCAAGTAGTTTAAAGAGAAAAAATCCTAACTCAAATGCCAAATATAATCCTATGTGGACAATTTCTTCTGTTAAAAAGATATTAAAAAATCAAATGTATGTGGGTGATATGGTTCAAAGTACACAGACTAAAGTATCTTATAAATCCAAAAAGAAAAAAGCATTACCAAAAAGTAATTGGGATATAGTTAAAAATACCCATGAACCATTAATAGATAGATTTATATTTGAAAGTGTGCAAAACAATGTTAAAAGAACTATTAAATCTAATGTTACTAATAGAGAAAAAAGACTATTTGAAAATTTATTATATTGTAAAGAGTGTGGTAACACTTTAACAGTATCTTATAGAAAAAACCATGATTATTGGACTATTAATTGTAATAGATATTCTAGAGATCCTAGAAGAAGAATGTGTGAACCTCATTTCAGTCCGTATGATAAATTAGAAGAATCATTACTTGAAGTTATTAGAAATACTTGTAAAAAGTATTTGAAAACTTTAGATGTATCTGAAATATCAAAAAAAGTTAATAATACAAACAATAAAGATGATGTTAATAATCAAATTAGTGATTTAAGAAAACAAGAAAAAGATTTTATTAGTAAATTAGATATGTTATATCAAGATAAATTTAATGGAATAGTATCTGAAGAAATGTATTTAAGAATTTCTAGAGAAACTGAAAATTCTCTTGTTAGAACAAGAGAAAAAATTGAAAGCTTACAAAATATTAAAGAAAACAATAAAGTTAATAAATCAGAATTAAAAGAATATGAAAATAAAATAAGAGAATTAATCGATATTGAGAATCCCTCAAGAGAACTTTTACAGGCTTTAATAGACAAAGTTATTATAGATAAAGATAGAAATGTAGAAATTGTCTATAAATTTAGTATATTAAATAATTAGAACTTCTACCCAAGTTTGGGAGAAGTGTTACATAAAAAGATAAACTACTTATATGATTACATTTGAGGTGAAAAATGAGAGCGGAAACAAGGACAATAGTAAATAGTTATTATAATGATGTTGATAAGAAAATTTTTGAAAGACTTGCCGACATAATCAAAAAAGATTATCAGAATAAAGAAACGCAAAGAGAAATTTGGGAGTATGATCAAAAGTTAGGAGGATTAGGGGGTTATGCTACACCTTTAGATCCAACTGTAAACCCATTTAACTCTTGGGGAGACTATAGAAATGTATTTAGAAGTCTTCAATATGCTAGAAGTGATATGTTTTATTGTACAAGACCAAGACATATTATAATTGATACTGCCTTACATATTGAAACGTTAGTAAAACTTGTAGCTTCTAATAATAAAATTATGAAATTTATTTATAATCATAGAGAATTAGGAAAAAATATATCTCAATTATACAAAGAAAGTATAATTGATGATGGGTTGTATGAAAGATTAGATTATTTGAGACGAATATTAAATTATGCAAAGCATGATACTGATCCTAATAGAGATAATACTTTTGACTATGAAGATGCAATAATCTTTTATTTTGAATGTAGATATGTTGGTAATGGGCTGTTAAAATTATTAAAACATGATACGTTTGGAAAAACTTATGAGATTAAGGAATAACTTTATGATTTGGAGGAACTATTTTGAGCAAAAATTTAAGTAGAAATAATCATTATTTATCACAGATGTATCTTGAAGCATGGAAAAATAAAAACAATAAAGTTGAAGTATATGAATTATTAGTTCCACACATTAAGGTTCCATTGTGGCAGTCGAAATCAATAAAAAGCGTTGGAAGTTTAGATAGTATCTTTGTCCGTATAAAAAATGGTATTGAAATTGATGATATTGAAAGATGGTTTAATGTAAAATATGAAATACCAGTTAAAGAAGCTTTAGAACATGCTATAAATGATGAAAGAATGGCATCTGATGAATGGCATTATTTAATTGATTTTCTTGCATGTCATATAGTTCGTTCTCCTGCTTATATAGTTAAAATATTGGATTTAGCTAAAAAAAGTTGTGTTCCAATTTTTCAAGAAAAATGTGAAGAAATTTCTAACATTAAGGAACAAGAAATTTTAAAGACAATTAATAAATATAAAGAAAATGAGAATAATGAGCTTTTTCCACTTAAAATAACGGATACTGGAGATATAGATGAAGATAAAGCTATCTTAAAAGTTGAAACGATATTAGGCAAACAATTTTATTTGTGGATTATGAAACATATGTTGGAAAATACAGTAAAAATATTACATACACACAAATGGGGGATCATTACTGTAGATGAAAAGGTAACTTTACCAACAAGTGATGATCCAGTTATTTGTCTTAATTATAATAATGAAAATGATTATGATTTTGGTGGAGGCTGGGGAAGAAAAAATTGCAATATTTTATTTCCAATATCACCTAATAAAATTTTATATACTCAGGTTGGAGTAAAGGTTAAACCTAGATACCAGATTGATTTAAAAATGAGTTTAATTTTGAAAAAATTAATAATTGAACATTCATATAGAAAAATAATTTCAAATTTTAAAGATCCTGAAATAGAAAAAATTAAACCTAGATATGTTAATTTAGAGGAATTTAAAAGAGAAAAGGAAATGTGGGAGAATTTTCAAAAAGATTATTTAGAAAAAGAATCAGAATATATAAAATAAAAAATAGCAAAATGACACACATTGACTATCGCCAGGAGGAGACGGTGCTGAAATAATTTACGCGCTTCGCAATAGCGATAAATTATCT
>CAMNSE010000011.1 GCA_946554525.1 uncultured Mycoplasma sp.
ATTTCTAAGATACTTTTGATATTTTCATAGTTACTATTCCAAATATTAGAAGTTAGAAGTTGGACAAATTTAGGGTCATCCCACTCTTTCATTTCTAAAATTCTTTTAATTTCTTCATAATTACTTTTCCAAATAACGGAAGTAAGAAGAGAGGCAAATTTAGGATTGCTCCATTCTTTCATCTGTAATACAATTTTAATATTTTCATAGTTACTATTCCAAATAGTAGGAGTTAGAAGTGGGGTAAATTTAGGTTCTTTCCATTCTTCCATCGCTAAAATACTTTTGATATTTTCATAGTTACTAGTCCAAATAGTAGATGTTAGAAGTGGAGTAAATTTAGGGTCTTTCCATTCTTCCATCGCTAAAATTCTTTTAATATCTTCATAATTACTTTGCCAAATATTAGATGTTAAAAGTGGAGCAAATTTAGGATCATCCCACTCTTTCATTTCTAAAACACTTTTAATTTCTTCGTAGTTACTATTCCAAATAGTAGAAGTAAGAAGTGGAGCAAATTTAGGGTCTTTCCATTCTTTCATTTCTAAAATACTTTTAATATCTTCATAGTTACTAGTCCATATATTGGAAGTAAGAAGTGGAGTAAATTTAGGGTCTTTCCATTCTTCCATCTCTAAAATTCTTTTAATATCTTCATAATTACTTTGCCAAATATTAGATGTTAGAAGTGGAGCAAATTTAGGACCATTCCACTCTTCCATTTCTAAGATACTTTTAATATTTTCATAATTACTTTGCCAAATAGAAGAAGTTAGAAGAGGTGCGAATTTGGGTTCTTTCCAATATTTTAGAGAAAGAATTGATAGGACCTCTTTATAAGAGCGAGTATATACATAGTCGCAAATTAGTTCTTCTTTGCCAATTTCTTTTAAATATTTATTTATTTGTATAATTTCATATGGTAGCATGTTAACAACTCCTTAGTTTTAGATATATTTGGTATAAATTTTTCTTTTTCTTGATGAGTTATTATAGTTGGAACTCACAAAAAAGTCAAATCATAAAGTTACTACTTTCTGATTTTCTTTTTATAATATGCTTATCTTTGCACGCTTCTTTCTTCACCAATTAAAATTTCTCTTTGAACTAATTCTTTTAAATTAACACCATATTTTTTATGTAATGTTGAAGGCGAATAGTTAAAAATAGAATTTAATTTTCCGTCAACTATTAAATCAAGTTGGTTATCATTTATAAAGCGTATTAAAGCTTTTATTTGAATAACACTTCTTCTAAGGTGTGATGTCGTAATATATTGTTTTAGTCCAATACTTGTCATATATTCTATTCCTTCTTTAATTCTAGAAATAGAAATGCTCCAAATACTTGATGTTAATAAATGGATTAGCTCTGGATCATCCCATTCTTTCATTTGTAAAATACTTTTAACACCTTCATAATTACTTGTCCAAATAGTAGAAGTAAGGAGAGAAGCAAATTTGGGATCATCCCATTCTTCCATTTCTAAGATGCTTTTGATAGCTTCATAGTTACTATTCCAAATATTAGAAGTAAGAAGTGGAATAAATTTAGGATCGTCCCATTCTTTCATTCCTAAAACTCTTTTAATCTCTTCATAATTACTATGCCATATATTACAAGTAAGAAGTGGAATAAATTTAGGATCGTCCCATTCTTTCATTCCTAAAACTCTTTTAATCTCTTCATAATTGCTATGCCAAATAGTAGAAGTAAGAAGTGGAGCAAATTTAGGGTCATTCCATTCTTTCATTCCTAAAACTCTTTTAATCTCTTCATAGTTACGATGCCAAATAGTAGAAGTAAGAAGTGGAGCAAATTTAGGGTCATTCCATTCTTTCATTCCTAAAACTCTTTTAATCTCTTCATAATTACTATGCCATATATTACAAGTAAGAAGAATGATGAATTTAGGGTCGCCCCATTCTTTCATTTGTAAAATGTTTTTAACATCTTCATAATTGCTATTCCAAATAGTAGAGGTAAGAAGAGGAGCAAATTTAGGATCATCCCAACGTTTTAGGGAAAGAGTTAATAGAACATCTTTATAGGAACGGGTATAAAGAGCCTCACAAATTAAGTATTTTTTTCCAATTTCTTTTAAATAATTTCTTATTTGTATAATTTCATATGGTAACATATTAACACACCCTTAGTTTTAGAGATATTCACTATAAATTTTTCTTTTTCTTGATGAGTTATTATAGTGGGAAATTCTAAAAATGTCAAATTATAAAGTTACTACTACAATAAATTTTAACTCTTATCCTAAATATTCTTTTCCTGTTAATATATTCATATCAACATCTCCATATATACCATCAATTTTACCAGTATTACTAAATTGCCACATGAAATAATTTCCTTTATAATTTGTTTTATTTGTGTAATGAGCAAGCCATACACTATCATATGAGCCATCCCACAGGTTTTCTAAATAAAATTTTGAACCATATAAAGCGCCTTTATATCCAGCTTTTTCAACTGTCTCAATAAATGCTTTAGGCATTAGATTTAATTCATGAAAACTTAAATGATAACTATTCCAATTATCCCATATTTCCCAATCAAAAATGATTGGGAAGTCTAAAGACTCACCATCTAGTTCTGTTAATATCCACTTTGCTTCTTTAACTGCATGTTCTTTTGACAAAGCCTTACTATAAAGGTATACGCCTACCTTTAGTCCTGCTTCTTTAGCTCGTTTTATATTATTTTTATAAGTTCCGTCCATTTTAGGTGTTTCTCCTGAAGTTGGAGTATAACCAATCCGCATCATGACAAAAGTAGCGCCAGCATTTTTAATCTTTTTATAATCTACTAATCCTTGCCACTCTGATACATCGATTCCAAGTTCGTTGGAATCATTTTTATAATCTTTTAAGGCATCACTAAAAGCATATTTAGGCAAGGTTACTATATTATTTGAATTATTATTTTTTTCTACAACTTTTAAGTTTATATTATGATTATTAGAATTCCCACTAGCATCTGTTACAATTATTTTTATTTTATAATCTCCAGTTTTGTTAATATCATAGTCTCCTTCAATAATACAAAGCGGTTCACTATCATAATTATCTCCATACATTACTAAACTACATAGATTGCCACTATAGCCTTTCATAACTGTTTTATTAGCACCACCAAATATCTTTGGTTTTTCATCATCTACTATTTCTATTATCTTTTCATAGTTATATTTTTGATTTTCATATGTATAATAAAAATCTATTTTTGTCTCTCCTATTGTATCAGTATTAATTTGATAATTTTCAAAATTAACGTTGGTATCTAAAATTAAGTCTTCGATGAAGGTTTTACTATATACTGGAATTTTATTATCCTTAAACGTAATAAAGGCGTCTTTATTGACTTTTTTGGTGCAAGAACAAAAAGAAAAAAGTCCTAATATTATAATTATACTTTTTATGGTTTTCATATTTCCTCCTTAAAAAAGTAGTTAAAAATTTAACTACTTATCAATTACAGTTTCTATTATATATCTAGGTCTTTCTTTGGTTTCATGATACATTTTACCAATATATTCTCCAATAATACCAATTGATATCATTTGAAGACCTCCAATAAACCATATTGAGATTATAAGAAACGTCCATCCAGCTACGGTATGTCCCGTAATTTTTACTATGAGTGAATATATCATTATAAATATGCTTATAAATAAAATTAATATTCCAAGACCTAAAATCATTCTAAGAGGCTTAATACTAAATGAAGTTATTCCATCAAAAGCAAATGATAACATTTTTTTAAGAGGATATTTTGATTCGCCAGCAAACCGTTTATTTCTTTCGTAATAAGCAATTGTGCTCTTAAATCCAATTAATGGTACAATTCCTCTTAAAAATAAATTTACCTCTTTAAATTCGCTTAGTCCTTCTAAGGCACGTTTACTCATTAATCTACAGTCAGCATGATTATAAACAATATCTACACCCATTAATTTCATGAATTTATAAAAACCTTCAGCTGTTGTCTTTTTAAACCAGCTATCTTTTTTGCGGGAACTTCTAACACCGTATACGATATCATATCCTTCATTACTTTTATCAACCATTTCATCAATTACGTTTATATCATCTTGTAAGTCAGCATCCATAGATATTACAATATCAGCATTTTCTTTTGCAGTCATTAGCCCTGCTAAAAGTGCATTTTGATGCCCTCTATTCCGAGATAATTTAACTCCTGCAAATATATGATCCTCATTTGTTAAATTTTCTATCATTTCCCAAGTTCTGTCTTTAGAACCATCATTTACAAACATAATTTTACTTTTTTTAGAAATTTTACCATCACTTATTAACTTGGTGATTTTTTCCTTTAATTGTTTTGATGTCTCTGGTAATACTTCTTCTTCATTATAACAAGGAAGTACCATATATAGTGTTTTTGTCATATTTTAATTCTCCTTTACTTTAAATAAAAATGCATTGAAATCTCTTTTTTCTAGTTTTTGGCTAGCGCTCTTTATTAATTCATAATTTTTAAATAGCATTTCATTTTCTCTTTGTAAAACTTCTAAAGCATCTCTTGTGTAATAAACTATAAACATAGTTTCTTTATCCTCAATATATTTATTAAAAGCATCTAAATTATCTGGAAATTTTTCATAAGAAATATTTTGTTTTTCAAAAAAGTATGTTGTTGGTACTAAATTGGTTAGCGTATAAATTCCACAATCTAAGAATCCCATATTTACCAAAGTTGGATTTTCTTCTTTTAAAATAATATCTCTAAATTCATATTGGAATAAACTATCTTTTTTCTTAAATATCATACTTCTGTAATTAGCAAATATGATAGTAAAAAGAATACAAGTAACGCACGTTACTATTAGATATAATCTTCTTTTTTTATTAGCTAAATCATCAATCTTTTTTTGGATTTTAGTAAATATCCAAATCAGAGATATAAGCATAAAAATTAAAACTGGAAATAAATAATATTGATAAAACCGAAGGCCAAAATAAATACCTAAAATTGTGAATAAAAATAATAGAGTCATATATATTTTTTCATTTCTTTTCTTGTTTAATTTAAATATGGCATAAATATATCCAATTGTTAAAATAAATACTGCTGGGCCATTTGATAATGTAGCATTTAAAAATCCTTTTACTAACTTATATAATCTTTTAATGATATTTAATTTTACATCACCATAAAGAGTCATATTATCGATAAAATATACTTCAATAAACTCTTTTATGCCATGATGAACTCCAAAATAAATTAAAGTTAGTAATAGTGGAGCAAACATTCCAACTAAAAACCATATACATGAGATAAATGCTTTCTTATATTTTTTTTCAAAGAATAAATGAAAGAAAATACAAGCCATAAATCCAAACCAAAAACCTAATAATGTGAATTTAATTAATAATACACATCCAGCACAAAGTCCCGCTACAGCTATTTCTTTATAGCTCAATTCTCTTACCTTAAAATGCTTCATGAAATAATAAAGAGTAATCATCATAAGAGGAACGCAAAATTCTTCGGCACTTCCTCCATGAACAAATGATGCACTCGTGCACATTAACATCATAAATATCGGTAGAATAAAATAAGCACTTTTATTTGATAAAAAAATCTTGATAGTTTTATATGCATAATATAATGCGATTGTCCAAGAAATTACTTCTAATATAAATATACCATGAAATGTGGTATTAGAAATCATATATCCCAGAGCATAAATAATATATAATAAAATACCTTTTTGTTCAAATATATCAATATAAGGTATTACTCCGTGAACTAAACCCTTACCAACTGTAAAAAATGCATTCGCGTCTACCCAATCATTGAAAGGATATAAAAAAGAGCACTTACTTGTAATCATAATTATAATAAAAGAAATAAGAAAGCAATAAGAGATTGTTAAAAGTTTTTCTTTGTTGTTTTTTAAATACTTCATATTTTTTTCACCAACAAAATTATAACATTAATTCTCCATAATGTAAATGAATGCAAGATAAAAACTGTTAATTTTGTCATTAACAGTTCTTTTTAATTAATAACTTTCAGGAATATAAAGAATATCTCCAGCATAAATCAGATTAGGATTTTTTATATTATTTAGTTTTACTAATTCCCTTACTGTTGTATTAAAATCCTTAGCTATAAAGTAAAGTGTATCGTTTTTTACTATCCTATATTTTATTAAATGCCTTTTTTGTGGAACACTTACAATTAATGTTTCTCCTGTATATATTAAATTAGGGTTCTTTATATTATTCCAAATAACTAACTGCTTAATTGTTACATCAAATTTTTTAGCTATATATGTCAGATTATCACCATATTTTACTTTATAAGTATGAGTCTCTTCTGTATTCTTAATTTCATAACGATAGTCAGTTTTTATATGTAGCACTTGATTTGGTTTTAGCTTATCATTTTTAAGTTGATTCTCCTTTTTTATATCTTCTTTTGTCGTATTATATTCTTTGGCTACTTTATCAATTGTATCACCCGGCATAACACGATAATGAACAGTTTTTTTGCTATCTTCCTCGCTTACTTCTGGGTTAGGCACTTCGCTTGAATCTCTTAAATAAACTCCATCTTTGAATTCATCTCTATCAACATTTCCAATAATTCCTGATACTCTACCGACATCTGTATATTGCCATCCTGTCCAATCCTTCCAGTTTGCAACTTCTGGTCTTGGAACTTCATATTCTGCAATCCACAATGGATAATTTTCTGCTAAGTAAGAGTCAAACATGCGGGCTGCGTTATAGGCATCACTATATACAATCATTTCCTTCTTTGTTAGTTCTTCTGTAGTTTCTATAAAAGCACGAGCTATTTCATTTACTTCGTCTCTACTAAGACCTCTTAAATTTTCAAAATCTATAGCAAGTCTGCAATCAGGTTTTGTTCCTCTAATTACATGACTAAAAAATCTTGCCTGTTCTTTTGCTTCTTCTACATTTCTAGCAGTAACAAAATGATAGAATCCAACTTTTAACCCGTTTGCTTTAGCATTTTCATAATTTTGTCTAAATTTAATATCTACAAAGCTATTTCCTACACTACTTCTAATATATACTACTTCAATTCCATCATCGCGTACTTTTGCAAAATCAATATTTCCTTGATAATCACTGACATCTATTCCTCTTGCTATAGCATTTGCTCTAATAGGTATTAAAAATATAGGCATAATACAAAATAAAAATATAACTTTTTTCATCTTTAACCTCCCTCATTCATATTATATTAGGGAATTTTTCTTGAAGAGATTATATAAGCACATAAAAAGGAAAATTTATTAATCTTCCTTCATTGTTAAAATTTGCTCCATAATATATTTACAAAAATTATCATTTCTAGCAAGTAAAGGTCCTATAACAGACGTTGCATAAAAATTTTTCTCTTTAAATCCTTCAAAGCCAGTGTCATCAAGGCCATATCCTTCATCAAGAGTAAACAAGATATTGTCTGACTTATTAATTAAATATTCGGTATTTTGAAAACCTTTTATAATGCCTTTACAAAGAGAGGTAGTACCTACTACATTCGATATTTTTCTAGTTTTTTGGTATTCTACTTCATAAAGACCCAAGAAGTCAAATACGTTTATTGCATTTCCTGTTACTAATAGTACTTTTTCTTGACTTATATATTTTAATATTTCTTCTTTTTTACTTTTAAGCCTATCTCTTACTAAATCTAAATACCCTTTACGCCCACTTCCAATATATATGAAATCGTAATCATAAAAATTTATTTCATCATCAATATCAATGTTTATTACTTCAAATGGAATATTATTTTCTTTTAGCATAAATGTAAGAGCTTTAATATTTCCGTTTTCTCCATATAAATCTAATTCATAAGGATAAAGATGTGCTATTCTAATCATTTTTCTTCCTCCTTATAGACACTAGCAAAAGTATCTAAATAGTCATAGTTAATAAGTCCATAACATACCTCTACTTTGTCTTTTTTTACTAAGTTTCTAACCGTTTGTAAATCATCACTTTCTATTATTTTATTCTCTTTTATTCCTGCTAAAACTAGTCTTTTTTTAAAGTCACCTGTAAATCCACCTAATAAATATATCTTATTTAATGAATCATTGTTTATAAGTTCAAAAGTAATATCATACATCCACGAAACATCTTCATAAGTATATCTTCCACTTATTTTATGAAGCCCTATTATTACATCTTTTTTACGATTATCTTGATATATTTTAAATACTGCTTGATTAAATGTTGGAGCATCTTCCGCTTTTACTTTTAATTCTTTATATAGAATATTGTCACATGTAAAATTAATATTTTTACTATAAGAATGCTTTTTATTTACTTTGTTAATACTTTTAACTAAATCCTCTTCTTTTATATTAAGTAAACTAGCCATGGTATAACTAGCAAGAGTGTTATAAGAAAAGAATAACATATCTCCGCCAATATTTATCTCTTTATTGTTAATATAAATTATCTCATTCTCTAAATCTAATTTATCACCCAAAACATAAGGCTTATTCCATTTAAAATCGCAAGTTTCACACTTATATTTTCCTAGAGTTTCAAAATTATAATATTCATAAGTAAGTCTATGATGACATTTAGGACAATAATATGTATTTAAGTTTTCGAATATTTGATTCTTATAAGAAAATTTATTTTTATTAATACCATAATATATAACTTTATTTGGTAATTGTAGTTCAAAGTTTCTTAAGAATGGTTCATCCATCATTGTAACAATTGTGGTATTTTTAGGAAGAGCACT
Organism: uncultured Mycoplasma sp.; assembly: GCA_946554525.1. Taxonomy (GTDB): domain Bacteria; phylum Bacillota_I; class Bacilli_A; order RF39; family UBA660; genus Caccenecus. The sequence continues at coordinate 8,782 of CAMNSE010000011.1, forward strand.
TACTATTTCACTAAATGTAATATCAACATTATGCTGACGTGGAGGTTGATCTTTAGTAATGTTTGTAACTATTAAATAGTCAGGTTTAAAATATTTAAAAATTTCTTTTGTAAATTTTTCATCAATTTCAATAACCATAATATCACTTTTTATTTTACCTGATAAGCTACAATACTTAAGACAAGCGGAAGTAAACCCATTTTTTAAGTTTGATCCATTAGAATTAAAACAAACAGAATATCCATTTTCTCTTAGAGTTTCTGCCAAAAGTGCTGCTGTACTTCCCTTTCCTGAAGAACCTGTAATAGCGATCTTAATTTTTGAATACTTAAATTTTTTAAGTAAATTTTTATCTATTTTTAATGCCACTTGGCCTGGGGTTGCTCCTCCTCTTTTAAAAATTCCTAAAACAAAGGATGCTAGTTTTCCCATTATGATACTTAGTGTTTTCATATGCTTCACCTATTAATACTATAGCATTATTTTGTAGAATTTAAAATGGTAAATTGACATATTTAAAAGTTTGATGTAATATTTTAATATAAGTAGGTGAATATACAATGTGTGGAATTGTAGGATATATTGGAAAAAGCAAGGCCACTCCTATATTAATAAATGGATTAAAATCGTTAGAATATAGAGGATATGACTCAGCAGGTATTGCTCTTTTAAATAATAAAAATATTGAAGTTTTTAAAGAAAAGGGACGAGTTAGGGCATTAGAAGAAACTATAAATGATAGTGAGGCTACTATCGGAATTGCTCATACAAGATGGGCTACACATGGATGCCCTAGTAAAGAAAATGCTCATCCTCATTTAGATAATAGTAAAAGGTTTGCCGTTGTTCATAATGGAATTATCGAAAATTTTTTAGAAATTAAAGAATTTTTAAAAGATAAAGGATATACTTTTTTATCAGAAACTGATACAGAGGTTATCCCTAATTTGATTGATTATTATTATAAAAAGGAAAAAAATTGTTTAAAGGCATTTAAAATGGCTTTAAAAGAATTAAAAGGAAGCTATGCAATTTTAGTTTTATCTCCATTATTAGATGGTATTTTAGTAGCTAAAAATCATAGTCCGTTAGTAATTGGTAAAGGTACTCAGGAAAACTTTATTGCAAGTGATATTCCCGCTATTTTAGAATATACAAAAGATTTTTTCTTTTTAGAAGATAGTCAAATGGCCTATATAAAAAATGATAGTATTAAATTTTATGACTATGAATTAAATGAAATAAGCCTAGAATCTAAAAGGACTGATTGGGATCAATCTCGTGCACTAAAAGATGGCTTTGATGATTTTATGCTAAAAGAAATCTTTGAACAGCCTCGTGCTATTAGAGAAACTATTGAAGGCATAATCACAAAAAAAGAGCCGGTACACTTTCTTAATTTTGAATTGAGTCAAGAATATTTAGAGACACTTAATAAAATTTATATTGTAGCTTGTGGTACTGCAATGCATGCTGGATTTGTTGGAAAAACTGCTATTGAATCTTTAACTGGTATTACAACAGTTGTCCAAGCTGCTAGTGAATTTCGCTATCAAAATCCTTTAGTTGATGATAAAACACTATGTATTTTTATTAGTCAATCAGGAGAAACAGCGGACACAATAGCTGCTTTAAATTTGGCAAAAGAAATGGGAGCTATAACTATAGCAATCTCTAATGTTGTTGCATCAAGCATTACAAGAGTGGCAAATTATACAATATATACCCATGCCGGTCCTGAAATAGCGGTAGCATCGACAAAAGCTTATGTTTCTCAAGTTGCTCTTTTAGTTTCGTTTGCATTATATATTTCAGAGGCTTTAAAAAAAGATGAAATGAAAATTAATAGTCTAAAAGAAGAACTACTAGCATTACCAAAAAAAGTTGAAGAAATTCTAGCACATCATGAAGAATATCAAAAAATTGCTAAAGAAATATATAATTTAGAAGATGTATTTTATATAGGTAGAGGTAATGATTATAATACAGCACTAGAGGGTTCTTTAAAATTGAAAGAAATTTCCTATATCCATAGTGAGGCATATCCTGCTGGCGAATTAAAACATGGACCTATTGCTTTAATTGAGGATGGAAGCATAGTAATGGGTATAATAACTAGAAGTGATATTGCTGAAAAAACTTTAAGTAATTTAATGGAAGTGGAAGCTAGAGGCGCTAATACTATATTAGTTACAAATGTTTCTGATTTAAAATCTAGTAGCAAAACTATTTTAATTCCTATTACTAGTGAACTTATTTCTCCAATTCTTTCTATTATTCCTCTTCAACTACTTGCCTATTATATTGCTAAAGAAAAAAATCTAGACGTTGATAAGCCTAGAAATTTAGCAAAATCTGTTACAGTTGAGTGAAGTCTTAGGACTTCTTTTTTATTTTAAATCTTTCTCTAAATTAATTAAGTGAAGTTCAAAGCTTTGTTTATCTTTACGTGCAACACTTTCAAGTATTAGTCCACCTACAAATAGTTGAATAGCAACTACTCCAAAGAAAGACGCTGCTATTAAAGATGGAAATTTAGCAACTAAGCCAGTTTTTAAATATCCAATTATTACGGGGATAAAGAACCCAATTCCTATTATTAAACAAATTATTGATACAATAGAAAAGAAAAGTAAAGGTTTATATTGTTTAAATAATGTAGCAATTGTTTTAATAACTTTAACGCCATCACTTACAGTATTTAATTTTGATTCGCTTCCCTCAGGTCTATCACGATAATCAATTAAAACATTTTCCATTTTCATTTTTTTATCTAGCGCATGTATAGTCATTTCTGTTTCAATTTCAAATCCACTTGATATTACTGGGAATGATTTAACAAATAACTTACTAAATGCTCTATATCCAGTCATAATATCTCTAACATTATTTTTAAATATTTTATTTATTAAAAATCTTACAAATACATTTCCAAAGTTATGAAACATCCTTTTATTTTCTGTAAAATAAGTACTAGACAAGCGATCACCTACTACCATTTCAGCTTTGCCTTCTAATATTATATCAGCCATTTCTCTTGCATGTTTAGCAGGATATGTATCATCACCATCTACCATAAGATAGCAATCCGCTTCTACTTCACGGAACATTCTTCTAATAACATTTCCCTTACCTTGCATATATTCATGCTTTACAATGGCTCCAGCTTTCTTAGCTATGCTTGCTGTATTATCGCTAGAATTATTATCGTAAACATAAATATCCGCTTCTGGTAATTCTTTTTTAAAATCTTTTATTACTTTTTCTATAGTTTGCGATTCATTATAGCATGGTATTAAAACTGCTATTTTACTCATAAAATACCTCATTTCTTGACTTAAGTTTACCATAAACTTCAAAATAAGTAAATATGAATTACTAAATAATAATTTCATTAAACACTATTTCATGATATAATTATAAAAGGTGATTTTAATGACATTAATTATTTGTAGTATTATGATTATTTTAGGATTAATATTTGGAATGAAAAAAAGCAAAAATTATAGCAAAGTGTACAAATTTGCGCTAAAAGCATTTTTAGTATTAACTCTTTTAGAAATAACTGTATTTAATATAAGATTTTATCAGTCTATTGGATATCAAAAAATAACTACTACAAAATATACCTTAGGTAGTGATATTAAAAAACTTGCTGATGGTTCACTGCAGGTTGTTGGTGAAAAAGAAAACTATATCGAAATCACAGGTATAAATGAACATTTAGATAATATAAACATGGATTTTGATTTAAAAGAAAGTAGAATATTATTTGTTCAAATTGGATATACAGATGAAGCTAATAAACAATATTCTTTAACTCAAGAAAGAAGAATATCAGCAACAAATAAAAAAGATTCTGAACCAATGAGACTTCATTTGGCTGGTAAAACAGAAAAAATTCGTATTTATTTAAAACAAAAAAATGAGTTAGATACTTTTAAAATTAGAGAAATAGCTTTTAATACCCCAGTCAAATTAAATTTATCTATTGTAAGAGTACTATTATTATTCTCTTTTATAATGTTGCTTTATGCATTTAAACCAAAGTCTTCAATTTATAATTTAAGCCTATTTGATAAAAAAGCAAATAAATATTTAGCTATTATGGCTGTAATTCAACTTGTAGTATTTGCTGGTATTTCTCAATTCAATTATTACTTTGTTGCTGAAGATTTCGATAGTCCTTCTAGAATGCAATATCAATATCTAGCTGAAAGCTTACTTCATGGAAAAACATATTTAGAAATTGAACCAAGCGAAGCTTTAAAAAAATTAGAAAATCCTTACGATAGAGAAAACAGAGACAAAATATTGGAAGAAGCTGGAGAAGAATATATTTGGGATGTAGCTTACTTTAAAGGAAAATATTATGTTTACTTTGGAGTAGGTCCAGTAATTGCCTACTATCTTCCTTATTATGCTTTAACAGGGCATCATATAAAAACCGTAACTTGTCTTTATATTACTATGATTGCAGTAGTAATAGGCCTTGTATTATTGCTACATTCTATATGTAAAAAATGGTTTAAAAATATGAATGTAGGAATTTTTACTATATTATCAGTTATATTTATTAACTCTTGTGGCCTTCTAGCAATTATGGGCAGACCAGATCATTATTCACTACCAATATTAATGGCAATTATGTTTAGCATATATGGTTTATATTGGTGGTTAAAAGCAGATAATAATAAATTAAAACCAAGTTATTTATTTGCTGGAAGCTTATGTATGGCTTGTGTCGCTGCTTGTAGACCACAAATACTAATGACTAGTTTCTTTGCTATTCCAATATTCTGGAATCATATAAAAAATAAAGAATTATTTAGTAAAAAAACAATTAAGAAAACAATAGCTTTTGTACTGCCATACCTATTAGTAGCAATTCCTCTAATGATGTATAACAAAGCTAGATTTGGATCAATATTTGATTTTGGAGCGAATTACAATCTTACAACTAATGATATGACAAGACGTGGATTTGTTTTTGATAGAATTCCTCTTGGAATATATTATTACTTATTTAATCCATTGAAAATGAGTGTTAAATTTCCATTTGTTCTTCGAGAAAGAGTGGTTACAAGTTATCTTGGTACAACCATTTGTGAACCTATAGGAGCTGGATTCTTATATATGAATCTCTTAGTATTATTTGCCTTCTTTATTAGAAAGTTTAAAGATAAATTTGAAGATAAGCTTCCATATAAGTTAGGCTGCTGTGCAGTAGTTTTTGCACTAATCATTATGATTGCCGATACCCAAATGGCTGGTATACTAGATAGATATTTCTGTGATTTTGCATTCTTATTATATTTTGCAACATGTTTAGTTATATTTGCAATATTTAATAAAAAGAAGGATAATCCACAACTTAGAAATATTATTTATTTCTGTTTAATTGTAGCGCTTATATATAACTTCTTATTAATGTTTAGCGACAATGTTTTAGAAAATAATGCACTATTCTTTTATTTAAGACATATAGTAGAATTCTGGATATAGAATGAGGACTTCGTAGAAGCCCTCTTTTCTTTTTCTAAATTGTAATTTCAACCGCACCACTTTATTTGTGTTCAATTTCTTTTTTATCGATATATTCATAGTTAAGTTTATTTTCTTTTGTTATAACAGATTCACCTAGATTTTTCTCTATTTCATCTCTTGCAACTTTAGCAACATGGCCGCCCATTCTAGCAATTTTTTTATTTTGCTCTAATCCTTGTGGCTTATGTTTACTTGCAAGTCTTTTAGTTGTTTCTTCTGATAAATCTGTTAATATTACTTCCATACTATCCATGTTATCTCGTAGTGACTCTTTTCGGATTCCTTTAAACTCTTTATATTCCTTTGCTGTCATGCCAGACCAAGTTTTATATATTTCGTTTGTTAGAATAGCATATTCTTTTTCATCATAAATTCCACATTCTAACCAAGTGTCAGTTAATTCCTTTCTGTCTTGAATGCCTCTCATTCTTTTGGCTATCCATTTTTCATCATAACCTTTTAAACGGTATAAGTCTATGGCTCTTTGAACTGCTAGTGAAGGATCAAATGTTTCATCTATTCTTTCACTTCCAAGCTTAGCTAACCATTGTTTAATAGGCTCTGCATTCTTACTTGGTATTGATTCGATTATTCTAAACATTCCTTCAATATCCACAACATCAGTCATACGATATTTACCGTCATTGGCTTTAAGTTTCAAAGCGTTACAATTTGTAACGGTTTCATTTCCCTCGTCTTTAAGTCTTTTTTTAAGTACTCTCCAATAAGTTTGAGGATTATTACTCTCAGAAATAACACCTACAATATCCACCACACTAATATAATACTTTTCCTCTTTGGTATCCCAAACCGTTCTAATTGTTTCATTATTAAATATTTTATTTACTATTTGCATTTTATCTTGATTCATTTTAACCCTCCGCTTATTATAATAATAACATACATATGTTCTATAGTCAATATAATGTTCTTATAATTTATAAAAAAGAAAATGGGCTTTACATGAAGTCCATTTTAATATATTTTATTTATTATATCCTTCTTTTTTAATATGTTTTTTCCACTCGCTATATCCTACAAATTTAAATGTAATATCTTCTCTTAAATTGTATTTCTTTATATGTACATTGGTGCGATACTCTGAGTCAAAATCCGCACTCCATACATAGTTTGGATATTCTAATTTAGGTACAATAATCTCTGTATCAGTTGAATTAGATGACTTATATTGTATATATTCATCCCTTTTATTCATAAAGTCGGTAATATAAATATATATTGTAGAATAATTAATGCAAAGTACTATAATAGTAAAAATCATTAACTTAGAATATTTTTTATAGTCTATTTTAGTTTCTTTTAGAATATAGCAAACAAGTACTATTTCTAATACATAAATCATAAAGAAATTTCTAGGCCCTATTGGATTAACTAAGAATAATGGTGCAGCTAGTCCAATAATAGTTAATAGTACACTTAGTATATCAATAAATTTTTTACTTTTATAAAATAATATAATAATACTGGTTATTAAAGCTATTATATATATTATTGTTACAATTGCATCAAAATATTTAGCATAAGACCCTAAAATACCCCAATCATAGTGCAATCTTGATATTAATATATATACACAATAAAAGTACATATAATTAAATATTTTAGTTAATATTTTAGCTTGTTTTTCGTTTAGATTTTCTTTAGTTTGTTTATAATAAATAGTTAGTAATACTGTAATTAATATTATAATTGCAACACTGCTAAATGAAATGTTATAGGAAATTATATTAATAAAGTTAAGAGCTGGAACCATAATTAAATTAATTATACTATTTGCATATCCTCTATAATTATCAGTACCATCAGCTACATGCGTGTATACTGGATGGCTAAACATGGTAATTGCCCCTACTACAGATCCAACGAAAGCTAAAATCAATGACTTATTGATCTTTTTATTTTTAATATAGTAAATAATATTTAGAGTAATTGTTAAAATTATTAAAAATACTGTTATATTCTCAATAAATAAGCTACCTAAAAATATTAATATTGCATTTAGTAACCCCAGCTTTAAATTATCTTCTTTAAAACATTTTTTTAATAAGGATAATATTCCCAATAAAAAAGCTGTAGATATTACATAATTTGTAAAACCGCTTGTCCATACTATACTTTGCCTTAACATACGAAGTGGCATTAATAGTAATAATAACCACACTACTAAAGATGATATCTTAGTCTCTTTTTTAATTATAGAAACAATCGTTACTAATACCGTAGACATTATTATTCCTCTTATTATTTTGCTTTTAGTCATGAATACTACAAATAGATTACCTAGATATCTTCCATTTAGTCCTACATTATGTGCAAAATCTGATAGAAGATGGGGAGAAACTTTAGTTAGGCTCCATTCAATATCATCTCCAGTATAAGGAAATGTTAGCGTTACTAAAAATACTATTATTAAGCTTAATATTGTCCATTTATTTTTTTTAATAAATTCCATTATTTTCTACCTTCTTTGCTGCTTAATTCTTCTTTTACAATATAAGCCGGTCTCTTTTTCGTCTCAACATAAGTTCTGCCTATATATTCACCTATAATACCAATAAATATCATTTGTAATCCTCCAAATAATAAAATTAAACATACAATAGTAGCATACCCACTTACATGAATTCCTATAAATATTTTTTGGATTATAACAACAATTATAGCAATAATTGAGGCTATAAATGTAAATAATCCTGTAATTGTTGCTATTTTAAGAGGAGATACTGAAAATCCTATAATTCCATCAAATGCATATTTAAATAATGCTTTAACAGACCATGATGATGTCCCATGAATTCTTTCTTCTACTTCATATTCCATATAATGTGTATTAAATCCTATCCATGAAAAAATGCCTTTTGAGAAACGGTAATATTCTGGTAATGCTAATATAGCATCTTTTACTTCACTTTTAAAGACTCTAAAATCTGATGCATTTTCATATAAAGGAACATCACTAATTTTATTAATTAGCTTATAAAATACTCCTTTTACAAATGCTAGCGCTTTACTATCTTTTCTTTTTTTAGGATAGCATGCTGCACTATCAAAATCAGGATTGTTTTTTAAGAATTCTAACATTTCTACTACATACTTTGGATGCTGTTGCAAGTCTGTATCGATAAAACAACAGTATTTTCCTGTAGATTTTCTTAGTCCAGCAAGCATTGCTGCTTCTTTCCCAAAATTTCTTGAAAATCTAATACTTACTATATTTTTATTTTCTTTTGTTAAATTTTTGATTTCACTCCAAGTATTATCTTTACTACCATCATCGATGAAAATATATTCTACTTTTAATCCTTTAAATGTTTTACTACATAAATCATAAAAAAGCTTAACATTTTCTTCTTCATTATGACATGGAGCAATTACTGATAAATCCATTTTTACACCTTCTTTTATCTATAATTATTATAGCAAATGCTTGATATTTCTACAATATAAAATAGAATTTTTTAAATTAAATTTAAGGCTTTTTCGTTAAAAAATTCAGGGTTTATTATCCTGAATTTTTTATAAATTAAATTTTATATTTTTTTATTATAGCATCTACTATATATTTACTTGCATTACCATCCCCATAAGGATTTGCTGCCTTAGCCATTTTGTTATACTCTTCTTTGTCTGTTAATAATTTTCTTGTTTCTTCATAAATTGCTTCAGTATCAGTTCCAACTAACTTTAAAGTACCCGCTTCAATTCCTTCAGGTCTTTCTGTAGTATCCCTTAAAACTAGTACTGGCTTTCCTAAAGATGGAGCTTCTTCTTGTATGCCTCCACTATCAGTTAAAATCAAATAAGATTTATTTTGAAAATTATGGAAATCAAATACTTCTAATGGCTCTATTAATCTTACTCTATCCATATCTCCAAACACTTCATTTGCTACTTCTCTTACTTTAGGATTTAAATGTATTGGATATACTACTTTTACATCTTCAAATTCATCTACAATTCTTTTAATTCCCTTAAAAATATTTCTCATAGGATCTCCCAAGTTTTCACGACGATGAGCTGTAAGTAATATCATACGACTATTTCCTATCCAATCTAATACTGGATGACTATAATCTTTGGTAACAGTAGTTTTCATTGCGTCAATAACAGTATTACCAGTTATATATATTTTATCTTCTGAGATATTCTCTTTTAATAAATTTTCTTTGCTTAGTGATGTTGGAGCAAAATACATATCTGTCATACAGTCAACCATTTGCCTGTTCATTTCTTCCGGATATGGTGAATATTTATTATCAGTTCTAAGGCCTGCCTCTACATGTCCTATATCAACTTGATTATAAAATGCCGCTAATGCTCCTGCAAAAGTAGTTGTTGTATCGCCATGTACTAAAACAATGTCTGGCTTACATTCTTTGATAACTTCTTCAAGTCCTTTCAAAGCTCTTGTAGTAATATCGGCTAATGTTTGCCCCTGCTTCATTATATTTAAATCATAATCTGGTTTAATGTCGAATGTTTCTAAAACTTGATCTAGCATCTCACGATGTTGCGCAGTAACACATACAATGCTTTCTATTTCCTTTCTTGATTCTAATTCTTTCACAAGCGGAGCCATTTTAATTGCCTCCGGTCTTGTGCCAAATATACTCATTACTTTTATCACTATAAATTTCCTTTCTTACTATAAATAATTCATATTTCTTTATAATTTTATTTTAACATATATTTTCAATTATAGTAACTATTTATTTTATTTTTTTGCAATATAGTTTTTCTATCAAAAATCAAAATTTGTTTATCAATAAAGCGGAATAGATTACAAATATTACTTTTTTTGATATAATAACTTAAATGAGGGTGATTGAATTTGAAAAGCGCTTTTAACAAACATGTTGTTTATTATACTATTATTAATAAAAATAAATTGAATTTACAATTAAATAATAAATGTAAAGATAGACTAGAAACTTCGCAATCATTATATGTCTTAGATTTAATGTTAAAACATTTCGGAATAGAAAAAGATATAATTTTTAAAACCAAATTAGGTAAACCATACTTTAAAGGTAAAAGAATATATTACAACTACTCGCATTCTAAAAATTTTATTGCTTGTGCTATAAGCAAATATGATGTTGGAATAGATATAGAAGAATACGATAGAATAATTAGTAAAACAATGATTAAAATATGCAATTTAACAGAAGATAATAAACTTGAAGAACTGGTAAAAAGAGAAGCATTTAGTAAGCTTACTGGTAAAGGAGTTGCAATATTATTTAACAAAAATAATTTTGAAAATATAAATAAAAAAAATATAATAATAAATTCTTCCGAATATGTATGTTCTATTTTTAGCGATTGCCCTGAGCCATCTTTTCAAGATATAAATATAAAGTAAAAAGAGCCATATTATGATTTGTTAATATAACTCTTTTAATCTATTGTATGATTCATAAAATTCATTTGAAATATCTTTACCTTCATTAATCTTTTTTATTGTTTGTGAAAGAGTATTTGAAAAAATCTCAGCTCCGGATTCACTCATATGCGCTCCATCATAAAATGATGTTTTTTCTGAGTACAATTCAAATCTTCTTTTATCTAAATTAAAATCATAATATTCAATTTCATATTTATTAGCTAATTTAGTATATTGGGAGAAAACTTCATCCATATTACTATATGTTAAAATCATTTTTTCTGTTATTGGAGAAACTATCAATACTAATCTTATATTATTTTTTTTACATAATTCAATAGATTTAATTAAATATTTTAAGTCTTCTTCTCTTATTTTGGAATTTAACAACTTTGTATTAATAATAGACTTTTTTTCTCGTTGAGTTAAAGATTGATCGTTTGCTTTAATTGGTAAATAACCATATGTTTCATACTGAATAATTGGAGTATCATCCGTTTTTTCTATTGCATATTTTGAACGTTTAATTGTATCTGACAAAACTTTTATATAATCCTTTTTTTTAAATGCTTTTTTAAAAAAATTTAATCTTTCAAGCGTGTTATCAAGTCTTCCTAATATGTATAACTCTCCTTCAAAGCCTAAAACATTGTCTCTATCCGCGGTTAAAGCATCATATGATAATTCAAAAAAAACTGTTTTTACCGGATTTCTTTCAATTTCTTTTTTTAGCATAGTATACCTTCCAACCATACTCATTAATGGTGATGATAAATTATATGATTTTATATTTAGCTCTTTATTTAATACTGTAGGCTTTATTGAGCGTAATGCTTGGGAAGACCCAATAATCAAGGTGTCAATTTTTCCACTTAAAGATTTCCGAACTTTGTAATCTTGATAATAATAAATTTCTCCATGAAAATATGGTATCGTAGAAATTATCAGTAATGCTATCACAAAGAAAAATAATAATATTGTACGAAGAACTATTTTACTAAAATTGCGCATACATAAATCCTCCTCCAGTATTGTTGTTAAATAATAATGATATTATTATTATCGATATTAATAATGATAAAATAAAAATTCTAATAATTGTAGGTATTTTATTAAATACACCTCTAACCGATTTTTTCCTTTGAATCATACTGACTGTTAGCATTAAAGCCGTTCCAAACAAAATAATGATTAATGGAACCTTGGTTGCAAATGGCAATAACTCTTTTAATGTTTTAGGAATAGTATGTTCAGTAAATATTCTCTTCCATAATCCTAAACCAGCTCTTAAACCTCCAACTTCTGGCAAAACTTTAATAAAAGTAACCAAAATAAAAGTTCTTACTACTTGAATTAGTTTCCATATTTTTCCTTTAATTCTTAATTTTGCTTTAAAGTAATCGTAAACTGGCTCCATCCACATTGAAAAAATTATAAATATGCCGTTTAAAGTTCCCCATGCAATATATCCCCAGCTTGCTCCATGCCACAATCCAGTAGTTAACCATACCACTACTAGTGCTATACTAGCTGGTATATTTTTACCAATGCTATTTCCAAATTTTTTTGAAATTTTCTTTCCTAATGTTGTATTCCACTTTGAAACTGCAATTGGGTAATATATGTAAGTTTTAAACCAATTACCTAAACTAATATGCCATCTACGCCAATATTCGGCAATAGATTTTGAAAAATATGGGCGATCAAAGTTTTCGGTTAATTTTATTCCCATTATTTGGCATAAGCCACATACTATATCCATATATCCTGAAAAATCAGCGTATATTTGTATACTATAAAAAAATATTCCGATTAAAACTGTTATTCCCGCGTATCCAGCATAATTTAAAAAAACTGCTCCTACATAAGATGCCAATAAATCAGCTATAGCAACCTTTTTAAAAAAGCCCCATACCATTCTTTGAAAACCTAAAACTAAATTGTTATAATCAAAATTATGTTGTGCAAATAATTCAGAAGATAATTGATTGTAATTACTTATTGGCCCTTGTGTAACTTGAGGAAAAAACGATGTAAATAATAAAATTTTAAATGGATTTTTACATGCTTCATTTTTTTCCCAGTACACATCAATTAAATAACCCATTGTTTGAAAAGTATAAAAAGAAATTCCTAATGGTATTATTAGTGATAAATGATTTATAGATGTTTTTAAATCAAACATTTTTGTTATTATATTGATTTGATTTATCGCAAAGTTGGCATATTTAAATACACATAATAATCCAAAATTTAATAATAATACCCCAGTTAAAATTAACTTTTTCTTTTTCTTAAGTTTTCTTTTAATCTTATTCTTTTCTTCAATTGTTAAAGCTTCTTTATTTTCTTTTATATAACACTTCCCTTTTTTACTAACGCTTTGTATACATAAAGACCCAATCCAAGCAGATAGCGAAGTTATAATAATATATATTGAATTTCCTATCCCTGCAAAAGCATAAAATATTAAACTAAATAAAAGCAATATTATCCATTGCATTTTTTTGGGAAAAATAAAATAACATAATATTAAAGAAAGGCAAAAAAGTAAAAATTCAAATGATATTAATGACATAATTTATACCTACTCCTCGTTTAAAATTGTTTCTATCATTTTCCACATAGCATCAACGCTATTAAAATTTTCAGGAACTAAATATTTAGGGCTGATTTCTATCTCAAATACTGCAGATATTTGAGATACTAAATTAACAATGCTAAATGAATCTAATATTTTCCCATCAATTAAGTGTTTTTCATTTTTATAATCAATATCTGGATTAATATCCATCAATATTTCCATAAGTTGTTCCATAATTATATACTCCTTTCAGTTAAAGTTGCTTTTAAAGCTTGACGATCTATCTTACCGTTTGCATTTAATGGTAATCTTTCATATAATTTGATTCTATCTGGAATCATGTAATCAGCAACCTTATCTTTTAATAAATTTTTTATTTCTTGTGATGTTAAATCTTTTTTATTCGGCTCACAGAACAAAGTTATCATTTTTCTTTTTTCATCATATAAACAGCAAGATTTATTTATTTCTGATAAATTATCACACGCTGTTTCTATTTCCCCTAATTCAATTCTCCTGCCTTTATGTTTAATTTGATAATCTTTTCGTGAAACAAAACATAAATTTCCATCTTCATCATAATATGCTAAATCACCGGACTGAAAAATTCTATTATTTCCTTCTTTAAAGAAAACAGACTTTGTTTTTTCTTCATCATTATAGTATCCTAAAGCTAATGCTGGACTGCAGATAAAAATCTCTCCAGTAACATTACTGTCTTTAATTATTTGATTTTCATTTCTTAAAGTTATGTCACAATTTGGCAAAGCTTTCCCTAAAGGCAAAACATTCATATCATTTAAATTATTATTTACTTCATAATAGCAACATACTCCGGCTATCTCGGAAGAGCCATATAAATTTGTGAATTTTACGTTTGGTAAATTTTCTATCCATTTATTTAATTGTTTTATTGGAAATACCTCTCCCACAAAAAATACTCTTCTTAAATATTTCGGCTTTACCTCCATAAAAGTATTTAACTGTGAAACAACATATAATGCAGAAGGAACCCAACAAATCCAATTAATTTTCCGCTCATTAAGATAATTAATCAATCCAACAGGCAAAACAAATTTTTCAGTTGGAATTATTTCTAATGTTGCACCATTATAAATTGATAAATATAAGTCTTTTGCTGAAGCATCAAAAAATAATGGAGCTTGATTTCCAATAATTGTATCCTCTTCAAATGGAAATAAATCACTAAATGTTTTTAGAAAGCTAAGTACAGCACTATGACTTTTTAAAACTCCTTTTGGCTTCCCTGTTGATCCAGACGTATATACCATATATAAAGGTTCCGCACCTTTTAAAGCAGCAAATTTTGCTTCTTCATTTCCTTTATCTGATACAGTATAAAAATCTGCTTTATAATTTAACTCTTTAACCATTTTAAAATCTTCTTTTTTACCTAAAATTGCTACTGGCTTTGCATCATTTAATATAGCTTCTAATTTTACTTTTGGCAAAGAAGAATCTAAGGGAATATAATAATTTCCACTTCCAATAACGGCCAATATTTGAGCTATAGTGTCAATATCTCTTCCAGCAAAAATAATAATTGGTTTCTTTGTTTTATACTTTGCTAATAAACTAGTTATTGATTTTACTTTTTCAAATAATTCTTCATACGTATATTTAGATTTCTGATCTGCTACTGCTATTTTTTGGGGGTATTTAGTAACTGTATTCAAAAACACATTCCATAAAGAATCCATAAAACACCTTCTCTAGAACAATATAACATATCCCCCCCCCGAAAGTCAATCTTTTGGTATTGTTTTATTAATGTTGCACAAGACGTTTGGTTGTAAATTATTTATTTAACGTCACGTTTTTTATTGTACGTGAATTTACTACTGGAATATTTATTCACTTTTTTAATTTGTTGAAATTACAATTAAAACATCACTATTAAGTTTTATTTTATCTTGCTATTTCATTTATTTTTAGCTTCTTTTTTTATTTTAATAATAAATTTCACATTATTTTCATAGAATCTTTTTAATCTTTTAGGTTCTCTTACAATCCGGTAAAGCCATTCTATATTTAGTTTTTGAAAAATTATAGGTGCTCTTTTTTTTGTTCCACTTAATACGTCAAACGAACCGCCAACTCCAATAAAAATTCCTTTTTTAAATTTATTCAAATGCTTATAAATTAATAATTCTTGATTTGGGATGCCCAAAGCTACTAAACATATATCTATATCTTTGCTCTCAATTTTTTCAAAAAATTCATCTTTATTTTCAATATACCCATTTTCAGCTTTTACTACTTTTATATTTGGATATTTCTCTTTTATTTCTAATTGCAGCTTTTCAATTACTTCTTCTTTTGCTCCTAAAAGTGCTAATTTATATTTTTTTTCGTTTGCAATATCTAAAATTCTAGATGCTAAATCGATCCCAGTAATTCTTTTTTTGACATTATAGTTTAATATTTGAGCAGCTTTTACAATTCCAATACCATCTGGAATTAATGTTGTATTCTTGTCAATTAATAATTTATTAAACTGTTTTTCTTTTTGACCATGTGTAAAGGTTTCAGGATTTGCTGTTACTATAAACATTTTTTGTTCTTTCGCTAATTTTTCCTCAACTAATTTATAGAATTCATCAGGTCCTTCTTTATACAATTTTTCAAAATATTTTTTCATAAAAACCTCCTATTATTTTATATCAAATAATCTTTCAATCTCCGTTGTTATTTTAAAATTATAAGCTTTTAAATCGTTAAACTTTTTATACTTCTTCTTTTTATAATCACACAAAAAAGAATGAATGTCTTTCGTACCTTTAACCTCTGAACAGTATTTCTCTAAGTGACTAGGAATTAGAACGTCTAAGCCTACTGCTAGCGCTTCCAATAATACCATTCCTTGACCTTCATATCTACTTGATAAATAGAAAAGGTCCATTTTCTTTAAATATTTAAAGGGATTGACTTGATTTCCTAAAAAAGTGACGTAATTGTTTAATCCTAAATTTGTTGTTAAATTTGTTAATTCCTTCTTTAGGGGTCCATCTCCTATAATATACAAATGAAAGTCATCTCTTTGCTCTAAAACTTTTTTTATATTTTTAAGCATAATATCTATTCCTTTTTGATGAGATAATCTTCCTACTGTAACAATATTTACCTTGTTCTTATCCACTTTAATATCACAATCTTCATTCATTTTATTCTTTATTTCGATTGTATCTATATAGTTTGGAATTACTAAATATTTTTTATCTTTAAAGCCATATAAAGTTTTAAAAGAATCTAATGCACCTTCAGATACTGCGCAAAAAGTATCAAAATATTGGTATTTCTTTTTAAAGAAAAAGTGTAAAATACGATATTTTTTTTCTTCTTTTAACTTAATAGGAATATCATTGTGAATCCATATCACTTTATTTTTTGCTTTTGTTTGTAAGGCCCCTAAAGCTGTATACATTTGATAACTGTCAAAATCTATCGCTACATCATATTGTTTATTTAAAATTCTTATTTTCATGATTCTTTTATTGATATTAAAAAATAAAAACTTACATAATTTATTAGGCCGTTTTAAATAAACAACATTCACATGCTTAGGAACTTCATAAAAATTATGATTATCAAATAAATATAAATCAATATTATATTTCTTATAATCTATGTTATTTAATAAATTCACAATAGATTTTTGAATTCCTCCTACATGAAGATTGTCTGTAAAAATTGCTATGCTTTTCATGTTATTTTCCTCTTGATATCAACTGGCTATATAATTTTGCTCCTTTAGGAGTTTTAATTTTTAATTTAAAATATTTTACAATTTTTCTCTTAAAAGGCTTTAAACCTTCCATCCAAGTTCCTGTAAATACATGGATTACCTTTGAATCTTTGGAAGGATTACATAATACTTCCTTTTTATATACTTTTATATCTTCTTTAAGTAATTGCTCTTTATTTCCAGCAACGCATCCAAAATCATTAATTAAAATATTTGCTACTATTTTAGTATTTACTTCTTTCATTTGATCATTTTTATCAAATCTAAATTCATTTTTATCATAATAATCTAATAGTTTTTTTAATAACGGATGATGCTTTTCAGCGCCAAAACAAGCTGTAAATGGATATATGTCATTTTCATAGCCAACAAATGCTCTGTGATTTAAGAATTCATCTAAATTATCTACAACAATATTATCTGTATCTAAATAAATTCCACCTTCATGATATATTACATATGCTCTTATATAATCGCTTACATAAGCCCATTTTTTTGCTTCATAAGCAGCTTTACAAAATGGATGAGAATTAATATCAAAATTTGTTTCATTCCATTCAATTATTTCATAATCACTTAAATATTTATCCCATGTTTTCATGCATGTTTTTATGTCTTTTGGCTTTTCTTTTCCACCAACCCAAACATAATGGATTTTTTTAGGTATTTTATTTTTCATTGTATTTCTCCTTTATATATTTCCAATAGGTAATTTTCTTTGTTTCTTCATCTAAAAAATCTTTGTATGACAGTTTATGAATTTTATTTGATTTTAATAATTCTTGATAATCAAACTTGCTGTACTCATTGTTTAAGATGCTTGCTAATTTGTGAATCTTTTCATTATTATAATTATTATTATCTAAATCTTGCCTTACTTCATCAAAATTTTCATAAGCAATCAAAATCATAATATCAAGCAAAAAATAATCGATAATTACTTTTTCAGTTTTCCAATAATTTAAATAGAAAGCGCTTAAAAACTCATATAACTTATTATCTATATCACCAAGAAAAAAGCAACACCATAAACCTTTACTGATACTTGTTTTTTCATCACAATGAAATTTTATAGTTTTTATTTTGAATAACTCTTCTTCATTTATTTTATCAGAAACTAATATAGTTGCATCTATCCATATTCCACCATATTTAGCTAAAATTAATGACCTAACTATATCTGAAAAATGGGCTTGACCTATATATTCTTGATCAAATTTTGCAACAATGTAACTTGGTATATCAATATAATCTTTTATGTTATCTTTATCTAATAAAAGAATATCCACGCCTTTTAATTCTTTTTTTAAGCTTCTAAAACATGTTTGGACCAAAGGTGGCATTTGCTTTTCTCCTTGATACCAGTATACCCAACAAATCTTTTTCTTAAGATTTACATTTGTTTTAGATTTTTTGAATTCTTTAATTAAAAAATTATATTTTTTAATTATTTTTTGTTTAACCAAATTATTTTTTTCACTTATTAGATTTTTTCTATAATTACTAAATAAATTAAACTTATTAAAAATTAGTATTAGTAATTGTAATAACCATAATCTAAAGCCATATGACTTTAAATATACAAGTGGATGCTTCTTCATATTTAACCTTCTTTTATTGTGATTTTAACATATGGATATATGCATAAAAATTTAGTTATATTAAGAACCTTTTCATAATTTTCCTTTGTGGTAATAATTTCATTAAAACCCAATTTCATTTCATTCAAAATACTTTTATATAAATCACTTAAATTTTCCTTTAACATATTATTATTAAACTTACGCATATCTGATCCAAGATATATAAATTCTTTTTTATTAATTTTTTTAATCTCAATTACTCTGTCTTGATGATTTTCATAAAATTTAATTAAACTATCTAAAAATAAATATTTTTTATAATCATTCTTATATCTTTTCTTTATAATAAATTTAATTATTTTTGCTTTATTTTTTGTTTCTTTTTTCATATAAATTGGTCTAAATAAATTCCCTATTTTTAACTTATTTAATATTCTATATAAAACATATTGAGCAGAATAAAATGGTAAAGAATAATCATTCATAAGCCTCGTTGCAGTTCTTAACTCTCCATTAATTACATTTAGTTTTCCTATTTCATTATTTATATAATTTCCTTCAAATACACGATACTTAATAACACTAAAACTAATTGGTTTTACATTTAATTGAGAAGGCGGACAATTATTATTTAACCAAAATGGCATATTCCAAGTCAAATAATTTTCTTTCACTTCTTTTTTGAAAACTTCTGATTTAAAAAATGCAAAATCCCAATACAATTGGCGTCCTAACCACAATAACTGTAAAGAAAAAATATATTCTTTATTTTTATAAGGCATAAAATATTGTTTCCCCATTATTTTTGAAGAGTCATTAATCAAATAACTCTCACTTGGTAAAAATGCATCAAAGGTTTCATTATCGATTATGATTTGATTCATCTTTTCTAATATACCGTTGTCAATAAATAAATCATCAGAATGAATGATATAAACATAATCTCCAGTAATTTTATCAATATGATTTTTGATTGCATTTAATTGATCTTGATTTTCCTGATAAAAATATTTAATTCTTTTTTCTTTATGCTTCTTTATAAAATTTTCTATTACTTGCTTTGTATCATCTGTAGATCCATCATCAACAATTATTAATTCCCAATTTTTGTAACTTTGATTAATAATGCTTTCTAAGCTTTCAATAATAGATTCTGAATCATTATAAGTTGGCATTATTAATGTATACTTCATAACTCTTTACCTCCTATATTTATTCTACCATATTATGAAAGCAAAAAAAAGGATAATCCTTAACTTCTTATATTAATTTAAAATAGAATATATTTATTTACTTAATTTTTAGAACGTGTTAAAATAAATTAGGTGTTTTAAATGAAAAAAAGAATTATTTATTTAGATTTATTGCGTATTTTAGCCATATTTGGTGTAATAATGATTCATGTTAATGGTGAAGGAACTTGGCTAATGCATAAAGTAAGCAAGCTTTGGCTAGAAAAAAACTTTTTAGGGGCCTTAGTACAATCATGGCCTGTTCCATTATTTATAGCAATATCTGGTGCCTTATTATTAGATAATAAAAATTTTACTTTTAAAACTATGTTAACAAAGTATATCCCTCGAATTTTAATTCCATTAATTATTTGGCACTTTATATATTATTTTTATACTTATCCAACATTTTCATTAAACAATTTTATAACATGCTTTAAGCATTTATTAATTGGCAAAACCTATTCTCATCTTTGGTATTTATACTTATTATTAGGGCTATATCTAATTACGCCAATATTAAAAAAGTTAGTACAAAATTTAACTAAAAAAGAATTTACATACTTGCTAATTTTAGGTTTTTCAATTACTTCCCTCATTCCATTTATTAGTAATTTTTTATCTCAAGATTTAATGAGATTCATTAATCCTTATAAAGTATTAAATTTTAATATCTTCATTTTATACTATCTTTTAGGCTTTTACCTTAATAAATATATATTTATTAATAAGCGAAGCTTATTAATAGGAATTTCAATTTTTTCTTTAACCTCTTTAGTAGGTTTAGCAGCATTAAATAATTATTTAACCGTTAGACGAAATGCATTTACAAATTTTTCTGGAACTAGTAGCATCATTGCAGTTATTATGGTTGTTTTTCTTTTTGTGCTATTTAAAAATATTAATTTAAATAAGCATCAAAAAATGATTGAAAAATTAGGTTCTTTAACTTTTGGTGTTTATCTGGTTCACTTTATACTCGAAAAAGAATTACTTAAATTATTACATGGATCATTTATTATTATAAATTCTTATATTGGAACAGTTGTTGTCTCTATTACTATTTTAATTTTCTCTTATTTTATCAGTTATGTTATTTCAAAAATCCCTTTGTTTAAAAAAATTATTGGATTATAATAACTTTAATAATTTTGAATTTTATATAAAAAATCCCACTTATTAACAGTGAGATTTTTTAATTTGCATTTTCATTTAAAAACATATTTTTATAAAGGTAGCCTAATACAAAACCTAAAAGAATGGTTATTCCTAAATTGTCTAACATATTACCAGAATATAAAGCTACACATAATAGCAATCCTATTCCTAAGCATAGGCTGGTATTTTCTAAATTAAATTTTTCTTTTTTTAATAATATCCTTCCTATACAGAATCCTAATAAAGCGACTATAGGGCCTAAAAATAGAATTACGCCTATTATTCCTAAAGAATAATATTGATATAGAAAGTCTCTTTCTAAATTAAATATTTTAGATGTTCTACTATAAGAGATTCCAAATAAATCATCTAATGAGTTATCATTAATTTGCTTAATACGATTAAATATACTTGTTTGAACATACCTTGCATTGGCTTTATGCTCAGGGTTTTCTTTTATTATAAAGTCTGCCCAAAAATTATAATCGTATAAATATGAATAAGCTTTAACAAAGAATTTGCTAGCTATTCCTAAATTTTTAGTGTTTTCTAAAATATATTTTTTTATTGCTTTTTCGCGCTCATGTTCGTCTTTTAAGTAATATATTTCTTCAAAATTTTTATAATTACTAATATTGACTTTGCCTAAGTCTTTCTCATTTGTGATTGTATTTGGTTTATCAGTTGCACTCGGCTTTTTATTCGTTTCAATATCTTTTTTATCATTTTCGGTTCCTTTATACATATTGTTTGTAAGTGATATACGTTGTACTGCTGGCGATTTTGGAACAATGGCAAAACACAAAGCAACTATTGCAATGGAAGCTAACAAGCGTCCAATATTTAGCTTCATTTCTTTTTTTATCAAAGTGAAGAATAGATATGATAAAAGCATCGTGACAGCAACTATAACAAATCCAAAAGTGCATGCTTTAGTTCCTGCCATAAATAGAGCTAACATATTACATACAATCGTCGTTAAATAAATATATTTACCCTCTTTATAGTATAAGTTATAAATATATGGTGTAATAAGAAGTAGTGGAGTCATAACAATAGTGGCATAAAAGAAGCCTCTGGTCGATGCGGTTGCGTAACTAATATCTTTTCTAAACCAATCTATTATATTATAAGAAATATTATATTCATAATAACTAGATCGAGATATCAAAAATATATTTGATATAATTATACTTAAGGATACAATTAAACTATAAATCACAAGTATTCTTTTAAAATCTTTTTTTGAGACATCTGCATTACTCATATAATAAACAATCACTAGTGGAAACATATATCTCGCTATATAAAATAATTCTTCTTTTAAACTATAGTTAAAATCTCCTGGTATTAGTGATTTAAAATGAATTGCTGTATAATGGTGTAAACCTATATACAAAAGTATTATTAATGCATAACTTATTATCATTTTTCGGTTCTTTTTAAACTTTGTATTAATAAACAATAATATGAAAATTAACGCTAATAATCCATAGCGAATAATAGTAGATAGCTTAAATCCTAAAAACTCCATGCATGGTGAATTATACATGAAATAAGTATCTAAAAACGGTTCTATTAAAACTAAAAAATATAAAATATAATTGCTAATCTTTTTCATCTTACAACTCCTATCTTAAATTATAACATATATATATTTACTTTTTCCTACTTATTCTTTGGATTTTCCTTTTTCTTTTATAAATTCTAAACCTCTTTTAGTAAGTAATCTAAAAGATTTTGAAAATACATAAAATAGGAAGAATAAAGTTACTAGTACAAAAATAGCAAAAGCGATAACATATAAGAACCAATTTAAAAGATTATTGAATGATAAATTTAAAGTATTAAACAATATTATAAAAGAAAAAGAAATTAGGAATATTAACCCATAATTAACAAAATAAGAGATATATTTTTGCTTAAAAATATTTTTATAAACATAAATTGGCTGTTGGATAAATACTGTAATAAGCTTAGATATAATTGTACCTAATAAAACTCCTAACAGTCCTATTTTATTAACTAGAATTAAAGAAATGCCAAAATTTAGAATTGCTTCTATTATAATCGCAGTTTTAGTTTCTTTAAAAGCGGCTTTACTATTAATTGTTATAATAATCGCTCTTTCTGATATTTTTTGAAATGTTATAAAGCAAAAGCAAAATAAAATAATATTATTTACTAAATACTCTTGCCCTACCCAAAAACGAATTAAGCCACTTAAAAAACCATATAGCATAATCATGACAAAGCTTGCAATAAATAAAAACATGATATTTATTTCTGTGAAAACTTGAAAAGCTTTATCATCTTCTTTTTTTAACAATACATTTGCATAGCTTGGTGTAATTGCGCTTGCAATAATATAAATTGTATCTATTAAAAACTTCGTAACATAATTATATGAAGTGTAAATAACTACACTTAAAGGATTTATAAATGCTGATATTAAAATAATATCTGTATTAGAATTTAATAATCCTGATAATTTTTGCCATACGACATTTTTTGTCCCAGCTAAATATTTTTTATCAAACGACTTGTTATCTTTTAACCAAGGATACATTTTAAATATTTTTTTATTTGAATAAATGTCAATTACTAAAGTAATTATAATTCCTGGAATTAATACTAGAAAATAATTAATTCCACATAATACTAAAATAATCTCTATTATTGTTTCTAAAATTTTGGCCCCTTTAATTAGATAATTAATTTTATAAAATTTCTGATCAGCTTCTAATACATATCTAGGAGCAATAAAATAATAATCTAAAATATATCGAATGATAAAAATAATAAATACTAGCTGAATATAAAAACTAGAAACATTTGCTTTTGTTAAAAATTGCACAAAGAAACTTAAGACAAAAGCAATTAAGAACATAAATGATCCTATATATTTATAAAATTTTTTAGAAGAACTATATATTCTATTCACTTCATTTTTATCTTCTTTGGCAAATGCTTTATATAAATGTTGATTTAATATTAATCCAAATCCTATATCAGCAATAGCAATATATCCAAATATTTGATAAAACAATTGATTAAGGGAATATATGTCATTACTTAGTCCGTTTATAAATACTTTTGCTTTAACAAACCCTAAAAATCCAATTATTAAATTGAAAATAACAGTTGATATAATATTATTTATAGAACTTTTTGTTCTCATTTTACTCCTCCTGACTTTTATTTTCTTTTTAAGAAAGTATACTTGATTTTTACTAAATAAAGCTTTATTTTTTCAAAATTATTATGTTTTACGTATTTGTCCATTTCTTGAAAAATCTCACTACTATTTTTATTTTGAATCTGAGATGAAAATTCATTTCTTTTTTCCATATCAAATTCTTGTGAATTAAATGTTCCATTTAATTTCTTGATTTCCATTATATCTGATTTATCTAATATAAATTTTTCTTTAATACTTTCGAAAAAATCTTCTGCTTTTTTATTGTTTACTAAAAAATGAGATACACCATAAAAATCATAGTTACAATGTTTAGAATTACGAACTTCCCAAAAGTCAGCTAGTTTAAAATCTGAGCTACTTTTTAATTCCCGAAAATTACAAGCATAGCAAGAAGGTCTATTGTAAAGCAATCCATAAAATATTTTTAAATAATTTACTGAATTTCTAGGAATATATAATTTTTTATTATTTTCGAATGTAATTAAAAATCCAAAATATTGCCAACCAAACTTTTTATTTCTAAATTTTATATCTTTAATCTTAGTTTTATATTTATTCTCATAATATTCTTTAAAAGAATTTAGAAGTTTATCATTTGTAACGCCTTCACAAACAAAATCACAGGTATATAATTTTTCATAATCCTTTTTTAAATATGATTTTAATCCTGCAATTTGACAAGGTGTTCCACTAAATAAAACGTATCTGCCTTCATTTAAAAATTGTCTTGCTAATCTATAGGATTCATTTATTTTTGCTTGAACATATTTAGACCCTAAAAATTGTTCTAATTTTGTTAAATCTTCTGCATAGTCAAATAAGGCATTTTCTTTTTCATCATATCGTACTCCAAAAACTACGCCATTTTTATCTTCAATCATTTTCTTAGCAAGTTCATAAAATACTCCACCGCTTGTGCTTTTTTTTAGAATCTTCTTATTTTTATTTATCGCACCATATATAATATATCCTTTATTATCGCTTTGCATTTTATTAATGATTGGGCAAACTTTTTCACATTGATGACAATTAATGCACTTTGTTTTATCTACTTTTGGATAACGAAATCCTTCATCATCCACTTGCATGGTAATACAATTAACAGGACAAATATTTAAGCACGCTTCACACCCACTACAATTTTTTTTATCTTGAATTTCAATCATTATTTCTCACCCTTTATTCTTGCGATATAATTTTTAGACTTTAAAACATATCCATGTAATTTTTTATTTATTTGTTTATAATCAAGAGATTCTTTATCCAATTTTTTTTCTTGGTAAGAAATATATCTGTTTTCACAATTAATTTTTCTTAAAATATTATAAATTCTTTCATTTTGATTATCGTTTTCATTCTCCTCAAATCTTTTTATAGCATAAAACTCTTTGTTAAAATTTATTGCAAATAAAATAGCATGATAAGAATCTGATACTACCACTTCGGCATATTTTATTAAATTTAAAAAATCATTTGGAGAAGCATCTTTTAAAATATTATCACCAAAATTATGAACTTCTTTTATATTTATGTTTATTATTTTTTCACAATGATATTTTTCTTTTAATTGTTTCGTAATTCTTTCATATTTATCTTTTTCACCAATAAAATAACATACAAGATATTTCTCTTTTATGCTCCTTTTATCAATTAATTTATCCCATTCTTTCTTATCTAATAGTAAAGTGGGGTCTAAAACTTCAGTAACTGATTTATTAGTAAGTTTTTTTATAATTTTTACTCCAATTCTTTCTCTAACACTTATGCCATGATCAGAAAAATCATTTAAACAGTTTTTTATGATTTCTCTTTGCTCTTTATTATAATCATCCTGAATAGTAGACGCTGCATAAGAATACTTGGGTATGCTATTAGCAAAATTCAAAAAATAGACTTCATTGAATTGTTTTGATGACCATATTTGATCGCTGCCACACACTATCATATCATAGTCTAATTTAGCTTTTTTTAGTTGTTCTATAGAGCCATATATTTTACTCTGAGAAAAATTTTCTTTATGAAATTTATAAAACTTTTTTCTTCTTCTCAAAACAGTACTTTTAGTTGGCATATGATATTTTACTTTGCGCAAAAAATCATATATGCACCCTGATTTAGCGTTTTCGCGATAATTTATAAATTCTGCTTCAAATATATCGTCAGAAAATAATTTTTGCATAGCATACGCTTGAAGTGCACTTCCATAATTATCTATGTAATGCCATGTTAAAATACCTACTTTCTTCTTATTTGACATTTTTATCTCTCCGCTTTTTCTTTTTATGCTCAAATAATATATTTGTTTTTAAAAGTAAAAACACAAAAAATATCATTACTACTACATACATTGCAATGGCTTGCTTATTATCTCCTAGAACATATAAAATTGATATTGCCGAAAACATTGCATTAATAAAATAAATAATTAATACCGTTTTAGTTGGTGATGAAGTCATCCTAAGAAGTTGATGATGCAAGTGTTCCTTATCTGGTGTTCCAATTGATTCTTTTTTTAATAGTCTTCTTACTATGGCAAGTAGTGTATCAAATATTGGAACAAATAGAATTATAATTGGAATTATAATTGATGTTATAGTTGCTACTTTGTATCCCAAAAGCGCTATTACAGAAATCATAAATCCCAAAAACATACTTCCAGTATCTCCCATAAATATCTTAGCTGGTGGAAAATTATGGAATAAAAATCCTAATGTACTTCCAAGCATAATAAGTGACAATATAATATCTAATCCTCCTAATTTATTTAAAGTAAACCCAAGTATTGCAATAGTAAGAAAATAAATTGAACTAATTCCAGATGATAATCCATCTAAACCATCTATCAAATTAATCGCATTGATTATTGCTACTATAAAGAAGATTGACAAAATAATATTAATCCAAGTTGGAAATGTTAAATTTAGTCCTAAAATTGTTAAATTACTGAAATACAATTTACCATATAGCACAGTAATACACGCTGCTGCAATTTGACATAAAAATTTATATCTTGCCGGAATAGGGTTAATATCATCAACAATTCCTGTAATAATTAAAATAAATCCCCCAATTAATACACTTATCATTTGAGTTGATATCGTTCCAAACAACATATAACCAAGCAAATAAGCTAAAAATATGGCAAGGCCACCTAATCTAGGCATCGGCTTTTTATGTACTTTTCTTTCATTAGGAATATCCATTGCATTTATATGTATCGCAACTTTTTTTATAATATATACTAATAGTAAACTAGCAACAAATGTTACTAAAACTATATTCCAAACATTAAATCCGTTAACTTCTAAATTCATGTTATCACCTTGTATCTCCATTATAGCAATTTTTTGAGATAATATAAAGCTTTTTTTGTAGTATCTATTAAAAAACAAAATCAATTAGTTTGATTTTGCTTTTTTCTTTTTTACTACCATTCTTATTATTGGAATTGCTAGTATAAGTCCTATAACTCCAACCGCACCGGTACTATCATTATCATCTGTTTTTCCTTTTAACTCTGCACTTGCTTTAACAGCAGCTACAGTTGTTTCCTTATATTTACAACTACCATCATTAACTGTAGCTTTAGAATTGTAATTTTGAGCTTTTTTATCTGTACAGCCTTCTACATCATATTCACAGGAATTATCTGATTTTTCAGCTTTTGGATTATAGTTTTTTGCTTTTTTATCCATACACCCATAAACATAGTAGACACATGAATTATTGCTTCTATTGGCATTAGCATTATAATTTTTAGCTTTAGGATCTGTACAACCATAAACGACGGGTGGAGTGCATGTACAAGATGGGCTAAGCGTACCATCATTACAAACAGTCCTTCCAGAAGTTGAACATCCCGATACCCCACCATGATGAGAACAGCACCCTCTTTTAGCAAACACATTTGGTATACAAGCAATAAATATCGCCAATATTAAAATAATTTTTTTCATAAATTTCAAACTCCATTTAATGCTATTTTAACAAAATCAATATAAATTGTCCATTATTATCGACATTTTTTCACAAATAAAAAAGGATGTTTATCCTTTCTTTATAACACTTCTTCGATATATAAATCAACTTCGTCAAAAAACTGATGCACTGTTGTACAGCTAAGTGATTTAGCTGGGGTTTTACCTTTGCATTCGTCCACGCGCCTTTTAGCATTTTTTCTAGCAAGTTCTAGTGACCCATAACTACATAGTTTATCAAAAATTTCTTTATCATTTTTATGATACTCGTATTTTTGCCCTTTATCTTTAAAAAATTGATTTATTTTATCTTCATACTCATTTCTTGATAATGCTGAATCTATATAATTAAAGTGTAATAAAAACCAAAATTCAATTGCTTCATTTGACCATAGCGGAATAAATCCGTTATTTTTGCACATTGTAACTGCATCATTAAATGCTGAATCACTAAAGTCATCTTTATCAAACACCACAAATATTTTTCCAAAATATACGGTTCTTTTATTATATTTATCTACAATTGCTTGCAAATCTTCAGCTGTTTTTACTAATGATTTTGTGTTTCTTCCTTCGCCTTTTATTGTTGCTTTAATTTTCTTTTCATCAGGTAATGTTTCGTTTATCTTTCTAATGGCCATTTCAAAATAATTTACTTCGGTTTCCTCGCCTTCACACACTATTAACCACTTACTTGGCTTTTGAGAAATTAATTTGCTTCTTCTTTCTTCCCTCTCTTTATTCCTTTTTAACCTAAATTCATCGTGTCCCATAATCTATTCCTCTTCATTCAAAAATGGAATAGCTCCAAACTGGCCTGAAAGATATTTCTTTTCATAATTTGCATCTGCTCTCAAGTTTTTAAAATCTGCTAATGAATACAAATTTGAAACTCCATCTAAATCTTTTTCCACTAGATAAATTTGATCTCTTCTAGCCTCAGCACTATTAAAAATTAATGTACTGTGTGTTGTGAAAATTAATTGAGCTCCCTTTTTATTTGTTTTTGAATCCATATACATTTTAAATATCTTTCTAAAAAGCAGTGGATGAAGTTTAGTATCAAGTTCATCTACACACAAAATATTTCCCGTTTCTAAACTTAAAATTACGTGGGGTACAATATTAAAAATTTTTTTCGTTCCATTAGATTCTAACTCTAAAGGCAGTTTTACTATTTTTTTTGTATCAATATTTTTATGAACACCACTAATTCTATATTTTACATTATCATTTTCATCTTTGTATGGATCAACCACTATACCTTTTAGACATGGGTCAAACTCATTAATTATTTTGGAAAACATATTATGCATTTTCTCATCTTCTAATATTGTTATTGATGTATCAGGTTTAAATTCTTCTGTTCTAATGGAAATATTCATTAAGTCTGAATATAAATCTCTTATTTCTCCTTCGTTTTCCTTTGTCGCCAAAACACTTAAGACTAACAACTTGTCAGCATTAATTTCTTTTTGATATAAGTTCCATACATTTTCGTATTTTTTGTATTTTGCTTCAAAATAAATATCCTTAAAATTTTGTCTTTCAAAAATTAAATGATTTTTTGCTCTACTATTTTTACTAAAAGCTTTTTTATATAACCATTCTTCCTCGAACCCATTTTTAGCAACAGTAAAACCATATCGATATTCAAAATCATGTAAGCATACGGTTATCTCAAATTCAGATGGTTTATCCTTACTATCTTTATCAAAATAAAATGGAAAGGTGCCAATTTCCTTATTCACATCAAAAAATAAATTTTTTTTAATTAAATTTTTCATATATGATAGTGCTTCAAAAATCGTTGATTTTCCAGCTGCGTTTGCTCCATGAATAGCTATTACTGGAAGAATATTATTTTTGTTCACTTCTATTAAATCTTCATTATGTCTTTTTTCCGCTGTTGCTGTTAAATCAAGAACTCCTTCATTTTTAAAACTTTTAAAGTTTTTAAATCTAAATTGAATAAGCATGATCTTTCACCCCAAATTAATTATAGCAAAAATAGTATAAAAATGCAAGTTTGAGAGAAATTTGCTCTTAATTTTGCAATTTTATACTATTATTTTATGAAATTATGTATAATTTATTACTAAAAGTTAAGAAAAAGCAAATTATTTTTTTAATTTGCTTTTATCTAAAAAATGTAATAAAGCGATAGGGAAGATTAGCAACATTAATTAGTTCAAATAATATTATATTACTTTGAAATTCTTCATATGGTTTAATTATATCTTCTTTTTTTAAATATTCATCTAGTTCGTTATCTGAATATTTAAATTTATTAAATATTAATAATTCTAAAATAAACGCTAAAACAAATATAATTAATCCTAAATGGATAATATTCCCACTATTTAAGAAAGCACCTAATATAATTATAATATAGGAAACAAATGTTGTGAATGCATTAAATTTACGATATACTGAAGCATTTTCTTTGTTAGTATCTATTGCAACATTAAAAGCAATAATGCTTGCATATATATCTGTGCCATCAAATACTTCTGGAGTTAATTTTATTACATTTCTATCTTTATCATAAAAATCTAAATTTTTTCCATTTTTCTTTATAACATACAGCTCTTTTTTACTAAATTTATCTGATAAATTTCTTGCTATTTCGCATCCAGATAATCCAGTTTTATTGGGTATACTTTTTAATGTACGTCCAATATTAAATAAAACTATATTTAAAAGAAGAATAAGCACTACTACAATTAGGAAAACTATTTCTATCACTAAACCCATTAGTTAACCTCGTATGTAGTTCCTTCGCGAGTATCTTTTAAAATAATTCCTTGCTCTAAAAGTTCATTTCTAATAGTATCTGCTAAGTCATAATTTTTTCTTTGTTTGGCTTCGTTTCTTTTATTAATCATTTCTATAATATAAGCTTCATCAATTTCTTTTTTATCTTCTTTTGTTAAATCAAGTGATAATACTTTATCAAATTCTTTTATAATCTCTTTTTTAGTTCTATCATTCACATCACTTTTTAGTACTTCATAGATTAAAGTAATCGCATTAGCAGTATTTAAATCATCACCAATACATTCTTTAAATTTATTAATAAATACTTCTTTTACATCTTCATTTATTTCGCCATCTTCTTTTAAACCTAATACTTTATTTTTAAGCTTTTTATAAGCATTTTCGGCGCCACTTAAGGCATCAAAACTAAACGTTAATTGCTTACGATAATGACTTTGTAATACTAAAAAACGGTAACTTAAAGGATTATATCCTTCGCTTTCTAGGGTTGATACTGTTAGGACTTTCCCTTTTGATTTACTCATTTTTCCCGATGCATCATTTAAGTGTTCAGCATGCACCCAATATTTACACCATTTATGACCAATAAAGCTCTCAGATTGAGCAATTTCGTTAGTATGGTGCGGAAAAATATTGTCTACTCCTCCACAATGAATATCTAAATATTCTCCTAAATTCTTTAAAGAAATTCCGGTACATTCTATATGCCATCCAGGATATCCCACTCCAAAAGGACTATTCCATTTTAATTCTTGAGAATCAAATTTTGATTTTGTAAACCAAAGAACAAAATCTGTTTTATTTCTTTTATTTGTATCTTCTTCTACGGTATCACGGACTCCAGAAATTAACTCTTCTCCAACATGATTTGTTAACTTATAATAATTATCTAATTTTGATGTATCAAAATAAATATTTCCTCCAGCTTCATAAGCATATTCCTCACTTATTAACTTTGAAATAATTTTAATATACTCATCAATATTTTCCGTTGCTGGACTTACAATATCTGGTCTTTTAATATTTAGTTTGTCAGTATCTTTGAAAAATGCTTCTGTATAAAATTTAGCAATATCTAAAACAGTTTTTTGCTCTTTTTTAGCACTGCTTACCATTTTATCATCACCAGTATCCGAATCACTTGTTAAGTGTCCTACATCCGTTATGTTCATTACTCTTGTTACATCATATCCTAAAAACCTAAGCGTTTTTTCTAAAATATCTTCCATGATATATGTCCTTAAGTTTCCTATATGGGCATAATTATACACTGTTGGACCACAAGTGTACATTTTTACATTTTTACTATCCCAAGGAACAAACTCTTCAATTTTTCTTGTTTCAGTATTAAAAATTTTCATTTTAATCACTCTTTCTCTTATATTTATTATATTACATTATGTTCATTTTAAAAAGCAAAAAATTTCTTAAAATAAAAACGACCTAGTCGCTTTTATTTTAAGAATAGTATTAAGGAAATAGCAAAGAAAATAATTCCAAGAATTAAGGTAAGACGACTAATAAATAATTCAAATCCTCTTTCTTTCATATTTTGGAATAAAGCTTCATTTCCTCCAGTAATTATTTGACTTCCATCACTTGCTTTATTGCCTTGTAATAAAACTACCGCGATAATTAAAATTGATACTATTAATAAAATTGTTTCTAACATATTGATCATTCCTTCGTTTCGCAAAAGTATTATAACACAAATAAGCGCTTATTTGCAATATTTTATTTACTAATTAAGTTTCTCTAAAACCACTGCAAATTATAATAAAATATACAAAACACTTAATCTAATTTTTTCAAATAATTCTTATGATAAAGCAATTATACTTCCATTGGATCAAATTCTTTAAAATTAACACATTTATCTATATGGTTTAAAACTGTTAAATATAACTTATTATATTCTTTTTTATTAGTTATTTTCTTATCATATACAGTTAAAAACTTGTCAGTATAAATTAATATATGATAGATAAATCCAGCTAGACGCTCCATCAGTATTGGTGTAAACTTAGTTATTAAGTCATTATTATGACTAAATCCGCTTAATTCTTCGAAATCAGAATAAGCACCTCTATCTACTAAATTACAGACTGTTGCAAAGCTATTTTTTTCTTTTTTAGCAATTCTTTTTAGCCAAGCATAACCAGAAGTATCTGTGACAAAGTCATTTTGAACGCCATATAATTCACATAATTCGTGATACAATTTTAGAGCATCACTAAAATTCTTCTTATGCTTATATCTACTAATAGATTTTAGAGTACTCCATAAATACCAATCTTTCCATATTTCTATATCGTGGTATTTCTTAATAATAGCATAATTAATATAATTTTCAATTAAAACTCTCGTCATACTTCCAAGAGCATTATAATTTCCTAATAATAAATTGGAAAAGGCTTCATGCAAATAATCTATTTGTTTTCGTTCAAAAAGGTTTAAAACCCATTCCTCAGTTCCATCTGTTTTTTTAAATAGTTTTAATTCTTTTTCCACATAATCAATATACTTTTTTAGAGCTCTAACTTCTTCTTTTTCAACATGATAAATATCACCCCAAAATTCAAAATGGCGCTCCATTAAATATTTCTCAAAATCCATATACTCACTACTTTCTAATGATGATTTATATTCTAGAATCATATTTTACTAATCTGTAGTCTGTTACAATATTTTTAATATTAATTACAATTAGTTCAATAATCGTTTGAAGCTCAGCATTTTCAATTTTTTCAAATAATTCTAATATATATATTTGAGGAAGTTGTCTTGTACTAGCATGATGCCAATAAAAAAGCTTATATTCATTCATAACCTCTCTAGCTACACTAGCAACGCTATTTAAATTCTTAAGTAACTGTCCTCTTACGTAATGACCATCACGTCCGGTTGTAGCCTCATAAAATGCACAAATATAAATAGCAGCTATAGCATCTTTATTATCTTTCATTTTGTCAATTAATTCTGCTGTATGAAGTGTACCTGCATTAGCACAATCGGCAAAATAAAGAAAATTACGAGGATTATTGCAAGCCCAATCAACTCTTTTTTCATAATCTTTCTTATAAACCCAGTCCATACCATAAAAATAACCAGAGTCATTATAATTATTTACTTTTAAAGTTTCGATTTTTGTTAAATCTTCATATGTAACATGATATATACTTAAGAATAAATCAAAGCACATTCTTATATCTTCCCACGTATAAGTTTTTATATTTTTTGTAATCATGCGAACATCACCTGTTTACATTATAACATAAATCAAATATTAACACTAGATGAAGCATATTTCATTACTTTTTCTAAATCAATTGGTACTTTATATAGGATTTTTATTCTATTTTCTGATTTATCTCATAGCTTGTAATTTTTTTATCCATAGTTAAATATTTATTATGGCTGATAATTCTTAGCTTTGGGTTTTCAAAATCAAAAATATAATAAATAAAAGTATTTTTATTATTTTTTAAAGTTTCATCTTCTTTAGCAGATATATTAAACCTCATTTTTGTTAAAGACTTACTTTTAGTAGATTTTACTTCAATTAATATTTCATTACCTTGTTCATTATAGCTTTTTATATCATAGCCAGCATTTTCATTTATTAAATAAGTTTTTTCTATTTTCTTTTGTAATTCCGGAAAATTATTTAATTTGTTTTTTTCATAATTGTAGACTAGCTCTTGGCCTTTATCACCATTTTCTATTTTTATTTTTTCTATTTTTATATAGTCTTTGGGCTTGCTAGGCTTGTTTTGCGCCCTTTTAGGAATAATAGCTTTACTATTTTGTTCTTCAAGCAATTTTGGAATTTTTCCTTGTTCTCTCAAACTAATATTACAGTCATTATAAAGCTCTTGATAGGTTCTAAATTTTGGATGCTGATAAACCTCTCCCGTTTCATATAAATAAAGGATATTTGACTCTTCAATTCTTTTTATTAAACTTTCAAAAAACATTGTGCCATAGTATCCTAAAAAATAGTTGTTTTTTAATATTTTTCTATCAACTTGCTTATTTTTAATTGCTTCATAAAATCTTTTTAACATAACTCCTGATAATGGCATAACATATTTTTGTCCTTTTAAATTATTTTCTTCAATTATTTTTTGGTGTTCAATTTCTTCTTCTACATTAAATAGTTCTTTATAAATTAAAGAAGAATAGTCATGAACAAATCTTTTGCCATTTTCTTTAGCTTTTTCAAGGTTAATAATGCAAAAATTACTATATAAAATCTTATCGCTTAAATTTAAAAAAATTTGTTCATAAAATAAATAATCATCTATGTACTCATTAATATTAGGAATATATTTTTTTCTAATTTTTTTAATTTCATTTAAAGATAAATCATATAAATCTGATAAATCATTGTTTGTTATTTTTTCTTTTATAATTAGCTGGCGCCAAGCATTTAATGTTAAGTCTTCAATATTCATGCTTATTCCTTTTTCTTTTTGATAGATAATTTGTCAAATCAAGTGCAACAATTTATAAAATTATTAATTAACTCATTTG
>CAMNSE010000012.1 GCA_946554525.1 uncultured Mycoplasma sp.
CGTGGTATAATATTAATATAAATTTAGTGTTGACAAAACTTAGATAGTCAATTTAACGATTAGAGCAGTATCGAATACGATGGTGCTTTTTTTTAAGAAAGAAGATGAGAACATAGAAACGAGAAATATACGAAAATAGAATCCAGCGAAGGGAGGTGGTAAACTTCTTGTAGCAGTGACTCTCAAGGCAAGAAGGTAGGGGAAATGTCCTACTTTTTGCTTGGAAAAATAAATCATGACAAAAAAAGTTATAAATTTGTTAAAAAAATGTTAAAAAAGGGTTCACAAACTCCAAAATTTATGATAAGATTATACCTGTATTGAGGAAGCGGTACCCCTATAAACAGGGTTCGGTATCTAAACCCTCAAGGCACCATTGGAAAATCCGTTCTAAGTTTTTAGAACTTTATATACAAAAGTATCAGAATTACAAAAAATAGTTGATTATTTTAAAGAGTTAAGGGAAAAGTTTATAGAATTTTTACAAAACAAATTCTTCTCTAATGATAAATATGATAACTTCATAAATGATTTATATGATGAAGATATACTTGTTGACAATGATATTGATATTATACAAAATAATAAAAATATTGATAGAAGTGATGATTTTGAAAGATAAATATGTTAAATAATAAGCAATTAAGGGAGGTTTAAATATGAATATAGAGAAATTTTTAAATATTTTTAATGATATAATACCCTATAAATTCCAATTAAAGATTGGTGGTATAAAATCAAAGGCAATAATTTCTAGCAAAGAATTAATTTCATCACAGAATCGTAAAGGAAAAAGTTGTCCATTTTATAGAAAAAATTTATTAGGGACAACTACTGATTATATTCCACTTGAAAAATTAGATGTTCCTATTGAATTAACAATACAATGCTCTCATCCACATACTTTAAAGTGGGAAAAAGCAGCTAAATCAACTAATAAAGAAAGAACTTATTTTGAAGTAAGAATATTAAGCGAGGATGGCAGTAGACAATTAGGATATTTGTCTATTGATTTGACACCGGCTGGTGACATTGATCATAAGTTTTGCAGTTTTTATAATGAAGACGGAACTCATGAAATTATGCAGTCAATTAACTATAATTATGATGAACAGACAAAAAAGGTTACACCAATAGAATGTTTAAGTTTCATTTTTTTTAATTTAGAAGCAGGACTAGAAGAGAAAATTTCTTTTTATAAAGAGGATGGCGTTTTAAAGTGTATAACAATTAGTAAACAAGGTTTAAAAAATCATGCGTTTGATAGCATAGTTTGGTCAGATGATGAAGTAAAAGAAATACATGAATTTTTTTCTAGATTCTGTAATAATGCTAGAGTTGAACATGCAACACCTTTGGTTTGCGATATGACAAATTATATTATAAATAAAGATTTTACTAGTAAATTAGAAAGAATAAAGGAGCTACAAAGAATTTTATCATATGAACATGATTCTAGATGCAATTTTCATTATGATTATAATAAAATAAGAGAAGAAATCGAATATTTAGCAGATCCTAGAAACGATATTTTTAGTGGCTTTTATGGAGAATATATTGGTAATACTGTTGTTAAATTAGATTCTAAGTTAATTTTAATTATAGAAACACTAAGGGGTGATTATCATTATTTTACAAGTGTAGATATTACTAATACTGATGCTTTTGATGTTGATTTTTATCACGAAAGAAATGATGGTACATCATATTATCAAGCAATAGAAAATTCAGATAAAAAACCAATGTTTAGAGTAAAAATCGAGAATGGTAATGAAGTATTAATTCCATTAGGCGAGCAAATTACTGATGATGAAATAAGAAATTTTGAACTATTTAAATCATATTGCGTTGAAAATTTCGGCACTATTGAAAGTAAAAGAATGGCAACATTGTCTTTAGACAGATACTCTGCTAGTGAAAGAGGACAACAATTAGTTAAAAATCTGAAAGGCGATAAATTTAAAAAGTAATATAGAATTTATTGCTACTTTCTCTATTATTTGCTAAAATGTCAATAGAAATTGATACAAATTAGTATTAATTCCTAATTTAGCGAAAAAGTTGTAGATATCTACGACACACGTACCTTTTTGTAATTGAGCCCTAAAATATGGGCTTTTTGATATCTAATTTTATTTTTGTTATTGAATTGTTTTTTGGAAGCATCAAAAGCGAAGTTGCATAATCTCACTTTTTGTGATAATATATATAACAATTTTAAAGAGGGGTGTTTTGGATGGTTACATTAAAAGAAAAAGCTAAATGGAATTTATACTGTATGAAAAGTTATTATTTAACATGCTATGGACTTGCTAAAGGATTAATAAAACCATATACTACAGAGCCAGAAATAATGCATAGATTTAGAAATACTTATTATGGTGGTGTTCCTCTTTCAATAATACTTTTATGTCTTAGTTGGACTCATGGAAAATGTTATGATAAAGCATTAATTCTCGCATCAGCTTTTCATGATTGCAAAGATGTTTGTATGGTGGATGCAGATACACAAGCAATATCACTAAACCCTGCTAATTTAGAAGATTTTAGAAGGAAGCTAGGATATTTACCAGAACACTATGGTAATCATTGCTTTGTTGAGATTAAAGATAAAAATGGTGTTACATGGATATTTGATACAACAAAAGGATATGCCATTGAAAAAACTTTATATTATAAAATAGAAAAACCGATTATAACTAAAATAAATGATAAGAATGCTATTCTTAGCAACCCAGAATATCAAGATATGCTTAATCAAAATTTAGAACATGATAAATATCTATTACATATGATTATGCCTAATATAGAAGCAATGGTCCAAAAAGAAAAAGAAAATGGCAGATTATATTCTGAACAATTAGAAAATGAAATAAGATTATTTAAAGAAAGAATTAATTATGATGGTCTATGTCAAGAAATAGAAGATGATATGAGGATATAAGAAATTAAAAAATAATATGTTTGATAATATTAAAAAAGATATAGATAGCTATTACTATATGTGATATAATACATTTAATAGATGATTTTATCTGATTAATTTGCAGGTCCGGAGTGAAATTATGAATGTTGAAGAATTGAAATTATTACAATCAAATATTATTAGAAAAAATAAAATTTGTAATTTGATTGGAACGGTACTTATAGGAATAGTAATGGGAATATCAATATTTAATGTTTTATCAAGCAGTAGAGAATTATATTTTTCTATAATAATACTTTTTATTGAATTAATAATTTCTATTGTTATACTTGTTATGATTAAAAATGTAATCAATGGTAAAGATATAAAATTGTTTTATGAGGAATTTAAAA
The DNA here is from genome assembly GCA_946554525.1 of uncultured Mycoplasma sp. Classification (GTDB taxonomy): domain Bacteria; phylum Bacillota_I; class Bacilli_A; order RF39; family UBA660; genus Caccenecus. The sequence goes on from CAMNSE010000012.1 coordinate 3,319, forward strand.
ATATATTTGTTTTAAAATCGCTTCAACAATTTTTTGAAAATCTTGACTATAAATCTGAAAGTGGTTTTAGTGAAGAATATGTTGAAAAGGTAGGTATGCTTGATACAGGAGATAGATTTGAGTCCAATGATTATATTTCGGGAACTTATAAAAATATTAAATTTGAACAATCTGATATACATATAGAAGAAAGACATGTGGAAGATGTAGATGGTAATAAAGTAGTAGAGTGGGAAACAATTTTTATGGGAAGGCTAATGGTATTTGATTTTAATAAAAAATTTAAAGCTAATGTGCAAGTTTCACGCCGCAATTTTGGTGCTAATACATTGCCTTGGAAGAAGAAGTTTTCTATTGTAAAAATGGAAGATATGGAATTTAATAAATATTTTACCGTTTATGCAGAAAATGAACATGAAGCATTTTATATTTTGACACCACATTTTATGGAAAAAATAAAAGATATTACTAAAAAATTGAATTGTGGCGTTATGTTTGGATTTGTAGATAGTAGATTACATATTGCAGTAGATAATAATAAAGATTCTTTTGAATATAATGTTTTTAAACCTATAAACGAAAACGAAATAGAAGAAAATATAGTTAAAGATATAAGAGTAATTACAAATTTTGTAGATGAGTTAAATTTAGATAATGATTTGTTTGGAAAGGGGGTGTAGTATGCTCCTATACATATTAATAGCAGTATTGGCTATTGTATTAATTTTTATGATTTGGTATATATCAACTTCTAATAAATTAAATAGATGTGTTGTTAAGATTGATGAGGCGCTTTCAGGGATTGATGTTGCTTTAACAAAAAGATATGATGTTTTAACAAAAATGATTGATGTTGTTAAATCTTATGCTAAACATGAAAAAGAAACTTTATTTGAAGTAATTGAACTTCGTAAAGATATGTCTATAAAGGAAAGAAATGATGCAACTCGTGCTATGGATGATAATTTAAGAAAAATTAATGTTGTAGTTGAAAGTTATCCAGAATTAAAATCAAGTGAAAACTATAAAACATTACAACAATCTATAGCAGATGTAGAAGAACATTTACAAGCATCAAGAAGACTTTATAATTCAAATGTTTCATTATATAATCAATTATTAGTTTCATTTCCAACAAGTAGTATTGCCAAAAATAAAGGAATGACTAAAAAAGAATTTTTTGAAGCAGATGAAATAAAAAAAGAAGATGTAAAGATAGATTTATAAAAATAAAAGATAATTTAGATAATGTACAATATTTTAAAAATATTGTACATTTTTGTTTGATTTTGTGGGAGTATATGCTAAAATTTTATTTAGAGATTAATTATGAATTATATGTTATTTTTTAAATAAAATTTTATAGGAGGACTTATGCTATTAATTGTCTTTATTTGTTTTTTATTAATATTTTTTATTCATACATATTTTGTTTTAAAAGGATCATGGAAAAATATTGATATAAAGTTTTATAATAATATTAAAATTAATGATTTTATTACTAAAGTTTTAGTAATTATTACTAGCTTTGCTTCGTCTATTTATTTTATTATTTTATCTTGTTTCTTACTTATTTTAATAGATAATAAAAAAATAGTTTTTACTATTATAATTGGATTAATTATTGATTCTTGTATTGTTTATACAGTAAAGCACATTATTAAAAGAAAGCGACCTAATATAAAAAGGCTTATATATGAAAAAGGGTATAGTTATATTTCGGGACACTCTTTTACTTCAACATTTTTTTATGGATTAGTAGCGGTCTTAGTTATTTTAAGTAATATTTCAATTACTTTAAAAATAGGTTTATGTATTAGTCTCATTTTATTTGTATTGACAATTTTTTATAGTAGAATTTATTTAGGAGTGCATTACCTTAGTGATACAGTAGGTGGCTTTTTATTAGGCAGTTCTTATTTAGCCATATTTGTTTATTTTAGTCATATTATTCTAAAAGTCTTTTAATCAAGACTTTTTTTTGTTATAATATTAAATAGGTGATAAAATGGCAAAGCAAAATATAAAACAATATCCTTTTTTTAAATATTTAGCAATTAGTATGTCAATTATAACAATTATTATGTTAGTTTTAATTAAATTTATAAATGTTCTTCCTAATGAATACTTTATTGTCTTAACTATATTATTAGGAATTATAACAGTTGGCTTATCACTTCTTGTTATGGCTAAGAAAGGTCCTAAAAAAAGAATTGTGGGTTCAGTTATTTCAATAATTTATATGATTTTTTTGATTTTAGTTATTATATATGAGTTAAACACAATTGGATTTTTAAAAAAATTAGGCTTTAAAGATTATAAAACAGAAAATTATAGTATTGTTGTATTAAATAGTAGTGAAGCTAAAGAATTAAAAGATCTAGATAAAAAAACAATGGGTAGTTTAGAGTTTTCTACAAATGGTCTAAAAGAAGCAAAAAGTAAAATAGAAAAAAGAATTACTCCAGTTTTTAAAACTTATGAAGATGTAAATAAATTAAAGAATGAATTATTAAGTAAAGAAATAGAGTCTATGTTAATTGAAACATCTATTCTTTCTATTATTGAGGAGGAAGATGCGGAATTTGCGAAAAATTATAGAGTTATTTATGAGTTTTCTATAGATGTAGCGGTGGAAAATCTTAAAAATGAAGTTGATATTACAAACGCACCATTTAATATTTATGTTAGTGGAATTGATACTTATGGGTCTGTTGCTAGTGTGTCTCGTAGTGATGTTAATATGGTCATTACTGTTAATCCTAAAACTAATAAAATCTTAATTACATCTATTCCAAGAGATTATTATGTTCCTTTATATGGAAAAACCGGAAAAGATAAACTTACTCATGCAGGAATATATGGAATTGATACAAGTGTTAAAACAGTTGAGAATTTACTCGACACGCAAATTAACTATTTTGTAAAAGTTAACTTTTCTTCGTTAGTAAAACTTGTTGATGCCCTAGGCGGAGTAAATGTTAAATCAGAGTATGATTTTACTTCTAGAGATGGATATAACTATAAAAAAGGGTATAATGAAGTAAATGGAGCTAAGGCATTATCTTTTGTAAGAGAGAGAAAAGCATTTTTAACTGGAGATAGAGTTCGAGTACAAAATCAGGCTGCAATGATTGAAGCTATTATAAATAAAGCAATTAGTCCTTCTATAATTATAAAATATAATAGTATCCTAAATGCTTTAGAAGATCTATTCGTTACAAATCTAGAAATGGATGATATAACTAAATTTATTAAAAAACAAATTGATGATATGTCAGAATGGAATGTTTTAAATATTAGTTTAGATGGTAGTGATGCTATGGATTATACTTATTCTTATGGTAGCCAAAAATTATATGTTATGAAGCCAAATGAGGAGACTATCAATAATGCTAAAAGAAAGATTAATGAGATAGTAAATGAAGGAACGATGTAGGTCGTTCTTTTAGTTTTATAGTCAATCCTAAAGGCTTTTGACAAAAATAATAAAATGTGCTATTATGAATATGCGAGGAAAACTTGCATACAATAAAAAAGGAACATTCAATAATCGCATGTTGGATGTTGCCAAATTAATTTGGTTTCCACCTAAATCTATGCTAGAGTTAGGTGGATTTCTTTTATATTAAAACTATAAATAGTAAGAATAGTAAAAGGAAGATAATTATTACTAAAGATAGAATTAAAAAATCCTTCTTGTTCATATTCTCGCCTCCCTTCTGTTAAGAAGATTGGCTCCACCCAACTTATTAAATGCTCCTAAAAAGATTATATACTAATAACTATTTTAAAACAAGCAAAACTAAATTTTACAATTAAAAAAGTTAGTAATATGTTTATTACTAACTTTGATATAATCTATATAAAGAAATAGAAGGTTTATTAAATATTCTGAAACTAAATTTTTGAGTTCCTATTCCATTAGAAACATAAAGTTCACTGTTATTAACTTTATAATAACTATCAATATAAGTATTTGCGCCTTTTTGTTTTACTGCTCCACCTATAAAGGGAATTACAAGTTGACCACCTAGGGAATGACCAGCAAAAGCAATATTTGTTTTACTAATATTTTTGATGGTATCAGGGTTATGAATAATTGTAATATTTAAGTTATCGTTATATAAATCATTTATTTCTTCTTGATAATCAGTAATTCCAATAAAATTAATAGGGGTTTTACTTTTAAAATATACTTCTTTTAATTCATTATCAAGTAAGATAAAACCACTAGCATTTAATATTTCTTTATAAGTATCAAGATACTTTTTATCATAATCGCCAATGACGGCAAATTTAAATAATTTTGCAGTCATATTTTTTAGATTTTCTATCATAATATTTTTATTTTTGTCGCTAATACTTGAAAAATCAAATAAGTCACCAGTAAATATTATAATATCGGAATTTAAGTCATTTATTTCTTTTACAAGATGCTTTAGATCTTTTTCGTCTGTTGTTCTGCCATAGTGAACATCAGAGAAGTGAGCTATTTTAAATCCATTATAATCACTATTAATATGTTCACTATATATTGCATATTCTTTTACTTTTAAGCCAGATGTTCCTATGTATCTGGCATATAAAAATATGCATACCAATAAAATAAGTATTAGACTAAATATCTTAAAAAAATTACCTTTTCTTTTCTTTTCTTCTTTCATTTAATCACCTATATTAGTAGCAATATAACACACATAGCATTATGTGTCATATGCATTAGAAGGGAAGTATAATAATTATCTGTTTCATACATAGCTTTGGCGAAGAAAAAGCCTAGGGAAGCATATGGTATTATGAATAATAATTCTAATAATTCAAATTCTGCAATATGAGCTAGTCCAAATAAAAGGGCTGTGGTTAAAGCAAATGTATACCATTTACTAAAAGCTTTTTTAAAACTTAAACGGAATGTTATTTCTTCAATCATTGGTCCTAATATGATCATACTAATAATGTTACTAATAGGATAATTGTTTAAAAGCTCACGATTTAATGATTCATTTACGGCAATATCTTTGACAAAAGACATAATTAGTATATTAGTAGCCATCATAAGAATTAAACCAAATATCCAGTTTCTAAAAGCTACTCCAATATATTCTTTTTTAAACTTTTTAGCATCTTGAATTAATCTTTTACGATATATAATAGCTAGACCAGATAGCAAAATAAAATATAAACCAATTTGAGACGTTGTAGCAACCATTTTATTTGCGCTATGAAAAAACTTACCTAATAAAAGTTGTCCTACTAAAACAAGTATAAAATATAAAAAAATAGTTCCTAATCCTTTTGCAAATTCAATTATTTTTTGTTTCATGAAATCAACTCTATTTCTATAATTAAATATACCATAAATAAGTTAATTTATACAACTTATTTTTATTTTGTTTTACAACAATTTATGTTTTAACTTTTAATTTTTTTAATCCTGTGATAATATTAATATAAATTATAAGGATGTATTATGACGAAGAAGATTAAATATTTATTAAGTTTTATATTACCAATTAGTATATTTTTTATTATTTCTTGGATTTGTGGCTTTATTCCTTTTGGAGCATATTCTCATAATATTTTTGATGCTTTTTTTGAATATCCTACCTTTATAATGGAACTTAGGAATATGCTTAGAGGTGCACAAAATATTTTTTATACTATGCATGGAGCTTTAGGAGTAAACTTTTTTAGTATACTAACTTTGTATGGTGGTAGTCCTCTTAATTTATTGTTTTATTTTTTTCCCCAAGATAAAATCTATTTATTTTATACCCTTTTAATCTATTTTAAAATAGGAGCATCTGGGTTTACAATGTATGTGTATTTAAATAGCTTAAGCACTAAATATAAAGATACATTCTGGAATATTGTCTTTGCTCTAATATATGCCTTGTCAGGATATGTTGTGGCTTTTAATATGCATGTTATGTGGATGGATGCATATTTATTATTACCGATTATCATTAAATATTTAGATAGGCTTATTATTCATGAAGAAGGGACTATTTATGCATTTATGTTAGCTGCTGCTATAATTATAAATTATTATACAGGGTTCATGCTTTGTATATTTATGGTCATATATTTTATTTATAAGTCCCTTATAGTAAAAAAATTTACTAAAAATGTGATTAGGAAATTTTTGTTTTATTCGGTTATGGCTGGATTAATTTCTACTGTCGTTTTAATTCCTAATCTAATTAATTTATTGCAGGGAAGATTTAGTAATTTAACAAAACCAAATTTATTTTCTGGAGACTTTTATACAATTTTTTCTTTAATATATAATATGTCAATTGGTTCCTTCGTTATAGGAGATAATTATAACTTTGGAAGTACAACAATTTACACAACTCTTTTCTCTTTAGTTTTGGTAATTTATTTATTTTTTAATAAAAAGATAAGCAAAAGAGAAAAAATAATTACAGGCAGTGTTATCGCATTTTTTAATATATCTTTTAGCTTTAATCTTTTAGATTTAGCCTGGAATATGTTTCAAAACCCTATATGGTGGAGTCATAGATATCAGTTTGTTTATATTTTCTTATTTATTGTGATTGCTTATGGATCTTTTGTAAGATTGGATGGAGTAAATATTGAGTCTAAAATAAAAAATATAATAATAATAGTATTTAGTATTTTTACGCTTCTATCTTTTTCTTATAAGGTTAAAGGATTAGGTCTTTCAAATTTCTATATTTTCACATTGTTTGTAAGTTTAGTTTTATTTATTATTTATATGCATAAAATCAACAATAAAAAGATGTGGATAATTTTTATTTTATTAGAAATAGGACTAAATTCTTATATGCCTCTAACTATTCATAAAAAATTTAAATATGAAGAAATTACTCAGAGCTACAGGGATACTAAAAAAGTTATAGAGCAAATTGAAGATAGAGATAACTATCGGATTGTAAAGTGGGATTCTTATAGTGATGAAGGATTGCTTTTAGGATTTAATTCAGTTGAGCTTTTTAGTTCAAGCTATAATATGCAAAATGCTTTATTTATGGATAAAGTTAAAATTGAACGTTTATCGTTAAATAATCAAAGTATAAATAATGCTAATCCTCCAATGTTATCTTTGCTTGGAGTAAAGTATATGATTGGAGAAAGTGATTATTACTCTTGTAATGATGGAGTTTGTGAAAATAAATATGCTATGCCTTTTATGTATCAAGTTTCCAAAAATGTTTTAAGTACGCAGTTGAATAGTAGTGATTATAAAGAAAATATTAATAGTATTTATAGCTCCCTCTTAAATAGAGAAGTTGATTTATTTGTTAAATTAAATTTGGAAGATATAGCTTATAATGATATGGAAGTAAATGAAGATGTAGTTGAAAATTATGGTGAAGATGCTAAATTTACTCTTATGTATAGATGTTTAGATGAAGCGTTACTGGTTTATAATACTCTTTACTATGAAGGCTTAAAACCAGAAATTTATATTAATGGAGAAAAGTTAGAAAAAGAGCTTGAATATGATAACTTAATTAGATTAAAGCCCCAAGATAAATTAGAGTTTGTATTTTTCTACAATAAAGAGGTAAATTATAAAAATATATCTAAATCATTTTATATATTAAATATTAAAAAATATGAGGAGGCTATAAAAGAATTAAATAAAAATGTCAATTATATAAATTTAGAATCAGATAAAAGTATTTTAAAGGGTAGAATTAAGACTGAAGATGGGATTGTTCTTATCACATTGCCTTATGATAAAGGGATAAAAATAAAAGTTGATGGTAAAAATACAAATTATTTTACAATATTTGATAATTTTCTAGGAATAAATGTTTCGCAAGGAGAACATATAATTGAAATAAATTATTTCCCTAGAGGATTAAAAATAGGTCTTATTATAAGCATTTTATCATTGATTGGTCTTTGCTTGGTCGCCTTAATTCACAAAAAACGTAAAAAAAGTTAGAAAAATAATATTGATGTTGATATTTTAATAAAAATCAGTTATAATAAAATATAGATAATAAAGGAGGATTTGATATTAAATGAAAGAAGCGACAGGCGAACTTAATATGACTGTAATTACAGTAGTTGCTATTGCTGCTATAGGTGCATTCTTTTATGCATTTGTGTGGCCATCGTTAAAGACCAGTATTGATAATTCACAAAAATGTGCTAATGCAATTTGTACTAGTTGTTCAGGAAATAAATGTACTTGTACCTATATTAGTGGTAGTACGGAAAAAACCATAACATGTCCTAATAAGCAATAATATAAATATAATTGGAGGTTAAAAAATGAAAGAGGCAACAGGTGAGCTAAATACAACTGTAGTTGTAGTTTTATTGGTGGCTTTTTTGTCCTCTTTTTTCTTTGGAGTATTATGGCCTAATATTAGAGGTAATTTTTCAGCTAATACTAAATGTGATGAAGCTATTTGTGAGAAAGCTCCTAGAAGTGATGGTAAAACCGTTAATTGTACTTATAAAGAAAAAGATGGAAGTACTACTAATATAGTTTGCACTTGGAAGGGCTAGATGTAAAAGAAAAAGAGGTGGTTAAATGAAAGAAGCTGTAGGTGGAATATCTTTATTTCAAATTGTTATGTTTTTTATCGTTTTATTTACAGGATATGTATGTCTTTCAATTAACTACTCAAAAGCTTATGGAATTAAAAATGAACTTTTAACGATTATAAAAAATCAAGGTGGAGTTTGTACAGCAGATTCAGGAAACTGTTATAACTTTAAAGACATTGTAACTAGTTATCTATTAGATGTAGGATATCGTTCTACTGGCAAGTGTAATCGCGGTGGAGATAGTGATTGGGTTGGATATGATAGAAATGGTAACTTAACTAGCGATGATAAAGCCGCATTTTGTATTAAAGGTGTTCAAGACGGAACAAATAGTCAGTTATCACAAGCGGTTTATTATAAAGTTAAAGTATTCTATCAATTGGATCTACCTATTATTAATAGTATTTTCAATTTTACTGTATCAGGTGAAACTAGTAAGGTATATTCACCCAATGAATGCGACGATAATCCTCAAAGCTATTGTTGGTGTAATAATAGCTGTCAGGATGCAGGGTAAGGTGATGATATGAGACAGACTGTTGGAGCTACATGGACTTTACAATTAGTAGTGGTATTTATTCTTTTATTTGTAGGGTACATTGTATTAACGTTAAATTATTCTAGAACAATAAAAATAAAAAATGAAATGATTAGTATTGTAGAAAAATATGATGGTATTACTGATCAATCAATTGGACTTTTAAATAACTTTCTTGTTTCATCAAACTATAATGCAAAAGGAAGCTGTGAAAATAAACAAGGAGTATATGGAGTAAAAATTTTAGAAGAAGGTAGAAATACAATAGAAGAAGCTGATGGAACTAATAGTTATTATTATTGTATAAGAAAGTACGAGGGTGCTAATAAAACTAATTATTATCAAATTACTTTATTTTACAAGTTTAATTTACCAGTTATAGGTGATTTATCAAATTTTTCTGTAAAGGGATCAACAAGTAATTTTCAATCGCATGACAGACTACCATCAATTAGTAATTAGAGAAGAGGAAGATGTATGAACGTAATTGTATCAAATAAATATCAAAATATGTTAGCAACATTAGATATTGATGTTATTAAAAATATTAATGGAGAATATGAAGTAGAAGACTTAGTTGATATGTTTGCTAACTTTTATTTCAATAAAATAATTATTGATGTAACAGCTATTAGAAATTATCAAAATATTAAAACAATTCAAAAATTATCAGTTAATTTTGATCCTAATAAAATTATTTTACTATTAGATGATTCTGCAATGGTAAACAGTGGAGGATATTTATCTGGGCTTGTTTCTATGGGAATTTATAATTTTACAAGAAATATTAATGCTGTAAAATTTTTAATCGATAATCCGAATTCTTATAAAGATGTGGCCCAATATCATAATTTAAATAATAGTGGTGAAGCTAATATAAATCCTGCAGCATTTGATACTTTTGCTGGTTCAGGGTCTGGAGGACTTAGAATTGTGGGATTTAAAAATGTAACAGACCATGCAGGTGCAACTACTCTTGTTTATATGTTAAAAAGACATTTAGAAGTAGCATATAATGTTGTTGCAATTGAGGTGGATAAAGAAGATTTTAAATATTTAAATGATAAATCATTAAAATCTTGTTCTTCACTAGATTTGTCTTTTAATATTGCTAATAATCCTGAGGCTGAAGTTATACTTGTAGATTTAAATGAAGTTGATCAAGATAACTTATGCAATGATGTAGTTTATTTAATAGAACCAGGACTAATTAAATTAAATAAACTTATAAGAAGAGATAGAGAAGCATTCTCAAAATTAAAAGATAAAAAAATAGTACTTAATAAAAGCATTTTAAATAGTAAAGATATTTCTGATTTTGAACATGAGTCAGATAGTAAAGTATTCTTTAATATTCCATATTTAGATGATAAAAAAGAACATGAACAAATTTTAGATGACTTTTTAGTAGCTTTAGGATTTTCTAGATTAAATAGTAGTAATGGTGGAAAAGCAAAATTATTTAATATCTTTAAATAAAGAATTATAACTTAGTTATAGTTCTTTTTTAAAAGTTCTTAAAATACAAATTATTTTTGTTTTAAATTGAATAGAAAGCTGATATAATAATAGCATGAAAGGGATTTATTATGAAAAGAAAAGTGTGCTTTATTATTTTAGTTATTTTTGTTTTATTTATTGCTGGTATTACAACTTATACTTTAATGAATAGAGAAATTAAAGATACAGTTACAAAAGTAAATAAAAAAGAGATAGAATTAGTAAATGAGAGTGTTAATAAAGATGAAGCCAGTATTCTTTTTAATGTTTATTTAAACGATGTAAGACACAAGTTTAAAATAACTTATGATATTGAAAAAAAGGAGAAGAAAAACTCATTAAAAATAAGTATTTATTTTGATGGTAGAAATATTTTAAATAAAGTAGTAATTACTGATTTAAAAGTCATGGATTTAAATAAAATTTGGAGCGATAAAAATTATGAAGTACTTAAAAAAGGAGTTAATCAGTTAAAAAGAGTTGTAAGTGAATCAAATGAATTTTTATTATTTGAAATAAGTAGTATTAACTCAAGCACAACACTAGAATACTATGTTTTAAATAGTGAAGGAATTTTACTTGATAAAAAAGGAATTTTAGCAAGAGATAGCAAAAAGATTTACGAAAGCGAAAGTGGAGGAGCGTTAAATATTTTTTATGATGATGCTTATTTAATGGCTAAATTAGATGGTGATACTATTTTTGCTTTAGTTGAAAAAACAGAAAATAAAAAGTTAGTTATTGAAGAATATAAATATAAAATTAAACAAAATGCATTTGAAAAAGAACTTGTTATGACATATAATAATATTTTATTAAAGAATAATAAAAAATAATGAAGGTGATAGTATGTTTGTAGATGAAATAAAAATTAAAGTAATAGCGGGAAAAGGCGGGGACGGATGTACTTCTTTTCGACGTGAAAAATGTGAACCAATGGGTGGACCAAATGGAGGAAACGGTGGTAAGGGAGCTAGTATTATTTTCCGCGTGGATAAAGGGCTTAAAACATTAATCGATTTACGTTATATGAAAATTATTAAAGGACATAAAGGGGCTAATGGTGAAGGTCAAAACAGAAATGGTGCTAGTGCTGAAGACATTATTATAAGTGTTCCAGAAGGTACAACTGTAACTGATGCTGATACAAACTTGGTAATAGCTGATTTAGTAGGAGAAACAAAAGAAGTAGTTGTTGCTCATGGAGGACGCGGAGGAAGAGGAAATGTTGCTTTTAAAACGCAAACTGATACTGCTCCAAAATATAGCGAACTTGGAGAACCTGGTGAAGAGAGACTTTTAAAAGTTGAGTTGAAAATGCTTGCAGATGTAGGATTAGTTGGTCTTCCTAGTGTTGGGAAATCGACAATACTAGCTTGTATTAGTGCTGCAAGACCTAAAATTGCTAGCTATCATTTTACAACTTTATCTCCAAATTTAGGAGTCGTAAAATTAAAAGATGAGCGTTCATTTGTAATGGCGGATCTTCCGGGTCTGATACTTGGAGCCAGTGAAGGCGTAGGTCTTGGATTTCAATTTTTAAGACATGCTATGCGTACCAAAATTCTTGGACATGTAGTAGATATGGGAAGCGAAGAAGGAAGAGATCCAATCGAAGACTATAAAGTAATCCGTAATGAAATTGAAAAATATAGTGAAAAGCTTGCAAATAAAAAAGAGATTATTATTGCAAGTAAAATGGATTTACCTGAAGCTTTAGAAAATTTAAAAAAATTTAAAAAAGCTTATCCTGATAAAGAAATTATTGAAATAAGTGCAGTAACAAATATTGGATTTGATAAACTTATGAATACACTTGCAAATACTTTAGATAACATTCAAAATGATGAGTTATACTCTGAAGAAGAACTAGAAAGTCATGTGATTTATAAGTTTAAAAACGAACGACCATTTACTATTACAAAGTTAGATGAAGGATATTGGTTACTTGAAGGCAGGGAATTAGAAAAGTTATTTAAAATGACAAGATTTACAGAAGATGACGCAGTCATTCGTTTTGGTAGAAAATTAAGAGGAATGGGTGTTGAAGAAGAACTAGAAAAGTTAGGAGCTAAAAGAGGAGACGAAGTAGAAATTTGTGGATATGTCTTCGAATTTAAAGAATAAAAAAATGAAGATTACTCTTCATTAAATAATAAAATAGATCCTATTTTGATTTTTTTACTAGCATATCTAGGTAATTCTAATATGCTAGTTTTTTTAGCTTCGTGATTAATTTTAATAACTTTGTTTTTTCCTAAATCTTCATATTTATATATAACTTCATGATTTTCATCTAAGCCAACTATATCAATATTTTCTTTCATAAAATAAGTATGAACTGAATTACATTTGGGAAAAAGCATTCCATAATCAATATTTGTTTTACCAATTAATCCTGTAAGTCTTTTATAAAAGCTATTAGCAATTATTATTTCATATTTATTTTTATTTGTTTTTAAATACATATTATTCACCTAATATAATTGTAGCATAAAAATAAAAAAATATGACATAATTTTAATAAATATAAATAGCTAATGTCTTGATATTCACATAGATATAATATTGCGATAAATTGCTCTACAATATCTGTTAAAAAATACATAATTGAAAAACAAATGGTTATAAAAAAGTAATAACATGTAGTTAAGTTATCAAGCTATACGTTATGCTTATATAGCTAATATGGTTATTAATTTTTATAGCACTTTTTTTCTGGATTAAATTGACTTTTATAGGAAAATAGTATATCATTAAATATGATAAGGGTGATTGTGATGGGTAAGCGTGGCCAAGCATTAGTTGAATATATTTTAATCATTGCCTTAATTAGTGTAATTGCTATTGCATTAGTCAATTATTTGGGAGGCTATTTAAAAGATGCTATGGTCAAAGTCTCTTGTGGGATATCTGGAGAAGAATATGTAAAAGGTGATAAACCTGGTAATGCTTACTGTGAAGAAAAGAATAAAGAGGTGTAAAGGGAATGAAGAAGGGGCAAGCACTAGTAGAATTTATCATTATATTGCCTGTTTTTTTAATACTCATGTTAGGTATTTTCGATATGGGTAGAATTCTTTATACTAAAATTTCTTTAGAAGGAAAGTTGACAGAGGCAATAACCTTATTTGATGGGGGAAAAACAGATACAGAGATTAGTGATAAGCTAGAGTTATCAAAAGAAAAATCAAAATTAGAAATTTCTGAAAAAGAAAGTGATGTCAAATTCACTTTAGAAAAAGATATCGATATTATTACACCGGGATTAAATCTTATTTTTGATAATCCTTATTCAGTAAAAGTTAGTAGGAATATAGCACATGAATAAGCGAGGTCAGACATTGATTATTTTTGTAGTTTTAATTCCGTTATTTCTTGGGATAATTGCGTTAGTTGTGGATACTGGTGTAATTATACATGAAAAAGTGCAAGGGACAGAAGTTGCTAAAACGATTATACAAGATAGTATGAATAAAAGTGAGGAAGATATTTTAGCATTATGTCGAAAAAACGATGTAAATGAAGAAAACTTAATAATCTTATCTAGAGAGAATGAAATTACAATCAAAAATGAATATGAAATCGATAGTATTTTTGGCTCTGTTATTGGTATAAAAAAGTATAAAATAAAAATAGATGTTACAGGAATAAACACAGAAAATAAAATAAAATTTGAATAAAAAGTTGGTGAATAAAATGAATAATAAGGGAGTATCAATTTGTATTACATCTGCTAAGGGTGGAGTAGGAAAAACAACAACAACGCTAAATCTAGCTGGTATCTATGAAAAACTAAATAAAAAAGTTTTAATAATTGATTTAGATCTAGCTAGTGGGGGAATTAGTGCGGCACTTAATACTCCATCAAATAAAAGCGTTTATACTTTAGTTGATGATTATAATAATAATCGTTATCGTGATTTTAAAAACTATGTTGTTTCTTATGATTCTTTTATTGATATTTTATCCAGTCCTAAAGATCCTAGACAAGCAAGTAAGATCGATTCAAAATATATTGAGATTATTTTAGATAAAGCAGTATTCAATTATGATGTCGTTTTAATTGATACAACTCATAGTTTTAATGAATTTAATATTAATGCTATGGATTTAGTAGATAATATTATTCTTATCATGACAAATGATCCACTGGATTTAAAAAATATGCGTAGTATGATATCAGTTTTAAAAGATGTTAATTATGACCATTATAAAGTTATTCTAAATGAAAGCATTTTGCCATTTAAAAAATATTTTAGTATTTATGATATTAAAAATATTATAAAAAATAATATTGATTATGTTTTATCTAGTGATTTTTATATTAAAAATATAGATAGTTTTGTTATGAACGGTAAAATAGTAACATTACAAGATAAAGTTGGTACTTTTTTTGCAAAAGATTATACTACGCTTATGGGACTTGCTACTGATTTATATATTAAGGAGGAGGACCATATATGAGACAATCATTAAGAAATGCTTTTGATATAGCTGTAAAAACAAAGAAGCAAGAAATTTTAACAGATTATGAAATATTTCCCGATAAAGCTTTACTTGATAAATTAAGAACGGAAATTGTAGAAAATTTAATAGACCATGAAATGCCTAGCGATCTAACATTAAATGAATGGATTAATGATGTTGTAGATAAATCAATTGAAGGATATGATTTATCTAATCTAGAAAGAAGTCATTTATTTAATTTAATTGATAATGAAATAAATGGATATGGGCCAATTAGTGAGCTTTTAGAGGATGATAATATTACCGAAATAATGGTCAATTCACCTAATGAAATATATATTGAAATTGATGGTGTGTTAACACGTGATGATAGCGTTTCTTTCATTAATGATGAGCATATTATAAGAACTATTCAGAGGCTTATTCAACCTATGGGAAGAACAATAGATGCTACAAATCCCATGGTTGATTCAAGACTAATAGACGGTTCTCGTATTAATGCTGTAATTCCACCACTTTCTACTAAAGGTCCAGTTGTTACAATTCGTAAGTTTAAAGAATCAATGACTAATATTGATGAATTAATTAGAATTGGGTCACTTACTCCTTATATGGCCAGATTTTTAGATGCTGCGGTAAGAGGAAAAGCGAATATGATTATTTGTGGAGGTACTGGCTCAGGTAAATCTACTCTTTTAAATATCTTAAGCAGTTTTATAGGTGATAAAGAACGTATTATTACAATTGAAGATGCTGCGGAGCTTCGCTTAAATCAAAGCCATGTAATTTCACTTGAGACTAGAACAATGAATTATGATGCAAGTGGAGAAATCACAATTCGTGATTTAGTAATTAATTCGCTTCGGATGAGGCCAGATAGAATAATTGTTGGAGAAGTTCGAGGAAAAGAAGCTTTTGATATGCTTCAAGCGATGAATACCGGACATGATGGATCACTTACAACACTTCATGCAAATGGACCTCAAGATGCCCTTAATAGATTAGAAACAATGGTTTTAATGTCGGGGCTTGAAATTCCAATAAAAGCTGTAAGAGAATACATTGTAAGTGCAGTAGATATTATTGTTAATATTGAACGTATGAGTGATGGAAGAAGAAAGGTTGCTAGTATTTCAGAATTAGAAAATTTTAACGGAGAAGAAATTAAATTAAAAGAAATATTCTCGTTTAAACAAATTGGATTAACTGATAAAGGCGAAGTTGATGGAGAATTCATACTTCATGATGGTGTCCCTAAAGTTTATAAAAAAATAAAAGCAAGAGGTATTAATGATATTGATGATATATTCTTTCCTGAGGTAGAAGTAGAAAAAGAAAAAATAAAAGAAGAAGATAAAAAGCAAGAGATAAAGGAAGAAAAAAAAGAGCCACCTGTATATTATTTTAAAGGAAAATATGAAGATTTAACAGAAAAAGAATAGAGAGGTTAAGATGAATGGAGTAAAGTTTCTACAACTTTTATTTAGTGTAGTTACTGTAGGAGTAATTTTATTATTACTCCGTCTTTCACGTACTTTAAGATATGAAAAAAGAATTGATGCCTTTTCTATTTCCTCTATAAGTGAAAAGGAAGTCTCGCTTTTTGATAGGATAAAAAGTATCATATGGTTGATTGTAAGAAAAAATTCTTATATTCTTAGTAAAAGTGCTGTATTAACAAAATATAGTCTAGGATATGAAAAATATATAAATTTTGAAGATAGAGAGAAAAAAGAAGGTATTGATTATGTATCATTTAAATTTTTTCTTACTTTTGTTGTACTTATTTTAAGTTTAATTACTTTTATTTTTCATTTTAAAACATTTAATGTAGGCATATTACTTATTTTACTTTTAATCACGTTCTTTTTGCCAGATATATTCTTAAAAATAGAATTTACTAAAAAAAGAAAAAGAATAGAAGAAGATCTATTAAAAGCAATTATTATTATGAATAATGCTTTTCAAAGTGGTAGAAATATTATGCAAGCTATTGAAATTGTGAAGAAAGAATTAGATGGGCCAATAGAAGATGAATTTAAAAAGATTTATTTAGATATAACTTATGGACTTAGTTTAGATGTTGTATTTAATCGTTTTTATGAACGTGTTAAAATAGAAGATGCTAAGTATATTACCACAAGTCTTACACTATTAAATCGAACTGGTGGAGATATTATAAAAATATTTTCAATGATAGAGAAATCTATTTTTGATAAGAAGAATTTAAAAAATGAACTTAATAGTTTAACAGCATCTAGTAGATTTGTATTTAAGTTTTTAATAGGCTTGCCAATATTTTTTTCATTATTAATATTTATCTTAAATCCAAGTTATTTTAATCCATTTTTTACTACTGGTGTAGGCATAGCTATCTTTATTACAATTATTGCTTTATATGTTTTATATATATTAGCAATAAGAAAAATATTAGAGGTGAAGTTATAATGAGTGGTTTAGCAAAAAAAATATATTCTAAAAAAACAATAGACCGTATGGATAAGAAAATAAAACTATTAGGAGTTAATTCAGGATATAAAACTAATACATTCTTAAATATTAGATTGATTGTTTCAATTTTATTATTTGTAATTCTTTTATTTACTAGTGATATAGGATATATACTAGCTCCTTTATGTACTATTATTTTATATATTTTATCTGAACTTATTTTACTTGATTATCCAATAAAAAAACGTGAGAAAAAATTAGAAAAAGAGGCCTTGTTCTTTTTTGAAATATTAACATTAACACTAGAGAGTGGTAGAAATTTAAAACATTCACTTGATTTAACGGTAGAAAATGTTAATTCTGAAATATCGGATGAGTTTAAAAAAATGCTTGCAGAAGTAAAGTTAGGTAAAAGCTTAAACGAAGCAATGGAATCATTAAAAGAAAGAATTCCTAGTGAAAATATTAATAATGCCATTTTAAATATGATGGAGTCAAATACATTTGGAAATAGCATTATTGATTCTATGTATAATCAAATAGATTTTTTAAGAGAAAAACAAATGCTAGAGGTAAAATCTACGATTGCGAAACTTCCAACAAAGGTAAGTATAATTAGTGTAATATTCTTTATTCCAATTATGATGTTACTAATATTAGCTCCAGTTTTGATTAATTATTTATTAAAATAAAAAATAGCACTTTTTATAAGTGTTATTTTATTTTTCTATTGTTCTAGCTTCTCTAGCGCTAATTCTAACTTTAGTACCATCAATAGTCTTTTTTTGAATATTAGGTTTTTGTTTCATTTTAGTTGCGTTTAGTGCGTGACTTCTTTTATTTCCTGATAAAGGTTTTTTAGTTGTAATTTTCTTAGCCATTTTGCCACCTCCAAAATTTCATTTACTTATAAAACTTTACCATATTATATGGTAAAAGTCAAATGATTAGATGTATTTTTAAAAAAATTTTCTTACTTTAAAAAATTAATATTATTTAAAGTATCATTAAATAATTATCGCTTGCATACTATTTTTTAGGAGATGATAAGATGAATTGTAAAATACCATTTACAAAAGACATTGACTTTGAAAAAAAGGTAAGTGAAATTACAAGTATAAGTTTGGAGCATGATTTTAAAGTTGACGGATTAACTTTAAACGGAAATTTTATTGTATCAGGTGATTTTAAAAGTCACGAAGTAAGCGTTAATAAAGAAGCTTTTTCTTATGTTTTGCCCTTTGAAATAGATTTAGCTGATGATATTGATACTAGTACTTTAGAGTTTATGATAGATGATTTTACTTATGAAATTTTAGATAATAGTATTTTGAGAGTTAATATCGACTTTAATGTTATTGCAGCTAAAAAAGAAATTTTAGAAGCAGAAGAGGAGCCTTTATTTCAAGATCCAAATTTAGCATTAGAAGAAGTTAGAGAAGATTCTAATATAGTAGAACCTAATATAGTAGAGGATAACTCTAGAGAAGAAAATATAACAAAAGAAAGTGAAGATACTATTATTAATAGTATTAAATCTGATAAAAACGAATATGCAACATATCATATTCATATGGTAAATGATGGTGAAACAATAGAAACTGTATGTACTATGTATAATTCCAATATAAGTATTTTAGGAGAATATAATGATTTAAGCAGTGTTAGTAGTGGGGATAAAATTATTGTTCCTGAGATAAATGAATGATGCTTTAGAAACTTTAAAAAAAGAATATAAACCATATCGTTATACTAAAAAGAAAAAAGTTACAATTTTAGAAACTACCTCAGGAACATTTGTAGTAAAAGAAAAAGAAAATGATAAGGTAGCAAATGCTTATAAATATTTATTAAGTAGAAACTTTGATTATTTTCCTTCTTTAGTAAAAGAAGACAGAGATGATGTTAATATCTTTGAATATGTTGATGAAGTAGCAATGCCAAAAGAGCAAAAAGCTCTGGATATGATTGATTTAGTTGCATTATTACATAATAAAACTACATATTATAAAGAAGTTACAGAGGATAAATATAAAGAGATATATGAATCATTAAAAAATAATATATTATATACAAAAGATTATTATGATAAGCTATATTTAGTATTAATTGAAGAAATATATCCATCTCCAAGTCATTATTTATTACTTCGCAATATGTATAAAATATTTAGTGCCTTAGATTTTTGTAGTGAAGAGTTAGATAATTGGTATGAAAATGTAAAAGAGGAGTTAAAAGAAAGAGTAGCTTTTGTTCATAACCATTTACAGACCGAGCATTTTTTAAAAAATAATCGGGAATATTTAATTAGCTGGGAAAATTCTAAAATAGATTCTCCAATATTAGATTTAATTAATTTCTATCAAAATGAATATTTAAATTTAGATTTTGAAATATTACTAAGAAGATATAATAAAAATTATCCTTTAAATAACAATGAAAAAAAACTTCTCTTTATTGTTATTAGTATTCCACCTATAATTAATATATATGGTTCGGAAATAGATATTATAAAAAAAGTTAGAAGCAAACTTGACTATATTTTTAAAACAGAAGGGCTAGTTAAAAGTTTATATGTCAACAATGAGGATATATAATTCTAAAAAGTAAGAAAAATAATAAAAAAACTTCAATCATTAAAATAAAAATGTTAAACCGAATTGGTAAAATTAATGTAATAATAATTTGATAAAATATTAATATAGATAAAGCAAAAATTGCTAAGACTGTAAATAATCCTCCACCAAAGTTTCTATTTGGACACATAATATCACCTAATATAATTTATGAAATGCATTTTATTTTGTTTTGATATATGCCTATTTTAATGGTTTAGTCAAAATATTGGCTAAACTTTTTTAATTGCTATAATAGTTAAATTCATGTAAATAAATTGTCATTATTTGTAAATTGTAAAGAATAATCTTTTATGGTAAAATAAACAAGGTGGATCATATGAAAGATACGTTTTTTATAAATGAGGCATTTGATACTGGAATAAAATCTTTTTTAGAATGTGAAAATAAAAAAGATAGTCTTTTATATCATTCATTTTTAGTAGTAGTAATACGAGTTTTAGCATTTATTTATGGCAAGCTAGACATTGTAAATCCATATTATTTAAAAAATAATGTTGCACTTATTAATAATTTAAGTAAGTATGGAGTAAATAAAAGCGATATTCTAAATATGTTTGAAGAACTACTTCTTTATTACAAAATAGAAAGCGAAGATTATAATAAGAAGTTTAAACGAAAAAATCCCCATTTTACTAAAGTTCAAGAATATTTAGTTGATATGTTTATTATGAAAAAGAGAAACTCCCAAGTTAGCTATCAAGAAGAAGAGGCGTTTTTAGAACTTATTTACACAACACACACTAAAAATGCTTATCAAATTTCTTATAATTATTTAGTAAGTAATGATCCAGGATTTATCGAAAAGTATTATTATTCTAAATTAAATAACCAAGATGTTACAAGAGTTGATTTAGACAAGACAATCAGTAAAAATATTAACTTAGAAGCATTAAATTTTATGGGAATTAATTTAAGTAATATTCATAATTTAAGTGAAAGTGAAATTATGGATGCTCAAGATGGGGCATATCGTTACTTTGATATTGACGTTGATAGTACTAACAGAGATGAAGAATTAAAAAAAGCAATGAATTATTATAAAACTTATGGAAGAAAAGTAACAACAGGAAATGGTTATGTAGACATTTTACTACTTATGAGCGTTATTGCGACATCTATTAGTATTATTGTAATTATTTTATTACATATATAGGAGGGTTTATGGAAGTTATTACATTAAATGGCATAAAATATGAAGTTATAAAAAATGTTAAAGACGCTATTAATATTGAAGAAATTGAATCCAAACTAACAGAATACTTTGATGATTTTGATTATATTGTAGGGGATATAGCGTATAGTAAATTAAGATTAAAAGGATTTAATAATAATAGTAATAAAAATTTTAAACCAATAAATGATGTAGATACTGTAGAGGAATACATTAAAAATAATTGTGCTTATGGATGCCGTTGGTTTATGATAAGCAAAATAAAAGATTGAAGTATCAAATAAATTTTGATATAATGGATAGAAAGAATAGAGGGATTAAATATGGCAAAAATAAATATAACAAAGCCTACTAATGAAATGGAGGCACTAGCGTTATTAAGCGCTTTTAAAGCAGATAGTAATACTTATATTATATTTGATAGTGAGCGTATTGGATCTATGGGCCTTCCAATAATTTATATTAGTAAATACACTGACAAATTAGAAAAAATAACTGATGCAGATGAATGGCAAAATGTTAAGAATTATTTAAAAGGAATTATTAATGGAACAGCTTTTGAGTATGTTTTGGTGGATGAAAACTTATTAAGTGATGAAGTATATTATACACCGCTTACTCTTCCAACAACGTCTTTTGATGTTATTAAAAACAGATACGTAGTTGATGAAAGTAGCAATAACCCTGTATTAGAGCCTATTAATGAGGTTCCTGAAGCGCCAATTATGCCAGATAATAATGTTGCTAGTAATATAGACGTTACTTCAACTCCAGTATCTATAGTTGCAGAAGGGGCTCCAAATATAGTGCCTGAGGCTGTGCCAGCTGCTCCAGCGGTTATGCCTTCAATTGAAGCAATACCTAGTCCTGCATTAGAACCTATTAATGAGATTCCTGAAGCGCCAATTATGCCAAATAATAATGTTGTTAGTAATACAGATGTTGCTTCAACTCCAGTATCTCCAATTGTAGAAGAAGTTCCAAATATAGTGCCTCCTTTTGTGCCTGTAGCTCCAGAGGTTGCACCTTCAACTGAAGTGACTGCTCAAATATCTTCTGTAGAGCCGGTAGCAGAACCTACTTTAGCTGTTGAACCAGCCTTAGCAGTAGATGAAAAGCCTATAGAAAAGGAAACAACAGTAAACTTTGATATGGATAAAGAAACATTTTTAAAAGCTTGTGAGAATATGTTTGATGCCTTAGTGTCAAAATATCAAAAAGAACTTATAGATATAGAAAGAAGAGAAAGAGAACTTACTATTAAAGAACAAGAAATAAATAATAAAATGGCAAGTGCAAATGAAGCCTTAGCTAATGCTGAAGCTAAAGAACAAGTTGCAAATATTGCTCATGATAATGCTCAAAAGATTATGGACTTATCAAGCATTATGCCTCATCCTACAGATACTCAAGCTGGTGTTATATAAACACCAGTTTTTTCATATATTTAATTAGTGATATTTATGAAAGAAAGTATAAACTTTTACTATAATTTTAATGTTGATGAAGTAGAACAGTGGGGTAAAATATATGTGTTTTCATATTTAAATTATACTTATTATTTTGTGCCTTTAACAAGGATAGATGCAGAGCTTGAAGATATAGTAGTTGTTAGTAGAGAATTAAAAGCAAGAGGCATAGAATGCCATGATATTATTCTAAATAAATTTGGTAAAATTATTACAAATGTGGCAGCGGGAAATTATATTTTATTAAAACCTATTGGAGATATATATGAAGAATATGATTTACATAAAATAGTAAGTATTAATAATAATTTAATATTAACTGAAAATAAAAGTAAGTTGTATCGTAATTCTTGGGCAAAATTATGGAGTGAAAAAGTTGATTATTTTGAATATCAAATTCATGAGATAGGAAAAGATAAAACTGTTATTTTAGATAGTGTAAGTTACTATATTGGACTTGCTGAAAACGCAATTAGTTATGTAGTTAGTACATCTAGTAAATATCAAATAAGTGATCTAGATAAAATATGTTTATCGCATAGAAGAATAAATTTCCCCAATTATAAATTAAATTATTTAAACCCTTTAAGTTTTATTTTTGATTTAGAAGTAAGAGATATAGCTTCTTTTATTAAAAGTGCTTTTTTTGCTCATGAAGATGCATTAAGTTACTTAAAAGAAGTATTAAGAATTCATAATTTTACTGTTTATAGTTTGTCTTTATTATATTCAAGACTAATGTATCCATCATATTATTTTGATATATATGAAAAGATTATGAACGATGAAGAAGATGAGGAAGCTCTAATTCCAATAATTGAAGAAACCAGTAATTATGAGAAATTTTTAAAAAGTGCTTATGAAGAAATAAGCAAGTATGCACCTATTGAAAGAGTGGAATGGTTACTAAAAAAATAAGAGTTATAAACCTACATTTATAACTCCTTCTATTTCTGGGATTTGTTCTTTTAAATAAGATTCTATTCCGTAATTAATAGTCTCATCTTGATATCCACAGTGTGCACATGCACCAGATAATTTTATAAAAACATATCCATCTTCATATCTAATTAGTTCAATATCGCCACCATCTTGATTTAAAAGGGGACGAATATCTTCTAATAAATCTTTAATTTTTTCTTCCATAGTTAACACCAATAACATTATAGCCTAAAATATAGTTTAAAGTAAAGGAAAATATGTTATAATAAGTTCAGGTGATATAAATGTATAAAATTGGTGATGTGATAAAATGCACCGTAACAGGATTTAAAGACTATGGAATCTTTGTTAAAGTAGATAATGAATATAATGGATTAATCCATATTTCGGAAATTTCCGAAAGTTTTGTTAGAAATGTTACAGATTATAGCGAGATAGGGGAATCTATTTATGCTAAAATTATAGAAATAGATGAAGATGCAAAACATTTTAAATTATCAATTAAAGATATTCATTATAAAAGTGATGGAATGGAAGCAGTTGAATCTGATAAAAATGGATTTAAACCCTTAAAAGATAACCTAAATATTTGGATTAATGAGAAATTAAAAGAAATAGAATAATTATAATTTGCTAGGATTTAAACACAGAACGGGGTGTAATTGAGTCAAATTCCTTTTTTAAATTTCATAATTATGTCAAAAAAATTCTGATATTATTTCAGAATTTTTTTATTA
The DNA here is from genome assembly GCA_946554525.1 of uncultured Mycoplasma sp. Lineage (GTDB taxonomy): Bacteria > Bacillota_I > Bacilli_A > RF39 > UBA660 > Caccenecus. The sequence continues at coordinate 27,795 of CAMNSE010000012.1, forward strand.
AGATTAGCCTCATGAAAAAGAATTACACCAACTTTTATATTAGTAATGTGTTCTTAGTTCCCATATTATAATTCTCTCATTATTAATGCCTAAAGGCTTATCAAATAATGAGAATTCAACTAAAACATCAAATAAATTATGTTTATATAAATAACTATATATATAATCAAACTCTGGAATCTTATTTAAAGTCTTATCATCAAAAATATCAGTTTTTAATGATATATAAGCATCCTTAATATTATCTCTTATAACTGATTCGGCATTTTTGGAAATAGTAACATAAATATCTCCGTTTCTTTTTATTTCTATATCTGCTTCCATTATTTGATTTTCAGCATAGTTAATTGAACTTACATTTATTGTATATAATTCATAATCTTTTATTTCCTTTAAAATATTACTTTTTTCGACCTTTAACTTAAAAGTTCCACAAAACCTACTTTTATCCCTTATCGCATAATAATCAGCTGGATACTTGTTTATAAATTCCAGCACTTTATCCTCTTCACCTTTTTTAAATAATTGCTCTGGAAATGTATTTAATTTAAGCTCTTTAATTTTTTTAATGCTTTCCAGTTTATTTTTAATAATTATTTTTTCTCTCATACTTACCACCCATAGAATTTTTAAATTAATTAGTATATAATTACGCTAGTGTACATGTGTGTTTATTAAACAGACATCTTCGATTAAGTTTATATGAATATTATATCATATTTTTAAACATATTAAAACTCGAAACATAAAGGTTCGAGTTTGGTATCAATCTGGTGCCCGAGGCCGGACTTGAACCGGCACGAGCTTTAACACTCGCAGGATTTTAAGTCCTGTGCGTCTACCTATTCCGCCACTCGGGCAGGCACTGTCTTAAATATTTAAGACTTCTTAAGTATAATATGAATTTGTATGTTTTGCAAGAGTTTTTTTATAAAAAGTGTATTTTTTCTTAAATTGTTGCATAATAAATAATAAAACTCATTATATAGGTAAATAAAAGTAGCAAAAATTAGTTGACACGATAAATTAAACTATGTTATAATTTGCTTGTTGACGAAAGAAAAGGTCAATCCTGGAGGAATACCCAAGTCTGGTTGAAGGGACCGGTCTTGAAAACCGGGAGGTCGCGCAAGCGGCGCAGGGGTTCGAATCCCTTTTCCTCCGCCACTTAATTTATATATCGCGGGATGGAGCAGTCTGGTAGCTCGTCGGGCTCATAACCCGAAGGTCGTTGGTTCAAATCCTTCTCCCGCAACCAAATGTGGTTCGTTAGTCTAGAGGCCTATGACGTCTGCCTGTCACGCAGAAGATCACGGGTTCGAATCCCGTACGAACCGCCATTTTTTTGGCTCCATAGCTCAGTCGGTAGAGCAGAGGACTGAAAATCCTTGTGTCACTGGTTCAATTCCCGTTGGAGCCACCAGATTGATAGGAAACTCGAACATTTATGTTTCGAGTTTTAATATGCTAAAAATTAGTGTATAATGTTTATATAAATTAAATTGGTTTTATTAATTTAGTATACATACATAGAACGACACAATCATTATGTGTATGCTAAGCTAATATTTGAAAATTTTTCCATAAGTACCTTCAAATAAAACTTAAAATATTGTATAATTATAATGATTTAAAAATAATTCTAATGGTTGAGGAGGATTACTTTATGCAAAAAGATTTAACAATAATAATTCCCACTTATAATGATACAACTGAGAAAATAAAATGCTCTTTAGATTCAATAGCTTTGCAAAGTGATTATGATTTGTCAAAAATTGAAGTAATAGTTGTTGATGATCATACTACTAATAAATTGGTAGACTGGAATGAAATTTCAAAATCATATCCCCAATTAAATATCAAGTACATACGACTTTCGGAAAATAAAGGCCCAGGAAATGCTAGACAAGTTGGACTAGATAATTCGGTTGGTGATTTTGTGTTTTTTTTGGACTGTGGAGATTCTTTATATGATTCTACAGTACTAACAGCTTTCAATAACAAAAAAACAGATGAATGTGATATTATATCTACTAAGCTTTATGATGAGGAAACCAAAAGTAAAAGAAGAAGTTTTTTATTTAATAATGCTTATATTTTTGGTATTTTTATTAAAAGAAAATTTTTAATAGAAAATAATATAAGATTTAATGAAATTTTGAGATGGGAAGAAGATGCCTTTTTTGAAGAAAAGATTAGGTTTTATTCCCCTAAGGTTGTTTCTACTGGTGGTACAATAGGTTATTCTTATAATACTGATCCTAATTCGATTACAAGAAGGAACAATCATGAATATCAAAATGATTTTACAGGATTTAGTGCTATGGTTGTAAAAAGCATATTATTATGTAGTTTCTATAAGGACGAAAAAGCTTATCAAGAAATGGTTGATGAAGCTATTCGAATTTTATCGGTATGTTATTCAAGATTTTATCCGCATTTATTTCAAAACCATAACGCATCAGAACGTATATTAAAGATACTATATTTATTAAAAATCTTAATGGAAATAGTTCCTTTTAATATTAATTCTGAAGAGTTTAACTCATTATTTATTAAAAAAGTATATGCAAGAAATTTTCTTATTAAGAACCATCAAGTTCCGTGTGATAAAATAAATGATTTTATGAGCATGGTTTGCTCTTGTGAAAATTTATATGGCGATTATAATATAGAAGGTACTAATATAACAGTAAATAACTTAATGGAAGAGATTGGCAGAAACAATAGAATTTCTAAATAGTGAGGGTGACAATATATGAATCAATATTTAAATATATTTATAGATAATAATTATCCTGATTTTATAGATAAATATTTAACAACAAATACTTTAAATAGATTAAAACATATAACACAGTTTTGTGGGTGTGACTATACAAATTTGTATTCTCCATTATTTAAATACACAAGATTTGATCATAGTTTAGTTGTAGCACATATGACATGGCATTTTACTCATGACAAAAAAGAAACGATAATGGCTTTATTACATGATGTAGGCACTCCATGTTTTGCTCATTGTATTGATTATGTTTTTGAAGATTATATCAATCAAGAATCTTCTGAAAAAAGTATTATAGAAATAATAAGCAAAGATAAGAAAATACAGAATTTTTTAAAAAAAGATAATTTATCTATAAAAGATTTAGAAGATTATTCAAAATTTCATATTTTAGAAAATAAGTCACCTAAACTATGTACAGATAGACTGGATGGAGTCTTACATACTTGTTATATTTGGCTACATACGCATTCCTTAGAACAAATTAAAGAAGTGTATGACAACATGGTAATTTTAATAAATGAAGAGGGAAATCCTGAAATTGGTTTTAGTGATATTGAGATTGCAGAAAAGTTTGTTTCTATGGTTTATAATTATGCAAAAGAGCTTCAAGGAAATACTGATAAATTTGTAATGAAATATATATCAGAAGTTGTTAAATTGTCGGTTAAAAGAAAAATAATATCATTAGAAGATTTATACACGAAAAAGGAAGAAGAGCTTTGTGCTATTTTTAATAAAAGCTTTTTATCATGGAAAGTATTCAATGACACAAGTAAATTAATTAGAACTGATAATGAACCTAATAATAGATTTTATATTTCGTTTGAAACAAAGAAAAGAAATACGATTCCATTGGTTTATACAGTGAGTGGTAATAAAAGAATAATTGAAATATCTAATGTTGCTCAAAATATATATGGTGAATTAAAACAATATAAAGACAGTACTTATGCTTATATTGAAGAAATATATAATATTTAATATAATGATGTTACAATTGTTAAAAAAATTGTTATAAAGAAGCTAAAATTTTGTTAATAAATGTTAATTACATTTTAAAAGGAGATTATGTATATGGAACCGTTTATAGCTGATTTAATAAAAAGTTCTAAAGTACCTAAAATTATTAGATATTTAATAGTAATCATAATAAGCATATTTATTATTTTCGTAGGGGTTATTTGTGCCTTTAAAAGTCCGTTCATATGGGGGAAAATATTTGGAGCTATACTAGCAATATCATTTTTAGGTATAGGGATTTATTTATGTTTAAAAATATCTAAAAATAAGTGATTAATTAAAATTTGAAAGCGTGAGAAAAATAAAATGTTTAATTTAAAAAAAGAAAAATTAAAAATGAAAATATTTATGATTTTAATGGTAATCTTTCTATTACTTACTTTTATTGGAGCAGGCTATGTATTTTATAAAGATGGAGAAGCTAATCCAGGATTTGCTGCAGTACCTAGCTTATTTTGTATTTGTTTTTCTGCATTATATAGAAATAGTAAAAAAGCTATAGAAGAAAATACAAAGTAATTGTTAAATTAGAATTTCTATGAAATATTAAAATATTATCTTTATAAGTCGTTTATTAAAAGTAAAATTAATTAAGTACATTGCCTTTTAATTTTTTCCTTGTTATAATGAGTTTATAAGGGAGTATTTTTTAATGAAGAAGTATGATGTAATTGTAGTAGGAGCTGGACCTAGCGGAGTATTCTTAGCTTATGAAATGTTACAATTAGATAAAACTAAAAAAGTGTTATTAATTGAACAAGGTAAGGCTGTAGAAAAAAGGTGCTGTCCCATTGAAAAAGTCGGGAAATGTGTAAATTGTTCTATGTGTAACATTACTTGTGGATTTTCTGGAGCAGGGGCTTTTTCTGACGGAAAATTATCTTTATATAATAAAGATGATGATAATCTTTATGTTGGTGGATATTTGCATGAATATGTTGGTGTTAAAAGAACAAAAGAATTAATTGACTATGTTGATAGTATTTATTTGCATTTTGGTGCAGATCCTAAACTTGAAGGAGTAGAATATAAATCTGAAGTAGACGAAATAGCTAAAAAAGCAAAAAAAGAAAATCTTAATTTAATTAATATTCCAATTAGACATTTAGGAACTGAGAAAAGTCATGAAATATATACTCGTATTGAAAATTATTTATTAGAGCATGGTGTTGAAATTTTATTTGATACTTGTGTTAGTGATTTATATATTGATGATAATCAAGCTAGGGGAGTATACATTAGACCCGTTTCTAAGCTAAATAATGAAGAATATCAAGATGAATTAATTGAGGGTGAAAATATTGTTTTAGCTGTAGGAAGAAAAGGAGCTAATTGGTTAGTTGATATGTGTGAGGCACATAACATTAAAAAATCCAGTGGTATTGTAGATATCGGCGTAAGATTTGAACTTCCCGATAAAGTAATGAGTGAAATAAACAAATATATGTATGAAGCAAAGTTTATTGGAAGACCAGGACCTTTTCATGATAAAGTAAGAACATTTTGTCAAAATCCTAGCGGCTTTGTTTCTACTGAAGTGTACGATAATAAAATTACAATTGTAAATGGGCATTCGTATAAAGAGAGAAAAAGTACAAATACCAATTTAGCAATTTTAGTATCTCATCATTTTAGTACTCCATTTAATAAGCCAATTGAATATGGAAGAAACGTGGCTAAAAATTTAAATGCATTGGGAAATGGCAGAATTGTTGTTCAAAGATTAGGAGATATTTATCGTGGAAAAAGAACTTGGGATGAAGAGTTAAAAAATAATTCTGTTAAGCCTACACTTACAAGCGCAGTTGCGGGAGATATAACATTCGCATTGGGATATCGTACAATGACAGATATTTTGGAGTTTATTCGCAGTGTAGATAAAGTAATTGAAGGATTTGCCCACCCAGATAATTTATTATATGGACCTGAAATTAAGTTTTATAGTAATAAATTAGAAATATCAGATAATTTCCAAACAAGTGTCAAATCGCTATATTCAATTGGAGATGGTGGTGGACTTACACATGGACTTATGATGGCATCAGCTTCTGGAGTAGAATTAGCTCGTAATTTAATAAAAAAAATTAAGCAAGAAAAAAATAGACTTTAATGTCTACTTACTTGCTTTTTTCTTTTTATCTACATTTTTATTAATAAATCTAACTTTAACACCTTTAACAAGTCCAAATTGTTTTTTTACACCTTCAGGTAAGTTTTTCTTAATTGTTTTCAAAAAGGCACCTCCTTAAAACTCATCTATCTAATTATATCACTAATTATTTAAAAAATATACTTTTTTCTGTTAAGCTAAAAAAGAAACCCAAATTATTAATTTGGGTTTTAGCTATTTAGGCTCCTGCGGGTCCGGTAGGCCCTTGAGGTATTGTTAAATTTAGTACAAAGTTTGGAGCAGTTCCAGTAATAGTAGCTGTAGCATTACTTCCTGGAGCCCCGGTTGTAACAGTTCCGATAATTAATGTTGGTGTAGCACCAGTAGGACCGGTAGGTCCAGTAATACCTTGGATACCCTGAAGACCTTGAGGTCCAGTAGCACCAGTAGCGCCAGTAGGACCGGTAGGTCCAGTAATACCTTGAATACCCTGAAGACCTTGAGGTCCAGTCGCACCAGTAGCACCAGTAGGACCGGTAGGTCCAGTAATACCTTGGATACCCTGAAGACCTTGAGGCCCAGTCGCACCAGTAGCGCCAGTAGGACCGGTAGGTCCAGTAATACCTTGGATACCCTGAAGACCTTGAGGTC
>CAMNSE010000013.1 GCA_946554525.1 uncultured Mycoplasma sp.
TACTGCTAATAGTCCTATTACTAATAGTGTTAGATTCTTTTTCTTCTCCATACTATTTTCTCCTTATTCTATATAAGAAAATAATAGCATACCCCCCCCCGGAGTCAATATTTTGGGCATTTCATTTACAGGATGTTTTACAAAGAAAAAAGCCTAACTTAATATCGTTAGTCTTTTGCTCTAGATAGTACTAATTCATTTTCTATTCTGTCTTCTTCTTGTAATGGTTTATGATATTTATTACCTTTTTCTGTCATATATTCATAATCTTCATTTAAATCATAGTTATGACTTTTAAAGCTTAAATAATTATGGCTTGGTTCCATACTATAGAACATATCAATTGCTCCTTGATATTCTTCTAAATCTGTTCTTCCTAAATATTGTTTATATAAGCCTGAGGCATACACACTAAATTGGTCATCTGCTATAAATTGATCATAGATTGTATCTCCAAAAGCACTAACACACCAAGAATGGCTCAAACGATTAACAATAGCGCTCGCTACTGCATATCCTTCATCATATCCAGATCCTATACATTCTGCTACACATCCTGCCGCTGTTATGTCTAATTCTTCAGGAGTTACATTGTGATTTTCTATAATCCATTCTATCTTTTCTTCCATAGTTGGTTCTTTAGGAATACTTTCCTCTATTTCTTTTAACTTATCGTATAAATCTTTAAATGCCTGTAAATTAATTCTTTCTTTGTTTATCTCTTCTATGCTTACTGGAGTATATTTTTCTTTAGCACTTGGTTCTTTCATATTACCAGTTAAAGTAAAGAACATGACCATACTTAATACGAGGTATGAAGCACTTCCTTTATAACTATTTATAAAATCTAATACTTTTTCTAGTCTTTTCATATTATTTTCCCCCTAACGGTAGCTAATTCTATCATATTATTTATGATTTTGTCAACTTTTTTACTAATTCTTAGATTTTAATAATGAATTTTAAAATTCATCACACTAGTTTCATATATTTCTATATCATTTTGATTATCATCTTTAATATAATATATAATTTCGCTATCTTCCTTTTTAGAAGTAAATCCAAATATTTTAGAAGTATATTTTGTATAAATATCTACGATTTGGTTTTTAAAATCGTCTACTCCATCATATCTATTTTGGGTTTGTTCATCCAATAATAAATAAGCTTTTTCAGGTTTTGTAATTAATAAACTAAAAAACTCATTTAGATAAATTGATAATTTATTTTCATCACTTATTTTATTAGCACTAAATATATAATTATTATCAATTTGATAATCTTCTAAATTATAGTTTTTAGCATATGTTTCTATATCTTGATTACTACTAATTGGTCTTATAACATAATGATTACTTGCATCAACTATAAGAAGATATTTAATGTCCTCATAATAATCATGTTTACTATTTAGTAGATCAGTATCATATAAATAACCATTTACAAAGTAATAAGTTACACTACTTTTAGGATTATAATAAATAGTTTTAGGAGTATAAGATACTATTTCATAATTTGAATTTATAAATTTAAATAAGTTACCACTATTAATATTGTTTTCTCCTAACCATTTAGAATCTAATATTTTTAGTAATTCGGCAGTGTTTTTATTAGCTATATGAGTATAATAATCATTTAGTATTTTTTGTATTTCAAAAAATTTATCGCTATCATTTAATATTTCAATATTCTTAGCTATATAATTTTCTTTTAAAGGCGGTGTATAATTATTTGGTTTTTTATCATCTTTTTTAATTATTAACCCTAAAATAATTGCTAATATAGAAATAATTAGTATTATAATAAAAATTATAGTTAATACTTTTTTTTGATTTTTATCCATTTTTATTCTCCTATTCACTACATCCGTTATTAACAAACTCTAACATTTTTGAAGTTTTACCATTTGCTCTATCAGTACACGAATCTTGCACATTAATATCTTTTGAAGATCCTTTTGGCCTTTCAAAATTTTTACAAAAAGCGCTTGCTACTTCAGTCGCTGTATAACTACCTGTTACATATTTCTTTGTTATTACGCTTCCATCTATTTCTTTTAATAAATATCCAAGCTGTACACTTAGCGCTGCGATAGATTTATTTTCATTTTTAGCATAATCATATAAGCCAGCTTTTCTGCTAGAATTTGTCCATTGTATAAGCCCGTATCCTACATGATCACTTATAAATTTATCTTTTGGATAAGCTCCACTATCAATACCATTTGTATATAGCGTATCTGTTGCAAATCCTTTATGGATATTATGTATACAATATCCATAAGTACCATTATAGCAACATTTATTTTCTTCATAACAATTTTCCATGTTGTTTGTTAGAAATCCACCTTCATGAGAAATATTAACTAGCATACCTGCTACGGCTTCTTTTGAATAGCCACTGTTTAATAAGGATTTACATACTATAGCTTTATTTTCCGCTGGAGTCGATCCAGTATCATCAACATTTGCTAGTATAAAACTATTAGATGGTCTTGGATTAGTCTGACTTACATAATTTAGAGGATCAACTTTTTCTCCATGCAGTCTGATTTCAAAATGAAGATGTGGCCCTGTAGATCTTCCGGTATTACCAGTATAGCCAATAATCTGGCCTTGAACTACTTCGTCTCCTACATTTACTAAAACTTGACTTAAATGAGCATATAAGCTTTCTATTTCTTCATCATGTTTAATTTTGATATGATTTCCATATGTTTGCCCACAGTTTGTTGCGCCTTCAACACATCCTTTTTGAGCTATTACAACCTTTCCACTTTTGGTTGCAATAACTGGGGTTCCAACTCCTACTCCACCAATATCTATAGCTCCATGTCCCCCTTGACTTTGTTTATTGGTAATCGGATCAATTCTTGGTCCAAAGGATGATGTAATACCTAAAGATACTGGAGTACCACCATAAATATTTCCATTTGTTGCTTCTTTACTTCCCACTGGCCACCAATAACTATCATTATCTGTAATTTCATAATAAGTACAAAAATCTGTTAAATTATATAGCTTTTTATTTGAACTGATTTTATTTCCAATTTTTTGAATTATGATATTATAAATATTTTGATAGTCACTCTTTCCGTAGTGAAGTCCTTCTTTATCATAATATTTAATATCACTAGAACTTAATCCTAATTCAACATATTTTAAATTAGACTTTCCGCTGTTTTCTATAAGTTCTTTCATATCATTATTAAATGTATTAATTCCATCATTTTTAGCATATTTAGTCTTTGCATCATCTACAGGTCCTACTGATACAATGTATAATGTATGATTACTCCATTCACCGTCTGCTAATTCTACAAATTTGTTGAAGTATCTTTCAGCTCCACTTTTATAATCATTGGCACCTAACCATATTACGATATCTACAGATGAATTTTCTGGGATGATACTATTAGCTTTAGTTATAGCTCCATTACTAGCATTAGTTGTATAATTTGTAAAAGTTCCACTACCTATAAACCAATTATATCCAAGTCCTGTTCCATATACTGCATTATTACTATCTACTACTTTATTTATTACCATTCCATGAGTTCTAGAATCTCCTATAAAGAATGTTTCTTTGGGATTTACTGATGAACTTTCTTCAGTACCACTGCTTTCTTTATAAGTCTCATTTAAAATAGTTTCAAATTTATATCCGTCTTTTGCTAAAGTATCAAATTTATTTAAAATATTCTCATCAAAATTTAAAACATTAGCAGTAGATAAGCTGTTTATTTGTCCTTGGTATGATTCAGATATATAAATATAATTTTCTATTTGTTTATATAATGAACTTAACTTACTAGTATTAGAAGAAGATGGAATACTATTTTCTATAGAACTATCATATACATCATATGTTAATACATTCGAATAATATCCTTCATTAACTAAGGAACAACCAGTATTAGGATCACAATAATTTAGATTAATAGAGCAACTTTTTAATTCTAATTCTTTATCTTTACTATTATATCCTCCGTAGCTAAAAGCATTAGTTTTTATTGCAATCATTGCTGCTTTTAATGCTTCATCAGAATAGGTTTCTCCTTTTGTATAAGCATAGGCTACTCCAATTATATAATCTTCTAGCTCTAAGTTTGCTATTTCTTTTTTATCACTACTATTTTGATAGCAATTGGTTACTGTAACTTTTGTTTTATTAAAATCACATGCACTATCCATATATCCCATATTGCCAACAGACCCCGAATTAGAATCAGAAGATCCAACAAAAATTGCTATTAGAATTAAAATTAATATTATTACGGCTAAAATGACTCCTACAGCAACTGGATGAGCTAAAATAAATTTAACAATCGCTTCTTTAATTTTCTTTTTAGCTTCTTCCTTTATTTTATTTTTAGCTTCTTGTTTAAGGGAGTCTTTGAGGCTATTATCATCATTTTGTGATTCATTATTAGCCTCAGCACTACTTGATAATTCTGGACTTGCAGCAGTTTGATCCACCGTTTGATCCGTAGAGTTAGATTCTTCATCAACTGTATTATCACTTGCCTCATCTTGTCCTTCATCATCCTCGTCCATATAGCCATGCATCATTTGCTGTTGAACAATTCCATTTTTTCTAAAACCATTTTCAGATACTCCACTAGCAGAGGCAATTTTTGCAGTCTTAGCTTCCCCAAATACTACTGGAGCCTTTACATCCTTTAGCTCTTCATGTGTATTAATTGCAACACTTAATTCTTCTTGTGTTACTCCACTTGGCATACCATGTATTCTTTCCTCGCTTTGAATGTCAGGATTAAAAGATAAATTTTGGGAATTATCTGAGGAAGACCTAGGTGAATTTTCAGAATAAGCTGGCGATACACTAATAGAACTATCTACATGATGATTTATACTATTCTCATAACTATGTCTATTTTCCCCCATATGAGCACTAGTTTCTGTTGCAATTGCGACATTTTTCTGGATACTATTTGAAATACTTCCTGACATGCTAGTTTTAAAAGAAGTTTCATTAAAATTAATATAGCCATTACTATTTACATTTAAAGATCGATATTCTTCTTTTAAATAATTATTATATTTTCTAGAAATCAAATTCCTTGATATTGCTTTTTTAACTAGCATAGTTTCTAAAAGCGCTCTAGTATTATCATCTCCACCGTTATATTTAGTATATAATCTAATAAATTTATCCATTGGTGAATTATATTTTCTATTTGCCGAATAATTATTAAAGTAGTCTTTAAACATAGATTCAAAGCTAACTCCTGACTCAGTGCATATTCTTTCAAAATCATCAAAAAATTGGTCACCAAAATAATTTAAATTACGAGCAGTAAGGCCAGATACTTTAAGATTACTACGTAATGTTTCAAAAGCATCATTAGTCTTATTTTGAAAAGTTGCTTTTCGAGATGTATATGTAATAACTTTATCCATTATTCTTTGATCAGGAATACAAGTTTTTAAAATTTCTGTTGCTACATCTTCTATTTTTGTATTAGGTGGCAAAATAATTTTTTCATTTTTATTTCTTATAGCACTAGCAACATCATACGCTTCAATATTATTTCCAGTCTTATCTAAAAACTCTTCCATAGATTTACAAATGATTACACGATCTATAGCATCGTTAATATCATTAATGGGTACAATATCTTTTAATTCTTCTTCAAAAGATACTTCTTCTATTAGTGCTTTAAATTCTTCTATTTTATCAGTTGTAGAACTAGTAGTATCGCTAATATTATCATTTTCATAGTCTGCTTTTTTAGTTATATCTTGTATTTGGGCTATATTTTTATTTAATTGTTCTCTTTTTTCTTCTGCAATATCTTTTTTTGGTAGAGAAGCTCTTACACTACTATATATTTGGCTAGCTTCACCAAGGATACTTTCTAATTTAGTAATATCACTACTATAAATAGTGCTTCTGTTTCCTAAATAGCCCCTTAAACTATTTATTCTTTCTTGTAATTCAGGTGTTAGATCATATGAACTAATTTGATTTAATAATGATTTTAAAATTAATTGTTTTTCTTTATATGATACAGATATATCATCATCAATAACTAAGGTGTTATTTGAATTAAATCGATATCTATTTTTTAAAGATTCTTTTAATTCTTTTTCTAATTCTTCGTCTATTAAAAATCGATATTTTTTACCCCCAATTATAATTTCTATGTACCTTTTCATAAAACCACCATTTAAAATCACAAATTCTATATTTAATTATAACATAAAGATTTATAAATTAAAAGAAAGTAAGACACTATTTTAAATATTTGTCATAAATTAATAGTGAGAATACATGAAAGGGTGAATAATATGAATAATTGTGAAAACAATAATACCTCTGGCAACTGCATTAATGAAATATTAAGCGTGATCTTGGTTCTTCAACAAAATGCTTGTCCTGAAAGTTGCTTAGATGCTTGTGACAGACCGGTTCTTGGTGGTGGGCCTAACTGCTTGATTTGTAATACCAGACCAGTAATGTTATATACTTGTTGTGGAAATGGTACTCCATGGAGTATGCCAACAACTAAAGACACTACTGTAAATTGTTCAGGTACAGAAAGTGGCGAATGTTCAAGAGTATTTAGAGTTGAAAAAATTGAAGGAAACTGTTGTACATTTAGAGTTTTACAAGATAACCCAGATACAACAAGCTTAAATCCATATGTTGCTACAAATTCTTTCTTTACAATGGATTGTGACTGCTTATGTGCAATAAGATGCTTATCTGATACTTTTGTAGATTGTGTTTGCTAAAAGCAAAAACCTCACACTTAATGAGGTTTTTCTTTTGCCTTAATAAAATATTTACTTAATTGCTATACCAATTTTTTCACCCATTTTAACTTCTATTTCGGCTAGTTTTTCTGTTTCTTTAAAAAATTTCTCATCAATAAGTACTTTATCGCTATCTACAAGCAAAATTATTGTGCTTCCGCCAAATAAAAACATTCCTTTTTCTTCACCTTTTTTAAAAGAACTAGCTCCATTATGATTTTTAATTTTGCCTACCATTAATGCTCCTACTTCAATTTCTGTAACAGTACCAAAATTTTTAGTATCCATTACAGTATATTCTCTTTGATTTTCAATGAAGACAGGAACGCTTTCTAATGCAATAGGTCTTACTGTATGAAGAAATCCTGGGATAAAAATATTATCCCCTTTTTTACCATCATCTACATAGCAATATCTATGATAATGATTTACGCATAAACGAAATACTAGGCATATTTTATTTTCATATTCTTTTGCTAGCTTTTTATTCTTTAATAAAGATTCTATACTATAATTGCTATTTTTAACTGGAAGTACTAAACCTTTATTAATATGATAAGCACTTAAATATGCATCGCATGGAGAAATAAAGTGGTTTTTATTTTGGTCTATTGGTCTTTTTTCCTCTTTTATTTTTCTTGTAAAAAATTCATTAAATGAATTATATCCTATTTCAAAATCATCTAAATTTATTTTATTTTTTTTAGCAAATGATTTAATAAATATTTTTGATATTCTCCTATTCATGAAAAACCCTGCGATAGATGATATCCATGGTCGTTTTATTACCCATAATAGAATTCTTCCTACTTTAGTATGATATAAAAAGTATAAGAATTTTTGCTTCTTGTTTTCTTCCATAATTCGCCCATATTATTTAAAAAATAGTGCTATTGCAAGCAAAATACATTCAACTAATCCAATTCCTACCATAATAAGAATTCCATTTAAACCTGGTTTTTTAACTTGCAATTTTGATAAAAATAAATATCCTGTGATTGCCGTTATAATAAAATATAGTGGTGTAATATCACATGGTGTTATATATTGTAATAAAAGAATTGTTGGAAAAATTAAAGCTGCACTTGTTACTGGCAAGCCAGTATAGTATTTTCTTACACCTTTATCTGTCTTTTGCCTCTCTTCTTCTGTAACATTGAAATATGCAAGTCTGATTAGTGATGATAACATATATAATAAAAGAACTGCATAAAAACATAAACGCACAATTAAATTTCCGGTAGCAAAAGAAGAATTCATAAAGCTTGATGTTCTAATCATTGCTACTCCGATACATGCCGGAAGAACTCCAAAAGCTACAATATCAGATAAAGAATCTATTTGAATTCCAAAACCTTTTTCTAACTCACTTCTATTTTTCTTTGTTCTTGCTACTTTACCATCAAAAGCATCACATAAACCGCTAAATAGCAAGAAAAATACTCCTAAATATGGGTGTCCTTTACCACTTAGCGAAACTATAATTCCTGATCCCGCTGATAATAGTGACATATATGTTAATATTACAGTATAATTATAAAATCCTATCATTTTACTTCTCTCCTTTTTAATAAAAAATATTTTAATAACACTGATAATCCACAAACCAATATACATAAATAGAATGATAATGATCGACTCAGTAATTCCAAATGTGTTGCAGCTTCTACTGTCATTATACCTCTAAAACCATTTAACATTAAATAATCAGTTACTCCAATACCTCCAGGAATTGGCACACAGTATGCTCCGATAATTGTAAATACATAGATTGCTATAATACTTGATAAATTATTTGTAGTGTCACTTGATGCTAGAAATACAAAAACAACAATTGCTATTTGAGATATTCTTTGTATTAAGTTAAATAAAAATGATTTTAGAAAAACCGATTTTCTTTTCTTCATAAAAATGGCATACTTCTCATATTCTTGAATAATTTTATTTAGCTTTTTTTCTTTTGCTTCCAAGTCACGAATAATATGTAATTTATTTAATAGCTTTAAACACTTCTTAAGTATTCTTTCTAAGAATTCTTTTTTAAATAGAATAAGTAAGAAAAACATTATTATTATAATTTGAATTATAAAACCTATTATAATAATTATTTTTGATAAAAGTCCAAAATTAGTAAAAACATTTGGAAATAATATGATGGTTATAATTCCTAATAGAACAATAATTAAGGTATACATTAATAAATTAAATACTAATGTAAGACTTACTATGCTTCCAGGCAAGCCATCTTTCATCATAAAATATGCACTTGCTGGTTGGCCTCCTGTTGCGGAGGGAGTAATAGCTGAAAAATAAATATCAGCTGCAGAATAGAAATAACCTTGCCCTTTTTTGGCTTTAACCCCAAAAGATTTACTAATTGAAGAAAGGCACCATCCTTCTGATAAAATAAACAATATCATTGCTAGGCATGCAGCAATCATCCATCCCGGTTTGCTACTTAAAATATAATCTATAAAATCTTTAAAAGAAAAGTTTTTATTTTGACTAATAACAGCCCACACGCTAAATAGAGCAATTCCAATAAACAAAATGGTCCACATAATGCGCTTATGCTTTTTATTTAAATTATTATCTTTCATATTATCCTCTTAATTTTTCTATTTTGTTAAATATTCTTCCCGTTTTAAAAATTTTTGCGATCAGTAAACTTAATTCTACTACAAGTATTCCACCAATAATATCAATAAATACATGTTGCTTAACAAATACTGTTGATAAAAATACTAAAATAGCACTAATAAGCATTAGCCACTTATACCAAGACGGTACTTTCTTTAAATGCATGGAACCTCTAAAACACATCCAGCTTTCTAAGCAATGGATTGATGGAAATAGCGTTACTGGTTCATCAACAAAATAAACAATTCTGCAAATCCAATTCCATATTCCACCTCCTGTTATTTCAGGCCTTACAATAGTCGAAGGCAAAGTAAGAAAGAATATCAAACAAATTAATTTGGCAATCATTTCTGCTGACATATAGAAAAAGCATACTTCTTTGCTCTCTCTTGATATAACAATATAACCTATAATCCATGTAATAAATGCAAATAGATACACACTAATAAATGCTGGAATAAAACTAATTATACTATCGATTTTAAGGGCAAAGTTATGATGAGGCAAACTGCCAACTAAGAGATTAGAGCCATTGTAAACAATAAAGTTTAATAAAACTGCTCCTAATAATGGAATTACTGCATATTTAGGAATGATATTAAATAGCTTCTTCTTCATACTACACCTTCAAAAACTAACAATTATTCTCATACATTCTCAGTTTATCACAATTTTTTTATAATTTCAATCTTATACTTATATATTACTCTTTTGTAATATTTTATAAAAATGCTTTTTTTAATTTATTATAAATATACCGTAATCCTTCAGTTATCTTTGTAAGATATCTAAAGAATACCTCTGATATTAGGGCAAAGTTAATACATAAAAGTGTACCTTGTATAGACATTTTATCTGTAATGCCAAATAAGTCTTTAAAGAATAATATTGATAATATTAACCCTAATGTACAAAACGTCCATATTCCCCATTTATATTTATTCATTGGTTTACTAATATTAAATAATACCATGATTCCAATAATAGAAAGCAAGATAGTAGAAGCTGTAGAAATGTCGTTTTCAGTTGCATTAAAGATCATTCCAAAGGTTACCATAGCAGCAACTATTATAGTATCTGTAATAGCTCCGGGGATTGCTTTAAATAATGTATTATTAATAAATCTTCCTTTAATTAAATCGGAGTTTGGAACTTGAGATAATAATAGTCCAGGCACTCCAATAGTAAACATACTGATTAAAGATATTTGAGATGGCTGTAATGGGTATTTAACTTGAAAGAAAATTGCTAAGACCGAAATACAAAAAGAAAATATATTTTTTACTAAGAATAAGCTACCTGATCGTTCTAAATTATTCACTACTTGTCTTCCTTCTCTTACTACTTCTGGCATTTTAGAAAAATCAGATTCTAATAAGACTAATTGAGCGGCTCCTACTGCTGCATCACTTCCGCTTGCCATAGCAATAGAACAATCAGCATCTTTTAAAGCAAGTACGTCGTTTACTCCATCCCCAGTCATCGCAACTGTTTTGCCATTTTTCTGTAAAGCTTTTACAAATTTTCTTTTTTGCTCAGGTGTTACTCGGCCAAATACTGTATATTTGATAACTGCTTCTTCAATTTCTTCATCAGTTGTAAGAGTAGAAGCATCAATATAGTTCTCTGCTCCTTTAATATCAGCTTGTTTTGCTATTTCCGATACTGTTATTGGATTATCTCCTGATATAACTTTAATTTCAACATCTTGGTCTTTAAAAAACTTAAAAGTTTCTTTAGCATTTTTTCTAATAGGATTTGATAGTAAAATAAAAGCATAAGGTTCTACTTTTTTAGTTAAAGCTTTTCCATCAACAGTTCCATTATATTTGCCAAAGGCAATAACACGATACCCTTTTTTACTTTGTTCCAAAACAATATCTTCATATTTACTATAATTTGTTTTTAATAAAAATTCAGGAGCTCCCATCACAAAAGATTCATTTAGAAAATTAACTCCACTATATTTAAATTCACTTGAAAATCCTATTACTGATTTTCCTTCTCTTCCAGTAGGACTTGTAAAATAATTTTTTAGGGCAGACATTGTTATATTATCTGTATCTTGATGGAATATAAAATCACTTATTAAACCTTCTATCTCTTTTTTAGATAATTCTATATTTTCTACAGGCAAGAAAGAACTAACCTCCATATTTGTATCAGTAATTGTTCCTGTTTTATCTACACATAAAACATCTACTCTTGCTAATGTTTCAATGGACTTCATTTCATGTAATAAGACTTTCTTTTTTGCAAGCCTCATTGCACTTAGAGCAAGTGTTACACTACAAAGCAAAAATAAGCCTTCGGGAATCATTCCAATTATACTCGCTACCATAGCTTCAATACTTCCTCGTAATGATTCTCCACTAATAAAAAATTGTTGAATAAATAATGTAAGCCCAATAGGAATAATAGCTATTCCTGCAAGTTTTACTATTTTATTTAAAGATCTGATTATTTCTGATTGCTCATGATCTTTTAATTCTTTAGCTTGTAAAGTTAGTTTTGAAATGTAAGAATCAGCCCCTACTTTAGTTAGTTTAGCATAGACTTTTCCAGATACTATAAAGCTTCCACTCATAAGTTCTGAGTCTTTTATTTTTTCTACTTCATCAGCTTCCCCAGTTAATAATGATTCATTTACATTAGCTTTTCCCTCAATAACTATGGCATCTGCAACTATTTGATCTCCTGATGAAAATATTACAACATCACTAACTACTAACGCTTCAGCATTAATAACTTGTTCTTTTCCATCACGTATAACTTTTGCTGTAGGAGCATTCATCATTATGAGCTCATCTAACACTTTTTTAGACCGGATTTCTTGAATAATTCCAATTAATGTATTAGCTAAAATAATAGGTAGAAATGTTAAATTACGAAATGAACCTACTAAAATAAGTAATATGGCTATAATCAAAAACACTAAGTTGAAATATGTAAAAACATTTTCTTTTATTATATCACTAACTGATTTTGAAGGAGGTTTAATAGAGACGTTATTCTTTCCTTCCATAAAAAGTTTGTTAGCCATGCTACTTGATAAGCCTGTAATATCATCTTTTTTCATACCTACACCTCTTTTTTTATTATACCAAATTTTGTCAAAAATAAAAGACTAATCCTACTTTAGTTAGTCTTCAATCTTTTCTAAAAACAATTTTTATAAAATTATTAATATGCCAATAAAATAAAGTTTTATTTTTGACTCTTTTTTGGAGGTAAACTCTTACAAGTATTTAATATTATTTCTCTTACTAATTCTTTATTAGTTATATCATCAATATGATACATTGGCTTAGCGCCTTTATAAGGGATTTCTTCTCTTAGCATATATTCTTTATTAGTATCTACTATTTTAATTAATAAACGATTATTGTAAATACCTCCAAATAAAATCCCATTATAATAAAGTAGGTACTCTCCCATCATTGGTCGACATAATATTTCCTTTAAATCTAAATTTTCTAATACATATTCTTTATATTCATTTGTCGTTTTCATATTTTTTCCCTTTCTTTAATGTAAACGCATAGCTCTTTTCTACTAACTTAATTATTTCATCATCATTTACTGTATCATCAAAAATAATTGATATCCAGTATTTTTTATTCATATGATAAGCTTTATAATATCCTTTTTTAGTTAATAATATTTCTACTTCCTGAGAGTCTAATTTTATATTGATTACTTCCGTTTTACCTGTATCATCAGTTAATTTACTTTTATCAGTAGAAATTACTAATGCATACCATTTATTTGTATCTTTATTCTTAAATACACATGCATCTGGAGTATCTTCCCATAAAAATTGTGGTTCATCATGATAAATTTCAATTATTCTCTTTATGATACGGTTCGTTTGTGAAAATAAGAAGTAATCAGTCGTAAAGCAAAGCTTTTTTATATCTTTTAAAATATTCTCATACTCCAATTTTACTAAACTTGCAAAAGATCCAGCATTTATTCTTTTATAAGCTGTATATTCTTCATTATCAAAAGATAAATCATAAATTTTGCCATGTACTTCTCCTAACTTTGATATAAAAATTTTTACTAAAAACTTATTATCCATAATAGTTTTAGTAAATACATAATTATCTTTTTCTTTTATAAATCCATAAATTAATAAAGCTTCAATATTTACTTTACTTTTTTTAAATATGTCTTTTTCTATATTACTAGCTTCCATAAGTTTTAACCTCTAACAAATTTATTATATAAGAATTATAATTAAAATTCAATACTTTATAAAAAGCTAAAAGACTGCTAGCAAATATATTTGGGTAGCAGTCTAAAATTTATTCTTATTTATTTAATATTGCATCAATTGGTTTCATTTTTGACGTCTTAAATATTGGTAAAATACTTGATACCATAGTAACTAAGAATACAATAATATAAATTACTAAGAATTGTCTTACTCCTACTAAGAATGGTGTAGTAAGCATACCTAGTTTAGCCATAATAAATGAATTCATAATATTTGATACCACTACTAGTAAGATAGATGCAATTGTGCCAGATATCAACGAAAGAACAACGCCTTCCCATAAAAATATTTTCATAACATCTTTACTTCTAGAACCTAGTGCTCTTAGAACTCCAATTTCTTTTTTGCGGTAACTAATACTATTAAACATAAAGTTAGCAATTAAGATTACTGTAAATATTAAGAATACCAAACTAATATAAAATGCAATTTCTTTTAGAGCATCTAAGGTGTTCTTCTCATAATATAAGGCTTCACTATAAGTAGATTTGATAGCAAGTTCGCTTTCATATGGAAATTCATCTGTAGTCTTTTTATAATCGCTTTTATTTGTCATTGGATAAAGAATACTTACTTTTTCCATTGGTTTTTGCATATATTCTTTTAATACATTTGCAGTAAAATATTGTTGACCGCTATAAGAATTGTAACTATCGCTATTATAAACACCAATTACTTTGATGTTACTAATTGATTTAGCTACATCATTATTGTAAATACTATAATATAATCCTAAAGTCATATTTTTACCAATAATATTTTTTTCTTTTATATAATTAGCCATAAATCTTTTTTCTAGTGTTTCCCAATCATAAATACCTTGATTTCTATTAATATAATTTTCTCTATCAGAATAATAATTTTCATCATTTTGAGTTAAATAATACATTGATAAAATTACTTCATTATCTTTTAAAGTATTTGTTTTTCGCCATGTATTACCATCAAAGTATTCTATTTCATGATCTAATACACCTACAGAAGTACCATTTGAATAATTGTCTGTTTCTAAAGGAAGTGCGTTACCTAATACAAGTTTTGCTTGTAGCTCATCTTTTAAAAAGCTTAATTCTTTTTTATTTTGTTCTTGAATAAAGTCAGGAGTAGCATATATTTTGTTTAAAACATTAGCTGAATAATACATATTCTTTTTATTTAAGTCATAATCAATGATGCCAACAATTTTAACTTTATTTTTAGCACCAAAATAATAATTATATTCTGTATTTAAAATATCATTATAATTCTTTGGATAGAAAATATTAGATTGCTTAAATTCTGTTTTACTTACAATTTCATGAACTTCTACACCATTTTGTATCATCAAGTTCGCAACATGATTTGAAATAACAATTTCATTTGAAGAACTAGGAGTTCTACCTATAATATTTTCTTTTAAAATTTTTGAAACTTCATTTGTTGCAACAATTTCGGCAGTAAAGTTTGTTGGTATATTTTTATCATTTATATGTAATAAACTAATTACGTCATATTCAGTACCATAACTATTTTCATCAGTAAAATGATAAACATCGTACCCTTTGCCTAGTTTCCCCTCTATTTTTTTATAATTTTCATCTGTTAAGGAAATATGATTCGTTTCAATATATCCGTATCTATCTTTAAAAATATGTTTTTCTTCTATTTCAATATATTGTTCATTTTTATCACTTAAATATTCAGCGTGAGTTGTACTAAAATCATAATTTGATAAAGTATCGGCACAACTTAAGAATCCTAAAGTTGCAATAGTAAGGAAAATGGTAAAAAATAGTTTTACTTTTTTATGTTTTAAACTACCTATACCTAATTTAAAACTTTCTTTAAATGGAAGTTTTGATTTAATAGTTTTATAAGTATTTTTTACATTACTTTCTTTTTCTTTGTTTGTATCATTGATAATATTTCCATCTTTAATTTCAATAATTCTGTCACCATATTTTTTAGCATATTCTTCATCATGAGATACAATAACAACTAATTTATCTTTAGATATTTCTTTTAATAAATCCATAACCCCTGAACCAGTTTTACTATCTAAGTTTCCTGTAGGCTCATCGGCTAAAATAATTTTAGGATCTTTAATTAAAGCACGAGCAATCGCAACTCTTTGTTTTTGTCCTCCAGACAATTCATTAACTTTTCTTTTCTTTAATTCTGTTAATTCTAATTTTTCTAATAAGGCATCTACTTTTTTAAGATCTACTTCTTTTTGTTGCAACTGAAGAGCAAGAATAATGTTTTCATATACATCATAGTCTTCTAAAATATTAAATTCTTGAAAGATAAAGCCTACATAAGTATTTCTATAAGAATCAAAATCAGCTTCCTTAAAATCTTTACTACTCTTGCCAAGAATTAGCATATCTCCAGAATCATATTTGTCTAATCCACCTAAAACATTTAAAAGTGTTGATTTACCAGATCCACTTTTTCCTAAGATAAAAGTCATTCCTTTATCACTTAAAGTTAGTGATACGTTATCAAGCGCTTTAGTACTTTTACTTTTCTTTGATTTGTAAGTTTTGCTTACATTCTTTAATTCAATCATTTTCTCTTCTCCATTCATTATTCATATTATAACATTACATTTTTAATTAGTAAATTATTTATAAAAAAATAACATATTTAATTTATAAATTTTGTTTCATTTTAGTATGAAATAAGATAAGTTCTTAATGGCTCATGAAAATTTTTGACAAGTTTTTACTTAGTTTATAAAGTTTTATAATACTTTCTAAGCACTAAATAAGCACTAATAAGAAAAACAAAAAATTAACTTGACTTTCATGATATCATTTGATATATTATTAATGCACTTGGCGATGTAGCTCAGTTGGCTAGAGCATCCGGTTCATACCCGGCAGGTCGGTGGTTCGAATCCACTCGTCGCTACCAATTGGATATTAAGCACTTTTTAAAAAAGTGTTTTTTTTATGTTTAAATACACTAGATAGTTTATTTAAGTTATGTTATAATTTAGGTGCATAGATAATGCTTATAAATATTATTAATAGGAGTGTGATTTTAAATGAAAAAAATTTTAAATGTATTTTTATGTATTAGTCTATTATTTCAAAGTTTTGCTTTTGCAACTTTCGTATATGCTGAAGAAGTAAAAAAGGAAGCTATTGAAATTAATGAAGTAATGCAGAACGAACAAAAACTAAAAGTAATAGATGGTGTTTATCAGGTAAGTGATGTCAGCCAAATAAAGGTTTCATATACTATAAAAAATCCCAAAGTGAATATAAATTACAGCCTTGAAGTAAAATATTCTAATGGTAATGGGTATAGTAGTATGTATAGTAATTTAACTGAAGACTATAAACTTGAAGATTATCCAAATCCCTTTGATATGTCTTCTAAAATGACTACTGTAGTTTATAACTTGTTTAATGATGATACTAAAGAATTACTTGATACTAAAAAAGTAAATATGATATTTACAAAATTTGAAGAATATAATTTAGCCAATAGTAATCTTTATATTGAGAAAATAGAACAAGGTGGTAAAGAAGTTTTACCAGCAAATGATGGAACAAGGCGCTATATTCTTAATAAAAATCAAGATGTTATTTTTACAATTAAAGGTGAAAATTTTAATGAAAATTTGACTTATGCTCTATATAATGACTCTCACAAGCCTATTGGAGCATATAGTGGCAAAGAATTAAAGAAAGGTCTTAATATAACAATTCCAATATACGATAAGGACAGTTATTATATAAATATTGGTTTAAAATATGAAATTTTTAATAATAGCTTATATGCTAAACCTAAAGAATGTGGGGAGTCTCTATATTGCTCTCTTAATCTAGATTTTAGTGATGATGTAGCCACTTCATCTTATAAAAGTGACCTATCTTATACAAAATATCAAAATGAAAAAATAAAGTCTACTAGAGATTTCAATGAATATTATAGTGAATATTATTTAGTAAGTAGTAGATACCATAATAAAGATAATTCCCTTTCAGTAACTTTTAATGGAAATAATTATTTAGATAAAGATTACGATATATTAGTTAGTGTTTATAAAGGCGGAGAAGCTGTATATAAAAATAGTATTAAAGTAAATGGCTTATTACTAAATAAAGGATATATCTATGAATTAAAGAATTTTATTTCAAGTAGTGATAAAACTTATATAGAAGATAAAGATTTATATAGAGTGGAAACAAATATAGACCATATTACGCAAAATAAATATTATATGTATGGATTTTCAAAAAATTATTCAACAATAGATTCTGAAATATTCTTTGAAAATGGTAAAAAGAATTTATCAACCTTTAGGGGTGATGGTAATTTTTACTTTAATGCCGGATTTGCTGATACAAATATTAATGTTTTCAAAAAATATAATAATATCTATTTAAGATATTTAGGTAAAGATTTTGAAGATAATATTACTTATGATTATAAGTTTAGTTATGTTAAAGCTGATAACGGTGCAAACTTTGAACAAGTTAAAGTTTTAGAAAAAGGCAAGATAACAGGAAGTGATTTAAATAAAAAAGGACTATCATTCGAAGCTAGTAATCCTAATAACTACAGATATCCATCTTATAGATTAGAAGTTTCTTATAATGGTGAAATTATATACTATTCCTCTCCTATTCTTGATCTAGTTAATACTCCTACATTTGCTAATACGGTATTATCAAATGCTAATAATAAAGATTTATATTTAAGAATGAATGATTATTCTTATATTGCAACAAGAAACTTTCCTATTAATTTGGCTATAAGCGGTATTGGTTTTGATGATAAAACTAATTATAAAGTAACATCTAGCGAATCATATACTTATAAAGATGGTAAAAATATAACTAAAGAAAATGAATATACTTTTACAGGGAAACAATTAAATGATGGAACTGCTACAATTAATTTTAAGCAAAAAATTACAGATGATATAGTTAAAGCTGATTTTTATGCAATGTATTCATTAGGTTCTGGCTTTGGACAAGGTGGATTTACTATAAACTTTGTTGATAGTAAGGATTTCTTCCCTACAAATATCCCCTACTATATTGATAATGGTAATGATTTAATAAAAGATATTAAAGGTAAAACTAGCGTTAAAGATTTTGCTAATAATTTAAAAGTTAATCAAAATGGTAAAGTAAAAATATATGATAAAACAGGAACTACGGAGCAAAAAGATTATGTTGGTACAGGAATGATTGCAAGAATTACTGATGAATACGATAATTCTATTATAGATTTAGATGTTGTTGTTAAAGGTGATGTATCGGGAGATGGCAATATTTCAATTACTGATTTAGTCAAAATGAAGCAACACGTATCAGAAGTAAAAAAATTAGATGGTGTTTATGAACTTGCTGGCAAAATTACTGAAAAAGATGAAATCGGTATTACGGATTTAGTTAAAATTTGCCAGAGTGTTGTTAATGATGAGGTGATATAATAATGAAAAAAGTATTATTGAATTTTATTTGTCTATTATCATTAATATTGTTTTCTAGTAATGTTTATGCTAGTAGTGCCAAAATTGATTTAGTAGGAAATAAAAATTTTACTAAAGAAATAACTCTAAACTTGCAAGTAAATAATTTAGTTGATTTTAATGGTAGTTGTAATGGTTTATGCGGGCTTGTTGCTAATTTAAATTATGATCATGACAAATTAGAATTAATATCTATTAATGCTTTAAATGGGTTTGATTTAGCTGAAGGCAATAAAATTGTTTTATATAAATCAACGGGAGTTAATAATAAAACTAATATTTTAACAATGAAATTTAAAAACAAAAAACTAGCTAATAATGAGCCTACAACTATTGAATTAGCAAACATAGTAGTTAGTGATGGCGATAAAGATATTAATGTTAATAACACCAAAAAGACAATTACATATATTAATTATCTAAAACCAACTAACCCTAATACAGAAAATAATTCTAATAATGGTGAAGAAAAGAAAAAATCAAATAATAATTATTTATCATCTATTACCTTAAGTAATGGAAACATTAAGTTTGATAAAGATATTTTAACTTATAATATTACGCTTGATTATAATATTTCATCGATTGAAGTAAAAGCTATTGCTGATAGCAATTTAGCTACTATCACTGGAAATGGAAATTATGTTTTAAATGTTGGTGAAAATACCATTAAGATAACAGTTAAAGCTGAAGATAATAGCGAAAAAATCTATACTTTAAATGTTACTCGTAAAGAAAATAATATTGCTAATGATTATGAAAATAAGCCTAATAAGAGTAATAAACTAATAATTTCAATTATAATTACTACTTTAATACTTGTTATGGGAATAATTGCTTTTATTATTTGCAAAAAGAGAAAGAAAGATTCTAGATAGTCTAGAATCTTTTTTAAGTTATATTTTTATAATAAACACTACTATTAGCATTAAGTGCCCCACCATAAACTGCTGGAACACTTCCTTGAATCATCTGTGATGCTATAATGGCATCATATTTAAATGACATATCTTTTACCTCGAATGGAGTAATAACTTGATTGTGAAATTCTATATAAACAAAAACTTCTACTAAAGCATTATTGAGGCCATAATTTGTAATCTTAGTTTCTAAATTAGTTAATACTGTTCCAATAAAATTAATTTTTACTGGTATTTTAGGCCCCATATTAAAAAATATCATGCTGTTTAGGCTACTACCTATAGGAATACTTAACACTAATCCATTTACTTCATGCGTAAGAGCTTCGTCTTTAAAAGTAACATCAATCTCTCCATTTTCTAAGCCTTCAAAAGAGGTCGTAATAATATTAGAAACACTATCTAATACTTTATAAGCTTGATCTAGATTAAAATCAACATATAAAATTTCATCATTTTTGTTTTTATGTATATTTAATATATTTTTTAGAGTCTCTTTATTTAATATTTTATTATTAATTTTATCAGTAATAATACTATAGGTTGCTTTATTAATCTCTCCACTAGCTATATTAATTAAAGTATCGTTAGTTTTATTACTAAATATATGCAAAAAAAAGAAAGTTACAATTCCAATTAAAATAAAGGCAAGAGCTACTATCTTACTTATCTTTATTTTAAAAACCCGCTTTCTTTTTGTTTTAAACATATATTTCATATTAAAATATATGTATTAGATACTCAAAAATTTCTTTATAAAGACTATTAATCCTATAATTACAATAATACTTACTATTCCAATAATTACATAAATAAGAGCTTTGCTAGATCGTACTTCTTTCTTTAAGTCATTAAAATCATCAAAATCACTTTGAGTAAATTGTAGAGTGCTTGATAAATCAGCTGTTTTTTCATCCATAATTGTTGGCTTTATTTTATCAGCCTCTTCAAGTGTCATAATTGGATTTGTTTCACTTAAATCTTCACTAGAACTTGCCCCACCTACTACAACAGTGTTTTCATCACCTTTTAAATCAGTTAAAATATCTAAAGGATCAATGTCATCCTCTTTTTTCTTAATAAGTTCATTGGTTGTAATCGTATTAATTAAATCAATTAATTCTTCATTTTCCTTTTTTTCTAAACCTACTTCAAAATTTTGGCTTTTATCTTCTTTCTTTTCTTCAATGTTTTCATCTAAATTTAAGCTTTTTAAAATATCAAACTGGGTATCACGAATTTTTTTTAAACGTTCTTGCTCATAGTCAACTTCTTTTTCACTTCTTGCTCTTTCTAATATGGCATTTATATCGTATTCTCTTGTTTCTTCTAAATCGATATTTGGTTCTTCTTCCGCCTCTTCAATTATGATACTTCTTCTTTTTGGAGCTTTATTATATCTTGTATCTAATATTTTCTTGATTTGCTCTACATCAATATTTTTGGCATTATTATCTAGGACTGTTACATTAGTTTCTAGTTTATAATCATCTACTGGAAGATTTCCAATATTTTCATACAGTTTCTCATTTTTTTGTTGTCTTAAATTAATATTCTGGCTTTCCTCATCGTAATATTTTTCCATCCTTGTTTTCATATTACCACATTCCTTCATGACAATCATATCATATTTTTTACACTTTTAAAAGACTTTATCTTTCTTGTTTGTCTAATATTTGATATAATATTTACTGTTAGGAGATGCAAAATGAAAAAAATTATAGTAAGTAAAGATACTTGTATTGGATGTGGAGCTTGTGTTGCTATTGATCCTGAACATTTCGAATTCAATGATGAAGGATTATCAGAAGCGATGAATCAAGAAAACTTAGAAGATGAAGCTTTATTAAACGCTATTGACTCTTGCCCTACTGGTGCAATCAGTATAAGTGAAAATGATGATGCTAATGATGCATCAGAGTGTGGTGATACTTGCGAATGTGGCGATACTTGTGAATGCGATGATTGTCATTGTAATGGATGTCATTGTAATGATGAGGAGTAATCCTCTTTTTTATTTACATAAAAAAAGATTCGACATGAATCTTATTTTAAACTATATAATCTTTTTACTTCTTTGATTGATAATTCGCGATATTCTCCGCTTTTTAAATCTTTTACATTTAAAAAGTCTATACTTACCCTTGTTAGGCGAATAACTGGATGCTTTAAGTTTTCAAATATTTTTTTAACAATATGATTTCTGCCTTCCATAATTGTTATACTAATTAGAGAGGTTTCTTTTTCATAATTTTTTTCTTTGACTTTAAAATCAGCAATATTTACTTTTCTTTTATCAACATATACTCCATGTTTTAGTTTATCAATATCAACTTTATCTAAAATACCTTCTACTTTAGCTATATAAGTTTTTTTTATTTTATTACTTGGATGCATTATAATATTAGCAAGTTCACCATCATTAGTAAGAAGTACCAAACCAGTTGTATCATAATCAAGTCTTCCTACAGGGTACACCCTTACATCACTTGATACATAATCCATTACTGTAGGTCTACCTAAATCATCACTTACGCTTGTAATAACACCTCTTGGTTTATTTAATATGTAATACCTCTTTACACTTTCTCTATTAACTGCTATGCCGTTTACTAAAATTGCATCACTATCACTAACTTTAGTTCCTAGTTCTGTTACAACAAGTCCATTTACTTGCACTTTTCCATCTTTAATTAATTCTTCTGCTTTTCTTCTGGAAGTTATTCCACTACTTGCTATTACTTTTTGTAATCTTTCCATATTAGAACCTCACTAACATATAGCTTAAGAAAATAATTAAAAGACTTATAACAATCCATCCATTTATTTGATCAGACTTCCTACTTTTCCCAGGAATACCTAATCCCATAGTTAATAAGTATCCACCGACTAATCCACCAATATGGGCAAAATTATCAATTCCAGGAAGCATAAATCCGATAATTAAATTTAAAAGAATAACCGGTATAATTTGTGATTTAAGTACCGTTCCTAAATATAATCTATAATGATATCCAAAATATAATAGTGAACCTAAAAGTCCAAATATTGCTCCACTAGCGCCTACTGAAATACTGTCATGAACTACTACAGAAAGTAGGGATCCTATAATCCCACTGCCTAAGAAAACAATTAAGTATTTAGTTTTACCCAAGAAGTTTTCCAATTGTCTTCCTAATACGTATAAAGCATACATATTACATAATAAATGAATAATTCCAGCATGTAAGAAAATAGATGTTAATAAACGCCATACTTGTCCCATTTTTACAAGAACTCTACTATTAGCGCCAAAATTAATTAAAGTTAAAGTAGATGTGCTACCTCCACCTAATAAGTACATTGCTAAAAATAAGAATATACAAATTCCAATTAATATCGGAGTAATAATAATCTTTTTAGGATTAAAAATCTTAGCAAACATTTCATTTTCTTTAGCTGTTTTAGCATTAATATCATTTGTAACATTTACAATTAAATCTATACCTTCTTTATCCTTTATAATTTTATCTTTTAATTTAGGAAATACTTCTAACAAATCTTTATCATTTGTAAGCTCATTCATATTTTCTATTTTAATAGATGCAATATTTTTATTTTTATTATCGCATTCAACATCCTCAGATACATCAAGTAAGATATTTAATGCATTCATATTTAAAGATAATGTCTTCTTTTTAATTTGTTCCATCACTTTTTTCGTTCTAAATATATCTAAGTTATATTGTTCTTCATTATGAATGTGATTAGAATTAATTCTTATAATTCTGTAAGGTCCATCTAGCTTTTCAAGCCATACTTCATCCTGTACTCCTCTTACAACAATTGGAGTATAATTCTCTTCAGTAATAAAATAATGAATTAAAGCCATTACCAACTCATCATTTTTACTTACGATACTTACGTTCATCTCATCACCTCAAGTACTATTATTTTATAACAAATCATACTATTAGTAAAGAGGTGGAACGATGAATTTCTTATTTTACTTTACATTTTTATATCTTATTTTTATTGTTAGTTATTATTTTGTATATAAAAATAAACTTGATTTAGATAATCTTTTTACTATTATTCTTAATTTTATTTTTTTAATTATCTTGCCGCTTTACTTCTATTATTTTAAAGATTCTATTTTAAGTCTTATTATAAGTATTCTTTTATTTATA
This sequence comes from uncultured Mycoplasma sp., assembly GCA_946554525.1. GTDB lineage: Bacteria > Bacillota_I > Bacilli_A > RF39 > UBA660 > Caccenecus. The sequence continues at coordinate 24,270 of CAMNSE010000013.1, forward strand.
AGCGCTTTTGTATTTAATATAAAAATAAAGGAGAAATTTTATGAAAATAAAATTCCTCCCCTATTATATTTCTTAATTACTTGTTATATATTAGGATATATAATTGGTACAATGCTTTAATTCTAATCGGCAATTTCTTTTAAGAAGTTTTCAAATTCTAAAGGAAGTGGACAAGTAAATTCCATTTCTTTTTTTGTAATTGGATGAATAAAACTCATTTTATAAGAATGTAAAAATTGTCCAAATGGCGTTGCTGAATCATGAGAATATACTGGATCATTATGAACAGGATAGCCAATGTATTTCATATGTACTCTTATTTGATGCGTTCTTCCTGTGTCAAGAATACAACTTACTAAAGTATAGTCTTTATATCTTTTTAATACTTTCATATGAGTAACAGCATTTTTGCTATTTTCTTCTGTTACCGTCATTCGTTCTCGATTTAATTTGTCTCTCCCAATTGGAGCATCAATAGTTGCGCTTCCATTTTTAAATACACCATTTAAAAGGGCAATATATTCCCTTTTAATTCGCTTATGTTTAAAATCATCAGATAATAATTCATGAGCTTTATTAGTTTTGGCAACTAATAATAGTCCACTTGTATCTTTATCGATGCGGTGAACAATTCCAGGACGATAATCTTCTCCTATATTGCTTAGACTTTTAGTATAATACATAAGGCCATTTACTAAAGTATTATTATGATTACCACTTCCAGGATGAACGACTAATCCGCTTGGTTTATTTACAACCATTAAATATTTATCCTCATAAACAATATCTAAATCCATTTTTATAGGAACAAATTCTTTCTCTTTTTCTTTTTCTTCATTATGGATAATTATTACATCATCTATATTTACTTTATAACTAGGCTTTTCAAACTTATTATTTACTAAAATTAGATTTTCTTCTAACATTTTGCCAATATATTCTCTAGAATACTCAGTATTATCTCGCAAATATTTATCAAGTCTAATTCCACTTTGATCACTAATTATTTTCTTCAAGTTTATCCTCTCCTTTTATAATCGCAATAATAAGAAGAAAGACTCCTACTACAATTGCAATATCAGCAACATTAAATACAGGAAAATTGTATCCAAATATTTTAAAATCTAAAAAGTCTCTTACATGCCCTAAGAAAATACGATCTGCTAAATTTGATAAAATTCCTCCGAATAAAAAAGCAAAAGCAAATTCATTTCTTTTATTTTGCTTAAAACTAAACATAAACTTTAAAAGAATCAAAAAAGCTAAAATTGATGCAATAATAAAAATCATGCTATGATTATTTAAAATACTCCAAGCTCCTCCAGTATTGTGAAGTACTGTTAGCTTAAAAAAATTATTTATTATATTAACGCTTTTTTCTAAGCCAACAAAAATTTCTACAATACTTTTACTAACTTGATCAAGAATTAATATTAATACGGCAATGAAAAATGTTTTTTTGTTCATATTACTCACCTGTATATAAGTATACCATAAAATTATAAATCTACCAAGATAACATCTTCACCTATTTTTACAATTTTATTTATTTCTATATTTGTTTCTGATTCAGTTTTAAATAATCTTTTAAAAAAACGTTTTGGCATAACGCTAAAGTAATTAATTTGTCCATTAGGACTCATATCTGCGTCCATAATAACTCCTAAGTGTTTACCATCTTTTACATTAACCACCATTTTAACTTGTAAATCACTTAATTTCACAACATATCACCTATTAAATCATACTTATAATTATAAAAAAAAAGAACTTATACTAATGTAAGCTCTTCTATTTCTTTTAGGGCTTCTGTAGCACAAAATATATCTCCTTTATAGTCTTCTAAGGTTTTACATTTTTGATGCACTTCTGCACCTTTACCTGCAATTACAATTACACTTTCTCTATTATTTAAAATTGCTTCTTTAATAGCACTTTCTCTATTTAATACAATTTTGTATCTATCATTATCAATATATTTTGCAATTTCATGACAGATGTCTTGCGCTTCTTCATATCCTGGATCATCTGTTGTAAGATAAGAAAAATCTGCGTAATTACTTGCAATTATCCCTAATTCTTTTCTTCTATTTTTAGCTTTATCTCCTACACTCCCAAATACAGTAATAATTTTTTTATCCGGATATTCTTTTCTAATGGATGATAATAACGCTTCAAAACTAAGCTTATTATGTGCATAATCCACAATAGCTATTGTTTTATTATCATTGCTTGTAATTGTTTTCATTCTGCCGGGAACGCTTACTTTAGCAAGTCCCTTTATCATATACCCTACAGGGATATCTAACGAAACACTAATTGCAATACTAGCTAAGGCATTTTCAATATTAAATATTCCTCCCATAGGAAGCGTAAACTCTTTATCAAAATTCTTAGTTTTTACTTTAAATGAAAAAGTTGAATGATCTATTTTTTTAATATCATACCCATATATATCCGCATTTTTATTTTTTAGACTATATGTAATTACTTTATGATCGCGTGCTTCTTCTAATATTTTTTCTATAAAATCAGAGTCTAAATTTATACAAATAGTATTGCAATTTTTAAATAAACTTAATTTAGAATGAAAATAATCTTCAAAGTTTGGGTGTTCTATTGGACTAATATGATCTGTAGAAATATTAGTAAATACGCCAACTTTATAAGGAATTTTATATACACGATCATATTTTAGAGCTTGGCTTGAAACTTCCATTACCATTGTTTTAATATTATTTTTTTGCGCCTCATGCATATATTTATAAATTTCAAATGATTCTGGAGTTGTAACTAGGGCTTCATGAGACATGCCATCATAGTTTAAAATAGATGAAAGAATAGCAGTATCTCCTAAATATTCATCTAATATACTTTTAGTAAAAAAAGCTGTTGTAGATTTTCCTTTAGTTCCTGTTATTCCAATTAAATTCATTGATTCTTCTGGATTATTAAAATATAATTTTGATAATAAAGCAAGTGATTTACGAATATCTGTTACTATTATATGAGGATAATCTAAATACTCTATCTCACTAACATAAAGAATAATACCCATATTTATGGCTTCTGTTAAATATTCTTCTTTAAACTTATTTCCTTTACATATAAAAATCGAATTTTCTCCTATATCTTTAGAATTATAAGATACATTAGATATTTTTTTATGGGAAATTGATTCGGAAATATTTTTGCTTTTAATCAAATGGTTATCTTCTAAAATCTTTATATAGTCTTTTAATTCGTACTGCTTCATTTTAATCCTCCAATTTATTAATATATATGCCATTCTTATTCATTATATCTATGTATGGCTTTTATTTGTAAGTTTATTATACTAAATAGTCACTTACTTGTCAAAAAATATTTTACATTTATTTTACAATATATTTTGTAAAATAAAAAAAGGATTTATTCCTTTTTGCTTAATTTAACTGCGGTGCCATATGCAATGACTTCTGCAGCACCATTCATAACAGATGATGAACCATAACGGATATTTATAATAGCATCTGCTCCCAAGTTTTTAGCATCATCAACCATTCTTTTAGTAGCCATTTGCCTTGCTGTTACTAACATTTCAGTATATCCAGCTATCTCTCCTCCAACAATAGTTTTCATTCCGGCCATAAAATCTCTTCCAATATTCTTAGATTGGACAATCGTGCCCTTTACAAGTCCTAAGGCTTCTGTTATATCATATCCTGGTATATAATCAATATTTACTAGCTTCATCTTCTTCACCTCCTCTAATCTCTTTGATTCTTTTTATTAAATTTATTACAATTCCTAATAAAGGCATTGTAAATATTAACATTAAAATTAAATAGATAGTCCAAGGAAACTCCCCTGGCTTACTAAATTTTATAATGGTAAATAAAATAACAAAGGCTAGAAAAAACAAGCTAGAAATTAAACTTGAAAGACAAGCGCCAAATATTTTTCTACGATTGTTTTTAATTATCTTTTTCATTGTAAACCCATCTTTATTTAAAATATTCATTTCTACTAAGTATTTACTAATATCTAAAGTATTAATATCTAAGTTTGAATCCTTTATTTCTTCACACATATTTTTAATTTTTTGAAAATTCAACTCTTCTGCTTCTATTTTATCTATACGCTCACTCATACATTCTCTTAGTGATAAAGTATTGTTTTGTAACCTTTTAATATCTAATATTGAAACGTTTAATGATCTTAAAAATTTGATCTTTTTTAGAATATCAATATCCCTCTTACTATATTCTCGATAATCGTTATTATTATTTCTATTTGGACTTAATAATTCTTGTTCTTCATAATATCTTATACTTTTTTTAGTAAGCCCAGTAATAGACTCTACTTCATTAATATGCATAAAATTCCTCCCTCAAGTAATTTAATAATACACTATTACCTAGGGTAATAGTCAAGAAAAAATTTATTTTTGTGTCAATTACCTAAATTTTGCATATAATATGTATTTTTTTAAAATATCGAGATACTAGTTTATGCAAAACTTCAAAAAGTACATAACATATATTATATGAAAGGAGATAAAAAAAATGAACGAAGATCACGAATTAAGTGAACTTTTTAAAAAAGACAAGAATTGTCTTTGCAATTTAATTAAGTGCTGTGTAAAAGATGGCGCTACAGGTCCTACTGGGCCT
>CAMNSE010000014.1 GCA_946554525.1 uncultured Mycoplasma sp.
AGAGAGGATTTGAACCTCCGCGCCAGCATTCGCCGACCTAAATCCTTAGCAGGGATCCCTCTTCAGCCTCTTGAGTACTACTCCAGTTCTTAAGTACTCTTTCATTTTACACTAAAAGAGAAGTGAAGTCAACATTATTTTATATTAAAGTATATACAAAATGTTAGCAATTATAATCCCTAAGATAATTGTTATAGCAGGTATTATTATCATTAAAATATTAATACTTCCTCTTTTAGGTTGATCATCCTCTATTTTGTATGATCTTATTCTCTCTTTTTCTAGATTTAAATTATTCTGCTCTTTTTTATTTCAATTCTATTTTTTCAAAATACGCATCGGCAAGTTCTTTCTTTTCTTTGGACGTGCTTGCTTGCTTTGTTACGATATTTTCTTTTAACAACAAGTCATACAAGCTTTTTATAAACTTATCTTCCATATCCCTTGCCTCCTTATTATTTTCATTATAGCATTTTTTTAATTTTTGCGCCATAAAAAATGTTTAATGCGCATAACTTGATATAATATAACCAATAATAAAACTAGGTGAAGATAATGGAAAATAAAATAGTAAAAAGAATCCAAGAAGAATTTTCAAAAACTCCTGATTTAATTATAAAAAAAATTAAGTTATCACTTATAGACACTGTTTACATAGTTTATTTAGAAACTGTTAGTTCTAGTGATAAAGTAAATGATTATATCTTAAAAAATTTAAGTAGAATTAGTACTGCTAAAGAAAAGAAAATACTAAACACTGATAGTATCTTACCTGGGCCTAATACTGTAGAAATTAAAAATCATGATGAAATTGAATACTTTATTACTAATGGATTTACTATTATTATTAGAAAAAATACAGTTTTAGCAATTGAAACTAAAGCTGATATTAATAGAAGTGTTTCTACTCCTGATTCTGAGCCTGCAATTAATGGTCCAAAAGACTCATTTACAGAAAACTATCAAATTAATTTAGGCTTAGTAAAACGTAGAATTAAATCAAATACTCTAAAAACAGATGAATTCACAATTGGAAGAAAGACTAAAACTAAAATTGGAGTTTTGTATTTTGATGATATTGCTAATAAAGAAATGGTTGATAGTTTAAATAAAAAACTTGAAAAAATTGATATAGATGGAATAATTGATTCTAGTACAATTGGGCAACTAATTATTGATGAAAATAAAACGCACTTTCCTACTTATGTCCAAACAGAAAGACCAGATTATGTATCTAAAGCTCTTTTAGAAGGAAAAATAGCTATTATGGTAGATACTTCACCTTTTGTAATAATTATTCCTGCATTTTTTGCTGATTTTATTAATCCTGGGGTAGATCATTATAATAAAAGTAAAAATGTTAACTTTATTAAAATTATACGTTTTTTTTGCTTCTTTCTTTCTATGATGGCTCCAGCAATTTATATAGCTTTAGTTAACTATAATCAAGAAACTATTCCAACTAACTTACTGGTTAGCTTTAGTATTCAACATGATGGGGTTCCTTTCCCATCTATCGTAGAAGCATTTATTATGTTGTTAGTTTGTGAAATGTTAAGAGAAAGCGATATACGTTTTCCTAACTCGTATGGTAGTGCTATATCGATACTCGGTGCTCTAGTTTTAGGCGAAGCCGCTGTATCCGCAGGTATTGTAAGCCCTATTATGATTATTGTTATATCCATAACTTTTATGGCAAGCCTAATTTTTACAGAAGTTGAACTTGTAAGTACAATCCGCCATTTAAGATTTATATTTATTATTTTAGCTTCATTCTATGGAATTCTTGGTATCGTATTTGGGTTCTTTTACTTTCTTATTCGTATTAATGATACATATTCTTTTGGAAAACCTTACTTTTATCCAATTATGCCATTTGATAAAACTTATTTATTTAAATCATTGTTAAAAAATAAAACTAAAAATGATCTAAAAAGAAGTAAGATGTTAACTCATAAAAATTTTACTAAACAAGGAGAAAATTCATGAAAAAAATATTGATTTTATTATTTATACCCATCCTTTTAGGAGGTTGCTATGACTACAATGAACTAGATGATCTAGCAATAGTGTCTGGTGTAGGCATTGATTATCAAGATAATCAGTTTAATGTAACGTTTGAAATATTAAGTACTAAAAAAGAAGGAGACAACTCTTCTTCATCAAGTGCATATACCGTTAGCGCATCTGGAGATTCAGTAACTTCTGCTTTTGCTAATAATGGTAATAATTTAGATAAAATCCCCTACTATGATCACATAGAAATTGTAATTGTTAGTGAAGAAGTAGCTAAAAATCATTTAAAAGAAGTATGCGAGTATTTGATTCGTAGTTCAAAACTTCGTAACGAATTTTATTTAACAATTGCAGAAGAAAAGAGTGCCAAAGACGTTATTAGTACAACTTCTAAGGAAAAACCAGTGGCTTCTACTTTTATTGTAGATTTGCTTGAACATAGTAAATCTTCCGATAGCGCTGGATATTATGCTCCTTTTACTAAAACTTTGCGAAATATTTTAACGGATGGTGAGGATGCTATGCTGCCTATTTTTAAAGTTGAAGAGGAAAAAATAGTGTTAAATGGACTTGGAATATTAAAAAATTATGAATTAAAAGAAAAGCTCAATACAAAAGAAGCTGCTATAATTAATCTTTTAAATAATTTTGGCGTAAGAACCGTTTTTTTTGAAGATACATGTGATAATAATGAATCTATGATAGTTAGTATATATGAAGCAAAAATGGAAATTGAGCCAAATGATAAAGAAATCAAAATTACTGGAAAATTAAATGGCCGTATTAATGAAAATAATTGTGAATATAACTTAAAGCAAGAGAAATCTTATGAAGAACTACAAGATAATTTTAAAAAAGTAATAGAAAACGATATTACTAATGTTATAAAAAAGCTTCAAAATATTAAGTCAAATGCTCTTAGTATAGGTAAAAATTATTATAATAAAACAAGAGAAAAAGATTTTGAATCGTGGACAAATAAACCAATTAAATTTGACTTTGATTTTAAAATTAATAAAAAAGGTCTTGTATTTGAGGTGAAATAATGAAAGCAAAAAATTCTTATATAACTTATTTTTTAACTAGAAGTCTATTTTTAGGCTATGGCTTTTCTCTTTTATTTGATGTAACTAATAAAGATGCATACTTTGGCATGACTTTGGGAATGTTACTTGGAGCTTTTATAATTTATCTGTATACATATATTATTAAGAAGAAAGGAAATCGTAGTTTAAATGAAATATTTAGCGATCATAAATTAATTGGACCATTTACAAAAATTATTTTATTTTTATCAAGTATTTTTTTATTATTGTACTTATTAGTAATTTATAAACTTTTTGTTGTAAGTTTCTTACTTGTAAATTCTCCTGAGGTATTTGTAACAATTCCTTTTATTATTTTATGTTGTTATGCAGCATTTAAAAATTTTAAAGTAATAGCTCGTATTGCAGGGGTACTGCTGCCTATAAGCATTATTCTTTCTATTATAATTATTTTCTCTCTTTCTGGTTCAATGGAAGTTACAAACCTTTTACCTATATTCACTGTTACTCCCTTAAGTTTCTTTAAAACGACAATATTCTTTGCTGGTATAAGCACTTTCCCTAGCATTCTATCGCTACATTTTAATGGCGAAACAAAAGGAATGATTAAAACTTACCTTATTGCAGCTATTTTGCTTATTTTGGCTTCTATTTTTGTTAATGGAGTTTTAGGAGAATCCTTAGTAAATATATTTCGATTCCCAGAATATATGGTTTTAAAGCAAGTTAAGTTATTTCAATTTATTGAAAAAATAGAAAATATCTTTTCAATTATTTGGATATTTGATTTATTAATTGCTTCAGTTATGTGTACTTACTCAATAAATAAGTGCATAACAGTAAAATGGAGTAAAACTCTTAGCGTTGGGTTACTTGCTATTCTTATGTATGTTATTGATCGTTTCTTTGCTTTTAACTATGTTAATGAACTTAAAATATATTTCATTTTGCCATATATAAGTATTATTATTCCTTTTATATTAATTAGTTTAATGCTATATTTAGTCAAATCAAAAAAACATTAGGAAGGTATCTAATGTTTTTTTAAATATCTAATTTAATTATAATATTACTTTCAGGATAAGTAATACATGGGTGAATATAATCATTTTTGATTTCGGCATTAAGTAATTTACCCTCAATAGTTTTTACTTTTCCTTCTACTAATATGCTTCTACAAAATCCACATTCTCCAACATGGCATAATACCGGGGCTTTTATTCCCTCTTTTTCCATAGATTTTAATAATGTTTCATCGCTTTTACAAGGGATATTAAACTCTTTATCGCGTGATATAATTTTTAAATTAAAATGATCTTTTATATCTGGATGATATTCTGCATCAAAAAGCTCGTAATGAACATTCTTTTTGGGAATATTAAATTTGCTTAGCACTTCGTTCATTGATTTATATAAAGAAGTTGAACCAGACATTAATATAGTATTAAATTCCTTCATATATGGTTTTAGGATTTCGGTATTAATATATGAATTTTCTTCATCATTAATAATAACAATACGAATATTATTATTTTTCTCATTAATTTTCTTTATTTCTTCTTTAAATATAATGTCTTTTTCGGATTTTACATTGTAAAATACCGTTAAACTCACTTGATATAAGCCATCTAAAATAGATTCTGCTAAAGATAATATTGGAGATATTCCATGCCCGTTTACAATAGCTATAATGTTATTTTCATCTCTAATAGGGTTGTAGCAAAAGTTTCCGTGAGGTTGTGATATAGTTAATCTATCTCCTACTTTTACTTCATTATAAAAATAACTACTGACAGTACCATCTACAACTTTCTCAATTGTAATACGATAAAAACCATTCCTTGCTTTTAATTCACTAGAAGATATTGAATAAGTTCTGATTACTTCTTTACCGTCTATATCTATTGCTACATTTATACATTGACCTGATATGAATGGCAATAGTTCTTTTGTTGAAGTATAATCATCTGGTGCAAGCCAAAAGCTTTTTACGTTTTCACATTCTTCAACAATTTCTTTTACAATTACATGTTGATGGTCTTCTATTGAAAATACTTTTTTCTCTATTTCTGTATTTAAAAAAGATTTTGGATAATAATCATTTATAATGCTTTTTCTCTCTTTTTTTAAAATTTCTAATTTATCATTCATCAGTTTTTACCTCCTTAAGAAGTTTATTTGATACATAGTAGCCACTGTAAAAAGCATTTTCTACTCCAGCGCCGAATAAAGATGATCCTCCAACAGTAGATATTCCTGAAATTTTTTCATCATCATATGATAATAATCTATTAATACTATTATCATATCCTAAACGCATATAGCCATTAATGCTTCCATTAGGATTGTTCGTATATTTTAAAAATGTTAATGGCGTTGCTATTTCAATTTCTTCAATATATGCTTGTATATCTATACCAAAGGCAGTTTCAAATTCTTCAATTAAGCTTTTTGCTAACTCATTTTTTATTTGATTATAATTATTTCCTATAGTACTAAATACATCACTAAAGTAATTAGATTTTAAAATCAAAATTGTTGTGTTTTTTGGACTAGCTGCATTATTAACAACATTAGGAACATATCCTTCTATTGTTTTATGAAAAAATTTTTTCATTTCCTTAATGTTTTTTTCGCTGTTGATAGATTGAAATTGAAAATATTTATAATTATTTAAATTAAGTTCCTCATGAGATTTGTTAAGCCCTAAAAAGACCATGAATGTACTATGACCAATTGTCCTTGCATTTTCTAATTGATTTATATGAGAGTAGTCATCAGTTACTAATTTTTTAAATACATAATGGTTTGAAACATCACAAATTATCTCACGAGATTCATATGATTCTCCATTTTTTAAATAAACAACCTTTTTATCACCTACATTTGATATTTTTGTAACTTCAGAATTGTAATAAACAGTGCCGCCTAGCTTTTCAAATTTTTGAGCAAGTCTTAAAATGAAATTCAAATTTTTTTCTTGCAATACAGTTTCTTTTTTTAATAAAAACTTATACATAAAATCCGAAAAATCTATAAAACTAAGCTTATGAAGTGAGCTTCCTAAAAATGTCCACATATAACCCAAATTATGAATAACTTCTTTTTTAATATTTAAATCAGTTAACCCATCAATTACATTTGCATTAAGATATTTATAAAAGTGTGGAAAAACATCACTATTTATATCTTTATCATTTTTAATGCATTCTAAAGCATCATGAATTTCTTTTGTGACTAGTAAATATTTTTTTAAATTTTCAACTGAATTTGGTACCAATTTTTCTAATCCTAAAAACCACTCTTCTACACTACCTTTAATCTCGTAATCTAGATTCTCATCTATCGCTTTTATCCTTGTATTAAATGGTATATTTATAACAGGAACTTCTATTTCTAAATCTTTCAATATTTTTTGAAGTGCGCCAATGTGTTCTTCATTTCCATAATCGTATAGTGTATGAATTGAAGTGTCAAACTCAAATCTTCCTCGTTTAAAAGTTGTAACTAAACCTCCTGGCAAAGAATTTTTCTCTAAAATTAAAACCTTTTTATTATTATTTGCTAAGTTAAGACCCGCTGCTAAGCCTCCTATACCTGCTCCTACAATAATTGCATCATATGTCATATTTTAGTTCTCCTTTTTTTGAAATTCAAAATTAGTAATTTCAGGCATATCAACCCCATGCTCAACTATGTATTTTTTATGTTTTTCTAACATTTCGTGGCAGTACTTTTCTAGACTTCCTTTCTTACTTATGTCAATGTCAATATGTTTTAAAGCCAATAAAATTAAATGATAGCGATCTATCTCATTTATTACTCTCATATCAAATGAAGTTGTAATTGCTCCCTCTTCTTTATATCCCCGAACATGTAAATTACGATTGCATCTTTTATGTGTCAAATCATGAATTAAGTTAGGATATCCATGAAAGGCAAAAATAATTGGTTTTGAAGTAGTAAATAATTCATCATATTGCTCATCTGTTAGACCATGAGGATGCTCCTCATTGCTAACAAGTCTCATTAAATCTATAACATTTATTACCCGAACTTTTAATTCTGGAATGTACTCCTTTAAAATTTCACTTGCGGCAATTATTTCTAAATTTGGAGTATCTCCACAACTTGCTAGTACAACATCAACGCCATTTTCATCGTTACTTGCAAAATTTAATTTTCCAATTCCTTTAGTACAATGTGTTATTGCATCTTCTTTATCTAGCCATTGTAATGATGGATGCTTACTTGCCACTACAACATTTATATAATCCTTTGTTTTTGATATGTGATCGTAGGTTGATATTAAAGTGTTGGTATCAATTGGCAAATAAACTCTTACAATCTCAGCTTTTTTTGTTATAACATGATTCAAAAAACCTGGATCTTGATGAGTATACCCATTATGGTCTTGTTGCCATACATGACTAGTTAGTATAATATTTAAACTAGATATCGATTTTCTCCATGGAAGTTCCTTGCAGATTTTTAGCCATTTTGCATGTTGCGAAACCATTGAATCAATAATTCTGCTGAATGCTTCGTAAGAATGAATTATACCATGTCTTCCAGTAAGCAAATATCCTTCTAGCATACCCTCACAAGCGTGCTCAGATAAAAAACTATCTATTACCGCTCCGTTAGAATTTAAAAATTCATCTTCTTTAGTAGTCTCAGCATTCCATTTGCGATTCGTAGCTTCAAAAACATGATTAAAACGATTTGATAAAGCTTCATCTGGGCCAAATATTCTATAATTGTTTGGATTTAGTTTTACTATGTCGCGAACAAACTTTGAAAGCTCCATCATATCACTAGCTTTTATTATTCCGGGCTTCTTAACTTCGATCATGTAGTCTTTAAAATCTGGTATATTAAGTTCTTTTAATAATATTCCTCCATTAGCATGCGGATTAGCTCCCATTTTTTTCTCCTCACTTGGGATTAACTCTTGAAGCCCTCTTTTTAATGTTCCATTATGATCAAATAATTCGTCAGGTCGATAGCTTTTTAGCCATTTTTCTAATTCTTCTAAATTAGTAACATGATCTTTATCCACGGCTAAAGGAACCTGATGAGCTCTAAAAGTTCCTTCTATCTTTTTAGAATCTGCTTCTTTAGGGCCAGTCCATCCTTTGGGACTTTTTAAAATTATCATCGGCCACATTGGTCTTGTAGTATCGTTATTTTCCTTTGCATTTTCTTTTATTTTATTTACTTTTTCAACTGCAATATCTAAAGCTCTAGCCATCATTTCATGAATTTCTTTCTCATTTTCGTATTCAACATAAAGAGGTTCCCAACCCATTCCTTTGAAATATGAGACAAGTTCTTCTTTACTGATACGTGCCAAAATTGTCGGGTTTGCTATTTTATAGCCATTTAAATGTAGAATTGGTAACACTACTCCATCTGTTATTGGATTTAAAAATTTATTTAATTGCCAACTAGTCGCAAGCGGGCCAGTTTCTGCTTCTCCATCACCTACTACTACCGCTGCCCATAAATTTGGATTATCGAGTACCGCTCCAAACGCATGAGATAAACTATAACCTAATTCTCCACCTTCGTTAATGCTTCCTGGTACCTCTGGCGCAACATGGCTTGAAGTTCCTCCCGGGAAACTAAATCTTTTAAATAGTTTTTTTAAACCGTCTTCATCATATGATATTTCTGGATAAACTTTGCTGTATGTTCCTTCTAAATAAACATTAGAATAAGCGGCTCCTCCACCATGTCCTGGACCTGAAATAAAAATCATATCTAAATTATATTTTTTTATAATTCTATTTAAATGAACGTAACAAAAATTTTGACCTGGCGTAGTTCCCCAATGCCCAACTAATTTTGATTTGATATCATCTATTTTTAGAGGTTCTTTTAATAAAGGATTATCCTTTAAATATAATTCTCCAGCAGCTAAATAGTTTGCAGCTCTAAAATATGCATCTAATTTTTCTAGTTCTTCCACCTTTAATACTCTTTCCATCATATCACTCTATTCTATTATTCATTATAGCAAATTTCATATAAAAAAACCATAATAATTTAATGGTTTTTACAAGTAATTTAATTTGCTATTTTAGATTGTTTTTTATAGTCAAAGCGATAGGCAGCTCTTACAACAAAAGTTATTTCAATTAAAGATGCTATTACTCCAGTAATGAAACAATATTGAATGTTATAAATTAAAACCATGCTACAAGCTAGAAATTCAGTAAACCTTATAATTTTTAAATTTTTTGCCATAAACCATAAGTATTTAAAATTACACCTGCCGTTGGCAATAAATCAATGGCATTTCTAGTTGATCCCATGATCCCTAATGCTAACATAATAATCGCAATTAAAATAAAATATATAATTGGGATATTTCCATTATTCCGCTTATTATAAACACAATTGCGAACTAAACACATGATATTCATATAAAATCCCGTCATTGCATTTAATAACAAATACTGAAGCGATAAGAAAAAACTAGATATTGCTTGAAATTTTAATATATTCTTTTTTTCGTTTATTTGTAAAAAAATAAAAAGGCTTGATTAAGGCACGCATTAAAAAACCCGGGAAACCCAGGTTATGTTCAATTTTGGTGGAGGACGTGGGACTCGAACCCGCGACCCTCTGCGTGCAGGGCAGATGCTCTAGCCAACTGAGCTAGTCCCCCAAAAGAACATACTTATCTTAACATATGTAATAGCTAAAATCAAGTCTTTTTTTATTTTTTTACTTTATTTCAGAATTTTTAATGACTTTTACGTATCCCTTTTCGATTTCTTCTAAAGCTCTACCAAGTTCTTTTTCATTTACATATTCTTTTTGCTTCATTTGAAAATGTTTATTTTCTAGCATTTGTTTGCTTCTTCTAGATGCAGCATGAACTAAAATATACTTAGAGTCAACAATATTTAAAAGTTTATCAATTGATGGGTATAACATTTGTATCCACTCCCTTTACAATATTATCATACTAAAATTTTTTATATTTATGAAGTCATTGTCAAAACTTTTTACACTATATTTACATTCTAAAATAAACTCAATTGATCTAAACTATTGTCTTCTTCAATTAATTCTTTATGTAAAACCGGACCATCTTGCGAATCTTTTTTAATATTAGTAGTATCATCTACTCGTACTATTTGCGATTTAGAACATATTTTGTAAGCTATCATTGCTATGTAGTATAGACTTCTATAGCTGGTTTTACCATTTCTTTTTATAATGTCTTTTAAAACATCTTTAACCCATGGATCTGGTTTGAAACTTTGATAAAATCCTTGTCCATATTTTTTAAGTTCATAAGCATGCTCAGGCTGAAGTCCTTTTTCATCTTTAATTAAGAATAAAAATTGTATAGCGAATTCTCTATTTTTTTCAATTTTTCTAGATATTAAATTGCATAACTTATTAAAGTCAAAAAAACTTTTGTGTGTCAAATATGGAGCTGGTAAAAAATAATCAACGCCATTATAAGTATAACCAATGCCTAAGTGATGATACATATCATCTTTTGATAATAATCCTTTATGTATTAATTCTGCTTTTAAAGCATTTTCACTCTCGAATGTCATTGTGTATTCACAAATTGTTTGAAAATTATTATTATGATATAAATCAGGTTTTATTTTATCTAGGGGTATTCTAATATATTTTTTATTTATTCTTTCACAAGAAGTTCCCGTATTCATCTTTAAAAAATATTTCATATTTCATCCCTCTAGAATTATTATATCATAAAAGATTAAATTTACAAAATTTATATGGGGAAATTATATATTTAATTTATTTTTTAAATGAGTCAGAAAATATTATACATATGAACTCCAAAATGTGAATATAACCCATTTTTTTGAGAAAATTATTAACGGTGATATATATGCAATTTCCAAGAATGAAAGAAGTTAGAGAAGAAGCAGGTTTAAAACAACAAAATCTGGCAGAGATGATGGGCGTAAGTAAAGGATCATACAGTATGTGGGAATGTGGCACTGATACTATACCTTTAAAAAGACTAAATCAATTTTGCAATTTTTTTGATTTATCAATCGATTATGTCACAGAACAAAGTGATAAAAAGAATTATCCTAATCTAAAACCTGATATTAAAATTGAAGTGATTGGTGAAAATTTGAAAAAAGCAAGAAAGAAACAACATCTAACGCAAGTTGAACTTTCAAATGAGCTTAAAATAAATCAGCCAACTTGGAATCGTTACGAAAAAGGAAAGAATTTGATTTTGACCACTACATTAGTTGAACTAGCTCGTAAATATAATTATTCAATTGATAATATTTTAGGCAAAAAGAACTAAAAAAGTTCTTTTTTTATGATATCTTTTTTAAGTATCTCTTTATTCGACAAAATATCTGTTGCATTTATGTTAAAATAACCTCTATTCTTTAAAAGAAAGGAGGTTTTTAATTATTAAAACAAAAGAAATGATGATTTTAAAGAAGGAATTTAACAGAATAAAAAATATGGGTTATGTAAAATCAACGAGAGGAGGAACTACTGGAATAGGCAAAACGTTTGAAGATTTATTAGGCAAAGAAGAAGATACTTCTGAAGCGCCAGATTATTTGGGAATAGAAATAAAAACCAGAAGAGCATATAGTTATGCATATACAACGCTTTTTAATGCCAGTCCTGCAAATAACGAAATTCAACGATTAGTTAACACTTATGGCTATCCAGATAAAGTTTTAATAAAATACAAGGTTTTAAATGTTTCAATTAACGCTAATAATTCTACTTTGGTAGCAAATAAATATTTATTTAAATTATTTGTAAATCGAAAAGAGCAAAAAATATACTTAGGAATTTCAGATAAAAATTTTCAAATATTAGAAAAGAAAGTTTTTTGGGATTTTAATATTTTAAAAGAAAAACTTACTCATAAGCTAAATTATCTTGCTTTTGTTAAGGCTTGGCCTAAAAATGTAAATGGTGATATCTATTATAAATATTATCACATGGATTTTTATCAGTTAAAAAGCTTCGAAGAATTTTTGAATTTGCTTGAAGAAGGAATGATAAGAATTACTTTTAAACTCGGAATATATCGTTCTAAAGATAAATGGGGAGAGATACATGATCGAGGTACTAGTTTTGAAATACAGGAAGAAAACTTTGAAAAATTATTTATGAAATTAGAAGAGTAATGCATTTTAATAAAAAAAGGACCAAGTAGTTGCAGATATTAAAAAAGACATCTTTGATGTCTTTTTAATTTCAAATCTGGTCGAGAAGACAGGATTTGAACCTGCAACCCCTTGGTCCCAAACCAAGTGCACTGCCAAATTGTGCTACTTCTCGATCTTTAATGGTGCGCCCTAAGGGAGTCGAACCCCTAACCTTTAGATCCGTAGTCTAACGCTCTATCCAATTGAGCTAAGGGCGCATCCGTTCAGTGCACTTTTAAAATGCATTATCATTATATTATAATTATATGTAAAAATCAAGTAAGTTTTTAGAAAAAATACCTATTTTTAACTTTTTTGTAAAAAAAATCAGGAATTACCTGATTATAAATATTTCTTAATTAAAGATAATACATTTTCATAAGTTTTATAGCCAATAAAGCCATCTACCATTTTACCATCTTTTATCACAACTACAATTGGTGTAAATCCGCCTTCTTTTAATATTTCTCCAAAAGTACCTTCATATGTTTTACCACCAGAAGTTATAGATGTCTCAATGGTCAATTTATCAAATAAATCCTTAAATTCTGTTCTAAAGTTATCATCTAATAATAGATAATTTGTTGTATACTTTAATTCTTCTTGTACTTGATTTAAATTTGGTAACAAATTAACGCAAACTCCGCATGTAGGTCGTCCTATATATAAAATATGTGTTCCTTTCTCATCAAATAGCTTTGCTGCTTCTTTTCCAGTTACTGTTTTCATTTTACTTACGTCATATGATACTTCATTATTAGAATTATTATCTGTAGTTTTTGAACTAGTAGACCATCCACTGCCTTTAAAATATAATCCGATAATTAATATAATAATTATGACAAATCCTAATATAGTAATAAAAGTAAGATTTTTTAATTTTGTTTCTAATTGTTCCATAAATGTTTCCTCCTTAATTTACTATCCTATTATACTATTTAAGCAAAAAAAAAGCAAGTATTAGTCAACATACGTTGCTTTCACTTCTTTTGTATCTTTGTTATATTCTAATTTTATTTTATCGTCATTATAGTTTTTATTGCTATCTATAGGATCTATAAAAAGTCCCTGTTCATTTCCTACTAAATATTTTTTTTCTACTAAAAAGCCTACTGTTAAAAAAGTTGTATTAGTTTCATTAAATAATTCTAAATGTTCCTCGGCGTAATCTTCTGCTTGTAGTTCTACTAATTTTTTTATTTCTTTAACATTTGATGCTTTGTCAGGTGCAAAAGCGTAACTTGTATGATTAATTGTTATAAAAGCTACTATTCCTAGTAATAATACAACTACTAATAATTCAAACTTTGTATATCCAAATTCATTTAACTTCTTCATTATCCCTACCACCTATTGTTAAGTATAGCATAAAACCTATAAAGATTAAAGGCTTAGTAATTAATGTTTACATATTTTAGTCAGTTTATATATGAGAGAATAATTTTGTAAGCATCTGTTAGTTCATCTAATTGGTATCTTGCATTTGCTGAACTAGTGCTTGGAAGTATAAACGCTGGAACATTTATATTTTTATAAAATCTGTTATAAAGCTTTGCAGCGGTTTTACCATTTAAAAATATAGCTTCAATTGAGGAATTATTAATTATTTTTAATAAATCATTTGGTATAACATCTTTAATGGATAAGTCACTTGATCCTTTAATATTGCATGAAGCACATACATCAAATAATGCAATTTGATGCAGCTTTAAAAACTCTTTTTTAGAATTTATATCAATCCCAATATCTTCGTGAAATATTTTCCCTAAAACACTCCAAAATCGATTTTGAGGATGAGCATAATAAAACCCCTCTTCTCTTGATTTTACACTAGGAAAGGATCCTAATATTAAAACTTTAGAATTATTATAATAAAATGCTTCAATAGTATGTTTTTCCATTTTTCCTCCAAAAAAAGATAAGATTACTTCTTATCTTTCATAGATTCTGCTAAAGCTGTTCCAAAAGTTGCAATATCTTGTAAATTAGCTGGAACTATTAATTTTGTTGCTTGCCCATCCGCAACTTTCTCTAAAGCTTCATAACTCTTAAGAGTAAGTACTGCACTATCTGCTTTAGCATTTTTCAGTAATTCAATTCCTTTTGCTTCTGCTTCTTTAATTTTAAGCATTGCTTCTGCTTCACCTTCAGCAATTTTAATTTGACTTTCTTTCTGAGCTTCAGCTCTTAAAATAGCACTTTCTTTTTCACCTTCAGCAATTAAAATGCTAGATTTTTTCTCACCTTCAGCTTGTAATATTTTTTCTCTTCTCTCTCTTTCAGCCCGCATTTGTTTTTCCATAGATTCTTGAATATCTTTTGGTGGCATAATATTTTTTACTTCTACTCGGTTTACTTTAATTCCCCAAGGATCAGTTGCTTCATCTAGTATAGAACGCATTTTACTATTAATAATATCTCTACTAGTTAAGGTTTGATCAAGCTCTAATTCACCAATAATATTCCGCAAGGTTGTTGCTGTTAGATTTTCAATAGCATTAACTGGATTTTCTACTCCGTAAGTATATAGCTTCGGATCAGTAATCTGAAAATATACAACTGTATCTATTTGCATTGTAACATTGTCTTTTGTAATAACTGGTTGCGGATCAAAATCTTTAACTATTTCTTTTAAGCTAACTATTTTTGATACTCTATCAACAAAAGGAATTTTAAAATGAAGTCCATTTTGCCATGTTACATGATAGCTTCCTAACCTTTCTAACACATATGCTTTTGCCTGTGGAACAATCTTAATATTGGGAATAATAATAATTACAACCAATACTAATATTGCAATAAAAATTTCCATTTACTCCTCATCCTTTCTTACCACTAGCTTTACGCCATCTATAGCATCTACAACTACTGTAGTACCTATCTTTACCTCATCACTACTTATCGCACTCCAAAGTTTACCGTCAACCTTCACTTCTCCAACATTTAATTTACTTAATTTCTCGGTTACTACTCCCTTCATGCCAATTACACGGTCTAAATTAGTTTTGGCTTTAGATTGGTTCATTTTTTTTAGTAGTAATGGTCTTGTTAAAATCATAAGTATTAACCCTAATATTACAAATACCCCAAACTGTATATAAAATGAATCAACAAAGAATGATAATACCAAACTAATAAGAGCACTCATTATAAACCAAATGCTTACAATATTGATTGTAATAATTTCTAAAAAAGTTAATAGTATCACTATAATAAGCCATAAAATCCACATATCCATAATACCGCCTACCTAATTAAATTATACGCTATATAATTTTTAAATGCAATCATTTTGAATATTTTTTTCTAAGTTAAGAAGTTTCTTTTTCATCTCTATTCCAGGACCAAATCCACCTAATCCATGTTTAGAAACTACCCTATGACATGGAACTAAAATTAAAATATTATTACGATTACAAACATTTCCTACTGCTCTACTAGCTTTAGCGTTTCCACATTTCTTAGCTAATTCTTGATAAGATATCACCGTTCCATATAAAATTTTTGTCATTTCTTTCCAAACTTTATTTTGATAATTAGTCCCTGTAAATTTTAAGGGAATGTCAAAACACTCTCTTTGCCCCAGAAAATACTCTTCTAATTCTATCTTTGTTTTTTTAATTAGTTCTGTTTCACATTTTTCATAACCAATTAAATGATTATCTAAGCTAACCATCGTAATAAAATTAAATTCTTCAGCTATTGTAAATTTAAAACCGGCAATTTCATATATATAATATTTCATATTTTCACACTCATACTAAAAAGAACTTAGAAATTAAGCTCTTTTTGTTTCAATATTTGCCTGATGACCATTTAAATCTACAGGATTATTAATTTCAAAATTAACTACTAATTCTACTGCTAAAGTTTCATTCATAACATACTCTTGGAACTCTTTTAAGGATTTCATTATATCTTCATCCCCATTATAATTAATAATAATTCTATCTTCCACATTATAATCTTGTTCTTTGCGCATATTTTGAACTTTAGATACAAATTCCCGAGCAATACCTTCTAATAAAAGCTCTTCATTTAGCTCTGTATTTAAAATAATTACATGATTATTTTCCATGCCAGCATTATATCCTTCTTTAGCAACAGCATTAATTAGAACCATATCTGGAGTAACAACTAAACTTTCATTATTAATATTAATTGTCACATTTTCACTATTTTGGAATGATTGTAATTCACTTTCACTAATATTTTCTAAATAGTTTGTAAAATCTTTCATTTTAGATCCTAAAACTTTACCTGCAACTCTAAAGTTTGGTTTAACACTAAAATTCATAAATTCATGCATATTATCCGCAAAAACAACCCGTTTAACATTTAATTCTTCTTTTATTAATGGCACTAAATCAGAAATTAAAGATTTGGAATTACCATCAAGTACAGCTTCACTTAAAGGTTGGCGAACCTTTATTTTAGCTTCTTCTCTAACCATTCTTCCAATACTAATTAAATCTCTTACTAAATCCATTTTTTCTTCAATATTAGGGTTTATAAGTTCTAAATTTGCTTCCGGATAATCTTCAAAATGAACCGATTCTCCGCCAGTTAAATTGCGATATAGTTCTTCAGCTAAGAATGGTGTTATTGGCGCAATTAATTTTGATAAACCAAGTAATACTTCATATGTAGTAATATATACACTTTTTTTAGATGTATCAAGTAAACTACCCCAAAAACGATTACGATTTCTTCTAATATACCAATTAGATAAATCATCAGATACAAAACTAGTTAAATGTCTTACTACTTTATTTAAGTCATATTCTAAAAAGTCTTCATTTACTATTTTAACTAATCGATTATATTTTGATAATAACCATTTATCTATTTCTTCTCTATCTTCATATAAAACATTACAGCTATCAGTATCAATATTATCTACATTTGCATACATTGCGAAGAAATTATATGTATTTTTAAGTGGATTAAAGAATTTAGAATGGACTTCTTTTAATCCTTCAATATCAAATTTAAGAGGTGTCCATACAGGTGAAACATAAGGTAAGTAGAAACGTACAGTATCAGCACCATATTCTTTAATTGTTGTAAATGGTTCTACAATATTTCCTCTACTTTTACTCATTTTTTTGCCTTCACTATCAAGTAATAAATCATTTACTAAAACATTTTTAAATGGACTGCATCCTTTGATAAATGTTGAAATAACCATTAAAGTATAGAACCAGCCTCTGGTTTGATCAATTCCTTCACAAATGAAATCGGCTGGAAATTGACTTTCCCATAAACTTTCGTTTTCAAATGGATAATGATATTGAGCAAAAGGCATAGAACCTGAATCAAACCAACAATCTAAAACATCTAAAATACGAGTCATTGCTCCCCCGCATTTAGGGCATTTAAGTTTTACCTCGTCAATATATGGGCGATGTAAATCAAAATCATTGTCTAATGTTTTTGTTGACATTTCTTTTAATTCGGCAATACTTCCTACCATATGATTGTATCCACATTCACATTTCCAGAATGGAATTGGACTACCCCAATAGCGACTTCTAGATACATTCCAATCTTTTGCACCTTGAAGCCAATTTGCAAAACGTTTTTCTCCTACATATGCTGGATACCAATTAACACTTTTATTAGCTTCAACTAATTTTTCTCTAAAAGCGCTAACACGTACATAATAACTAGGCATAGAATAATAAATAAGTGGTGTATGGCATCTCCAACAATGTGGGTATTCATGCATAATTTTTTGCTTTTTAAATAATTTATCATTTTCTTTTAAATAAGCAACAACTTCTTCATTAACATCATGAACAAATTTGCCTTTCCACATTCCTTCTAAATAGCATCCATCTTTTCCTACTGGATTTAGCACAGGTAAATCATAGTTACAACCAACATTTGCATCATCTTCACCAAAGGCAGGTGCAATGTGAACTATTCCTGTACCATCTTCCATTGTAACGTATTCATCGCAAGTTACAAAGAATGCTTTCTTATCTAGATCATTACCTGGAATTAATCTCTCATATTCTTGATACTCTAAAGTATTACCTTTAAAAGTTTCTAAAATTGTTGCTTCTTCTGTAAATATAGTACTTACAAGTGCTCTAGCTAAAATAAATTTTGTTCCTTTAGATTCAACTAGGCAATAATCTTCTTTTGGATTTACACAAAGAGCTACATTAGCTTGTAAAGTCCATGGAGTTGTTGTCCATACTAAGAAATAAACATCTTCATTCTTTTTCTTAAATGGGACATAAACAGTTAAGGCCGCATCAGTTTCATAGTCTTGTGCTACTTCATGAGTTGCTAGACCCGTTCCACAGTGGGGACAATAAGGAACAACTCTCGTTCCTTCATAGAACATATTTTCTTCATAGAATTTTTTTAAAATCCACCACTCTGTTTCAATATAATCATTTTTAAATGTTAAATAAGGATGATCAGTATCAATGAATTGCCCCATTTTACTAGTTAAATCAACAAATGCACTCTCATTTTCACGGACACTTAAACGACATTCTTCATTAAACTTTTCAATGCCTAACTCTTCAATTTCCTTTTTAGAAGAAATACCAAGTTTTTTTTCTACATGATTTTCAATTGGAAGACCATGAGTATCCCAACCTACTTTTCTTAATACTTTTTCACCCTTCATAACATGATATTTACAAATACAATCTTTAAGATTCTTTGCAACCATGTGATGTAATCCTGGAAATCCATTAGCAAATGCTGGTCCATCGTAAAAAACAAAAGTGTTAGCATCTTTTCTTAACTCATTTTGTTTATTGGTAATTTCATTAATTCCTCCCCAACTTTTTAAGATATCAGATTCTACCTCACTAGTTGGTCTCTTGTCTAAATTTTTAAAATTTTTCATTTAAATTCCTTCTTTCTTATTTTAAACATAAAAAAGGTAATACCAAAGGGTGCAAAATGCACGGTACCACCTTAATTTTTTTCTTTTTTCTTTAACGCAAGCTTACGGAATATTCTACTATTATTTCAAATATTCAAACTCCCAAGTGATCTATTAAAAGAATTTTAAATTAACTTTCACCAACCGTTAACTCTCTAAATAAAATTTCTTTTAACCTTCTTGTTCTTCGTTTATTTTTTATCTTAACATTTTTTTATTTTTTAACTCTTCAATTCGAGTATTAACAAGTTCTAAATCAGAAACCGCTTGTCTAGCTAATTTAATAGGTAAATAACCTTCATCTAGCTCTTTTTGTAATAGCTCTGCTTTTGTCTCAAAACGCTTTATTAAAGTTTCTGGAGGCATTTTCATTGAAGATTTAATAGATTCAATAAATTCACTCCATAATCTTTCATTTAATGTATCTGAAGCAAAAACTTCAATTCCTGTATATTTTAAAATAACATTTCGATATTTTTGAGCTTTCTCCTCTTCTTTATTGTGTATAGCTTCATAATAATTTTCAGCTATCGCTAAAACAACATTCTCATCTGATATCTCTTCTAAAATTTCTTCATCTGAGGGAATTTCAATTGTCTTACCAGGAATTTCGGGAGTAATATAAACTTCTTCATAAGGAGTTTTTCTTTTACTATTTAAATATTCAATCCTTTTTTCTATTCTTTGTTTTATTTCTCGCTCTTTTGTTATATCTTTATCTTCATTTTTTATTGCTTCTGCTACATTCCTAGATATCTCTTCAAATAAGTTATCATCTTTAGGATGACTGTCTTCTACTTTTTGTAATGATCCTTCTCTTCCTAATTTATTATTACTTGTTATTTCTGATATTAATGATTTAAAATACTGAGTTTTATATACTAAATCCTTAAATGTTTCTAAATGTTCCTCTTTTATACTAGCGATTCCTAAAACATCAATCATTCCTACTTCTTTATCTTTTAATATTCTTATAATTTCAACTATACGATTATATTCTTCTACATCGCTTTTTAATACCATTGTATCTCTACTTGTTTTTTCTTTTGGTACGCTATCATATCTTGCATCAATGTATTTTCTTTCTAATTCTAATAGATAATCTTCTAAATTGGCAATTAATATTTCATTTATATGATCATATCCAAGTTTCATTCTTTCATATTTATCAATTAAGCCTTGCATTTTTATTCGATCACTCTGATTAATAAAAATAAGATCATTGAACAGCATATCAGCTTTTATTGCCGCATTATCTAATACTTCATTTAAAGAAACTAATAACTCATATTCTTGTTTATATTTTTCTTTAATTTCCTTTCCATTTGATGCAACGTAAATATTAGCACCTATATCTTTTTCTATTTCATTCATACGATGAGTAATATGATTTTTTACTCTTATATGAACGCGATTAATCAAATTTTGAATTTTTAATTTTTGACTATCAATATGGGTTTCATAGTCTTTAATATCTTTTTTAATTTCTGCTACTTTAGAAGGATCGGTAATATTTTTTTGAGCCGAAATTAAACTGTTATGTTCACGTTTAAAAGACTCTAAATCTTTTTCATAAAGTTTTAAAGTTTTTAATTCTTCTTCTGTTAAAAATGGAATATTTAAAAATCTATCCATAACATGTCCCGCTTTCACTCTAAACTTATTACATTATATCATAAGTCACAATTTATATCTACAAAAAATGATAAATTTATGTTATGATTAATAATAGAGGAAAGAGGTTGATAAAATGAATCCTAATATTTTTAGAGAATATGATATTAGAGGAGTGTACCCTACTGATATAAATGAAACTGTTGCTTATACAATCGGCCGTAGTTATGGCTCATATTTAAAAGAAAAATTAAATCAAACAACTTGCATTGTATCTTACGATAATAGAGTATCAAGCCCTTCTTTATCAGCATATTTAATTAAGGGTATTACTGATAGTGGACTTAATGTATATAATTATGGGCTTACTACAACTCCAATGCATTATTATGCTAGATACTTACATAATTTATTTGGAATTATGATTACTGCTAGTCACAATCCTAAAGATGATAATGGCTTTAAATTTTCTTTTGATACTTTATCAAATGCTCGTGGGAAAATGATAGAAGATTTTAAAGAATATACCTTAGCAGGTAAATTTACAAGCGGATCTGGTACTGTATCTAGTGGTAATATAACTGAGAAATATATTGAATTTTTAACATATGGAGTAAACTTTGGTAGAAGAAAAAGGAAAGTTGTTATTGATTGTGGAAATGGCACGACATCTATTATTGCTAGAAAAGTTTTTGAAAAAGTTTTTGTTGATTTTGAAATCATTTTTGAAGAAAGTGATGGAAGATTTCCTAACCATCATCCAGATCCTAATGTTGAAGGAAATCTAGAAGCATTAAAAAAAGAAGTATTAAGAGTACAAGCAGATTGTGGAATAGCTTTTGATGGAGATGGAGATCGATTAGGAATTGTAGATGAATTAGGAAATATGGTTTCTACTGACTATTTTATGATTCTGATTATTCGTGATATCTTTGAAAAATCAAAAAACAAAACATTTTTATATGATGTAAAATGTTCTAAAGCATTAGAAGACGAAATAAAGAAATTAGGTGGTACCCCTCTTTGTTGTCGTACTGGCGCAAGTTATACTCAAGCTAAAACGAAAGAAGAAAATTTATCTTTTGGTGGGGAATATTCAGGTCATTTTTATTTCAGAGATAAAATTGCTGATGTAGGAAGTGGCATATATGCAGGTCTTAGACTTCTTGAAATACTTAGTAAAACAAGTGATTCATTAAGTAAATTATTATCTGATATTCCTAAATATTATTCAACACCTGAAATTAAAATACCTACTAAAGATGAAACAAAATTTGAAGTAGTAAGAAAAATCAAAAATTTCTGTGAAATGCAAAAATGGGTTATTAATACAATAGATGGTGTAAGAGTTAATTTCAATAATGGATGGGCTTTAGTTAGAGCTAGTAATACTGGCCCTAATATTACAATGAGATGTGAGGCAACAAGCGAAGAAGGATTAAAAAATTTAGAAATAATATTCTCTAACCTAATTAAAGCTTATAATAAATAGAAACTAACAATTAGTTTCTTTTTTAGTTTAATTTATAAATTATGGGTCATACTAATAACAGGAGGAAAAATATGACACAAAAAGAATTACTTTATATGGAAGATGCAGTTGGCCATGAAACTAATCTCATTGATATTTGCACATATACCATAGAAATGTTACAAGATAAAGATTTGAAATCTTTTATGAAAGGCCAATTAAAAAAGCATCAATCTTTAAAAGAGAAATTAATGAAAGCATTGGAGGGGTCAAAAAATGAATGATAAATTATTAATGGAACAAATGCTTTTATTATTAAAAAGTACTACGGAAGTTTATGTCCATGGTTCTCTTGAAAGTTCTAACGAGCCAGTGCATAAAGCCTTAAGAAATGGCCTTGATGAAACTTTAACACTACAAGATGATTTATATAATAAAATGACTGAATATGGCTGGTATACAATTCAAAATATAGAAGTAAAAGAAATAAATAAAACTATCAAGAAATTGGAACAAAAATAAAAAAGGTATATTAAATGCCTTTTTTATTTCTTCTTTTTTCCCAATTATCTGAACGAATAGCGTCAAGACATTCCATTAAAGAATCATTATCTTCTAAATAAGTTTGTAGTATATCTATAAGTTTGTCTATTTCTGCTACTGTAATAAAATCTTCACAATAAAGAGTGTTAGATAAAGCTCTGCATAATTCTTCTAATGTGATATATTCACTAATGTAGGCTTATACATTCTTTTATTGCTAGATTCTACTACATCATTATCAGAATCTATGGCTGCCCATCTATGTCCTCCAATTGATTTATATTCATTACATAAATACGATTCATCATCATAGGTTTCAATAGCGTCTCCCATATAAATAAAAGAACCTAAAAGCTCATCATCATTATCGTCAACAGTATATAATGCAAAAATAATTTTACTTGGATCAAACTTCTTACTATAATACTTAGATAAACTTGCTCTTCTTTCTTCTAAAACTGCTATTTCTTCTCTAATTTGAGCTAGTTCTAGATATGATTTTAATCTAGTTTCAATTTCAGCTAATTGCTCTGTTTTCGCCTCTATTTCGCCATTAAGAGCATTTAGTTCTTTAGAACGTTGTTCAATAAAACTAGTTAGCACTTCAAATTGTTCCTCTAACTTTTTATTACGCTTAGCTAAAAACATAATTAAAACCTCCTTTTTAGGTATCGTATATTATACATTATTATGTAATTTTAAGCAAGAAAAAATAGAAGCAAGCTTCTATTTGTTTTTTAATGATTTAAACATTTTTTTCCATAATTTGCTAGAAGAATAGTTTAATATACCCACTTTGTAAATACGAAGGCCATAAATATATAGTAAATACGTTGCGACACAAGTTACAGCTGTACTACCTATTAGCGTTGCAAAACTCATTTCGCCCATTAAATATAAAGTTGGACTAATCATTACAGATAAAAGTGGTACATAACTTATAATTGTAATAAATGTAGATCCCTCAAAAACAACAGCCATTAATGCCAAATAATATCCTACCATCATAATGATCATAAGTGGTGTTTGTAATTGTTGGAAGTCTTCATTATTTGTTGTCATACTAGCAAGTGTTGCTGATACAATAGCATAAGCAAGGAAACTTACAATATATAAAATTATTAATACAATGCTTCCTTTTGCTAATAGTCTAAATACTCCGGCATTTTTAAGCATTGTGATACTCTCTCCTAAAAAAGAAGTAAGGCTTGCACTGTCTCCGCCTGCACCTCCAAGTACTTTTCTTATAACGATTGCAAGTAACACATAAATAAACAATAATAAACCTTGTAATAATACATAACTAAGAGCAGATATAACCTTTGATAAAAAATGCATTTTAGCAGGTACAGAAGAAATAATGATTTCCATACCTTTACTTGTTTTTTCATCGTTAATTTCTGCGCCAATCATTTGGACCATAGTTACAATTAGTATAAAGAATGGCACAATTACAACTGTTGTAACAACACCACTAATCATATCTTTGGTAGCATTATCCTTTGCTTCTTCATTTAATACAGTTTGCGTAATATTAACTGGACTAGTAAGTGATGCTATTTCATTTGCAGAAAGTCCACTTGTTTCATATACTATTTCACTTTTTAAAGAATTTAGGGATCCATTAATGACTTGATATGTCATAGTTCCAATTGTATCATAAGAAATTACTTCAGCATTTAAATACTCTGTATTAGAAGGATTTAGAACAATAATAATTTCATCTTCTATTTCCTCTTTTTTGTCTAGAATAGACTCATCTAATGTAAGCTCATATCCATCAAGCTCTACTTGTTCAGCAAATAAATCAAAATAATTTTTAAATGATTCAAAATGATTTGTATTGTCAACAACATAAATCTTATCTAACTTATTAAAATCTCCTCCAAAGAAATTAATAATTGAATCCATATTAACTAAAAATATCAATAATAAGCATAATAGAATATTTACTACTTTAAACCATTTAGTTTTTATTTTCTTTTTTAAGCTATATCCTACTAAATAACCAAATTTACTTTTCATAAGCTTCACCTACCGTATTTAAGAAGATTTCATTTAATGAAGCATCTTCTACTAAAAATTTTGTAATATTCTTTTTCTTTTTTATTACGTTAAAAACATTATTTATATAATCTTCATTTTCAATTTTTACAATTATATCTAGGTTTTCTTTTGTTGCACTTATAACTCCTTTAATATCTTTTAATTCTGATATATCAACATCTCCGTTAATTTTAATAATCTTTTTTTGATAATTCTTTTTAATTTCTTTTAATGAACCACTAAGGACTGAAACACCTTTTTTTAATATTACTAATTTTTCACAAAATAGCTCAACATGTTCCATTCTGTGCGAAGAAAAAATAATCATTTTACCTTTTTCTTTAAATTCCCGAATAACACTCATAAACATTTCAACATTTATTGGGTCTAATCCAGTAAAAGGTTCATCTAATACTAATAAATCTGGTTCATGAATAATAGCTGTAATAAATTGTATCTTTTGTTGATTTCCTTTTGATAATTCTTTTATTTTTCTTTCCTTATAATCGCTAACTTCAAACCGTTTTAACCAATAATCTAGCTTTTCTAAAATATCATTTTCTTTCATTCCTTTTAGCGTTGCGTAATATACAACTTGTTCTTTAACGGTTAGTTTTGTTAGTAGACTTCGCTCTTCTGTTAGAAAGCCTATTTTTTCTACTGTTTCATAATTAATTTCTTTACCGTTTAATGTAATATGTCCTTTTGTAGGTTCTAAAAGTCCCATAATCATTCTAAATGTAGTAGTTTTACCAGCGCCGTTAACACCTAATAAACCAAATATCTCACCATTATTAATTTCAAAAGATAAATCATTAACAGCAAGATTCTTTCCGTAATATTTTGTAACATGTTCTACTTTTAACATAACATTATCTCCTTCACATTTTCATTTTATACTCTACCCATAGGGTAAGGTCAATACTTATTTTAAAAAATTCAAAAATTCTTTTGGTTCTTTACATAGAAATGTATATTTCTTGTTTTTAATTTTAATATCAATTGATGAGGCATGAAGACCTAGTCTTCCAATGGGATTTGTCTTGCTTCCATATTTTTTATCCCCGACTATAGGATATCCTAAATTTGCAAAACCAACCCTAATTTGGTTCTTCTTCCCTGTTTTAATACTTACTTTTACAACTGTATTATTTTTAGTTTCATTAATTACTTCATAATGGGTTTCAGCATATTCTCCATGTGCTTTATCACTTTTATATACTCTATGTGTTTTATCTTCACTCAAATATTCTTTAATAATTCCTTTTTTAGAATTTAGTTTTCCTTCTAGTATTGCAATATATTCTCTATTTGCTAGTTTATTCCAATCTTTTTGTAAATTATTTTTCATTTCTTCTGATTTTGCAAATATAATAACTCCAGATGTGTCTTTATCTAATCTGTGAACAATGAAAATTTTATTGCTCTTATGTTGTTTTTTTACATATTCTCTTGCCATACTATATAGTGTATGATTTGTTTTACCATCACTAATAGTAAGTATTTTACTTGGTTTATTTATAACTAGTAGTTCTTTATCTTCATAGATAATATCTAATTTTTTCATAAGCACCTCTAAAATAATTATAACACTTTCAATATAATTTAAAAAGTTAATTCAAAAAATTTCTAATTAAATCAATCATAATTTCTTTTTCTTTTGGATTTGACTGAGCGATTAGTAAAGTTAACGCTACTAATGTATTATTGTCTATTATTTGCTTATTTTGAATGTATAGAATACCATAGAATTGCAAAAAATATATAAATAGCGTTGCAGCTATTCTTTTATTTCCATCTATAAATACATGGTTTTTAACTATTAAATATAAAAAATTTGCAGCTTTCTCTTCTATACTTGGATAAACATCATATCCATTAAAAGATTGATATATATTACCTAAAATTGATTTTAAACCATAATCTCTTTCTAAAGCGAATATATCACTTTTTTCGTTATACTTTAGTTTTTTAATTATATCAATACATTCGTCATAAGTAATAACTGCATCACTACGAGTTCCTGCAATTTTTTTAAGAGATTTATGATCGTAATCATCTAATAAATCTAAAGCATTTGTATATTCAGTAATAACTCTTAGTATTTTTTTACTATCACTTGCACTAGTATTATCATAGCTTCTATTTGCAATATCTAATAATTTAACAGTTTTTTCTAAATATTCTAGTCTTTTATTATTAACTGCATAGCCTTTAATCATATAATCTTTTAGTATCTTATTAGCCCATTTTCTAAATATTATGCCATTTTGAGATTTAACACGATAACCAACAGATATAATTACATCTAAATTATATATTTTTTTAGTTCTTGTTACTTCTCTTAATCCTTCTATTTTAACTTGGAAGAAATTCTTCCAAGTTAAGTTTTCTTCTAATTCTTTTTCTACATATATGTTTTTTATGTGCATTTCAATATTTCTTTTGGTAGTACAGAATAACTCTGCCATTTGATCAGAAGTAAGCCACACAGTTTCATCTTGCATATTAACTTCTAATTTAACTCCTTGATCTTCAAATATTATAATTTCATTTTTCTTTTCTTTCACTTTTTACCACCCTTTCATAATAGTTTGAAATTATTAATAATACGATAACTATCTCTTTCTTTAATGTATATGGTTTTAATGTGTGTTCTCATTGACTTTATTTTCTATATATTCAAGATTTCTAAATAGTTTGTTACTTTTTAATAACTGCATTTGTTTTCTTGCAATATTATTTAATTTAATAAGTCTTCTGTTTTGCGATATTTTCATTCCTATTAATTCTGCATTTATATTCTCAAGATTATTCAATATGACTAGATGTAGCAAATCAGTATAATCTCTGATATTTCCCTTATCTGCAAGATCCTTATTCTTATCTCTCCATTCTTTTGCTGTCATCCCAAACAACGCCACATTTAATACATCAGCTTCTTCAGCATAGACAAATCGTTTTTGATTTTCTGTTAAAGTTGGAACTATATAGCTTTTAATTGCGTCTGTATGAGCTATGTAATTAATTTTCGATAAAATTCTATTAGCAGTCCAATCTACTCTATTTTTATATGCTTCATTTTTCTTTAATCTTTAAAATTCTTGAATAACATACAATTTGAACTCTGGACTTAACCAACTCGCAAACTCAAATGCTATATCACTTATAGCGTAAGTTCCACCACCATATTTACCCGATTTAGAAATAATACCAATAGCATTTGTTTCTCGTATCCATTTTTGTGGAGACATTTTAAATTTATTGCTACCAGCTTCATTTTTAAACGTAGCGAATTCGCCCCCTTTAAAATTTTCGTTATTTATGCTCTCCCATAATCCTAAATAAGAAATAACTTCTTTATTTCTCATCCAATCTCTAATAGGAGGTCTAGGTTCTTCAGTATCTGCATATCTAGCTAAATCAGTTAAAGAAATATACTCCTTATTATTAATTCTTAAAACACTAATATTTTGATCTTTTACAATTATTGAAGTTTTAATATTATCATTCATTTAATTTTACCTTTTTTCAAGTAATTTGAAATTACTCCTTTCAATACTATTTATTACCAAAGAAATGCTAATTTCCTTTTTTTATTTTAATTTTGGGCAGAAACTTGCAAATTTACGACATTTTTTAGTAAAAATAAGCAAAATAAAAACATAACTTTTTAGTTATGCTTATTTTCGATAT
>CAMNSE010000015.1 GCA_946554525.1 uncultured Mycoplasma sp.
GGTCCTACTGGGCCTCAAGGATTAAGTATTATTGGCCCAACAGGTCCTACTGGTGCTACTGGTGCGACTGGGCCTCAAGGGGTAACTGGACCTACTGGGCCTCAAGGTCTTCAAGGTGTCCAAGGTATTGCTGGAGCTACTGGACCCCAAGGAGCTACAGGTCCTACTGGTCCAATTGGCCCGATTGGTCCTACTGGACCAGAAGGAGTTACTGGGCCTACTGGTCCTCAAGGTGAGACTGGCCCTACAGGTCCTACTGGAGATGTTGGTCCTTCATTTAACGAAGCAGCAATGGTTCATGATGAAACTGAATTACAAGTACCTTCTAATGAAGTAATTCGTTTTAATACTACTAATTTAAGTAATGGTATCACTTATAATCCTGCTACTGGTGAATTCACAATTCCAAACGATGGGCAATATATGATTCAATGGTGGGTTAACGCTAGAAATAATAATACACTTACTAGAACTTGTGCAGCTTTAGGAATAGAACTTCATGAATTTTGGCCAAATAATGCTTTAATTGCTCACTCTTCCACACATAACAGATTATTCTTTAATGAAACTGGAACTATAAGTGGTAACGCTATATTTAACGCTACTAGCGGATCAACTTATCGCTTTATTAACTCTTCTATTGTTCCAATTGAACTTGTTCCAAATGATTTATATTCAGCATCTGTTTCTATTACTAGAATCAATTAGTAAAAAAGCACTACTAAAGTAGTGCTTTTTTATGTTTAAATGCTATTTTTTACAAGTAACATTTTCTTCTTCATTAATTTCTTTTAAAATAGAATCATAAGACATATCTTCTGAATCAAAACCAAGTTCACTGAAATTATCTTTTGTAAACTTAATTGTAACAACTAATTTTCTATCTTTGATTTCTACTTTAGTATCTAGTTTTGAATCTTTATAACTGTCTTCAAAATATTTTTTTGCGTCTTTCAATTGGTCATCAGTCATATCTTCATCTGCAGTAAATTCATAAATCGTAGTACCATCTTTAAGTTTGTCTTTTGAATCAAAATTCATTTTTATGCGAGCTGACATTTCATCATCTTTCATTGTACAATCAAGTTTTTTATTCCCACATCCTGAAGTTATAAATACTAAAACTAAACAACTTACAAGTAAACCTATCTTTTTCATTAAGCTCCTATACTCCTCTCTAATATAGAGTTTAGCATATTTTAAAAGCAATTAAAATACTTTTTGCGTGTATTATTGATTATTACATAAAAAATGAAATATTTTCTTTTTTTTACTCATACTAAAAATGGTGATAAAATGAATTCTTTTAACAATAATATGATTGATTTTATAAAGAAAAGCACATGTTCCTTTACATGTATAAAAGAAATTAAAGAAATATTAAATAATAATGGCTATCAACAATTAAGTGAACTTGAATCTTGGAATATTAAAAATGGTAAATTTTATGTTATTAGAAATGATGCTTCTATAATTGCTTTTAATATAAATAAAAAAGTTTTAAAGAAATTTAATATTGTTTGTACCCATAGTGATACTCCAGCACTCACAATAAAGCCTAATCCGGAATATTATGAAAATGGTTATTTAAAGCTTAATGTTGCTCCTTATGGAGGAATTTTAAATTATGGCTTTATGGACCGACCATTATCAATTGCAGGAAGAATTATTACAAAATATAAAAAGGAATATAAAAAGGAAATTATTGATTTAAAAGAAAGTATTGCAATTATACCTAGTATTGCAATTCATCAAAATGATAAAGCTAATACAAATTTAGATTTAAATACAGAGATTGATTTAATGCCCGTTATTTCTTTAGATAAAAATGTTAGTTTAGAGAAGTTGGTACAAGAACAGTTAAAAATAAAACAATCAATATATGATTTTGATTTAATTTTATATAATAATGAAAACCCCCAAATTATTCATGATGAATTTTTAATAAGTCCTAGAATTGATAATTTAACTTGTACTTATGCATCTTTAGAAGCTTTTATAAATAATATGAATGATGCAATTAATGTTTTAGCCATTTTTAATAGTGAAGAGATTGGCTCAAATACTTTAGAAGGAGCAGATTCTAACTTTTTAATTGATACTCTAAAAAGAATTTGTGCTTCACTAGAAATTGATCTTATTTCAACATTATCTAATTCTTTAATTATTAGTGCAGATAATACACATGCAAGGCATCCTAATCACGATGAATTATCAGATCATACAAATACCCCTACACTAAATGATGGAATTTTAATTATGAAAGAAATGAATGGAACTACTAATAGTATTACTTCTTCTATATTTAAACATATATGTGATACTAAAAGTCTTCCTTGTTCTTTTTACACTTCTAGAAATGATTTTGCTACTGGTTCTACTCAAGCTGGAGCAAGTTTAAAACATTTAAGTATTAATTCTCTTGATATAGGTTTATCTATGCTTGCTATGCATTCTAGTATGGAAATGATTGGATTAAAAGATACTTATTATTTATTTAAAGCTTTAAAAGAATTTTATAAAATTCATTATGAAATAAAAAATAATAAAATAATATTTAAATAAATATGCTTTAATAAAATAGGATGAGATATTATGAATATAATCGATTATATACAAAAACATAAAGATGAATCATTTCAGGATTTTCCTTTTACTGAAGTTGATAGCCTAATATTATCACTCTTGCCTTACATATCTTTTGATAATATAATACCTTATAAAAAAAGAAAAGCTAAAACTTTAAAAGATGTAGCAAATTATTTAAATAAGAATAATGTAAAACCCAAATTTTTATTTACTCGTAATGTTTATAAAATGATAGATATCATGAAGGATACAAAAAGATACTCGAATATTTATCTATATCATTATTTAAATATTGTAAATGAAGAAATGCAGTTTTCAGCATTATCTATGGTGCTTCCTACTAAAAGTATATATATAGCCTTTGCAGGAACTGATACTTCTATTATAGGCTGGGAGGAAGATTTTAAACTTGCATATCTATATCCTGGAATATCACAAAAATATGCCGCAAATTATTTAAATAAAACGATTGGCATTTTTGATTCTCATGTAATTTTAGGTGGACATTCTAAAGGTGGTAATTTAGCAATAGACGCAGCTATGAATACAAGATTTTATATTAAATCTCGAATTACGGGAATTGATAATTTTGATGGGCCAGGATTTTTAAAAGAACAATTTGAATCTAAAGAATATGAAAAAATAAAAAATAAGATTAGAATGTATGTCCCAAAAGATAGTATTATCGGAATGCTTTTATATCACGTATCTAATTATGAAGTCGTAAAATCTAAAGGATTTAATATTATGCAACATGATGCATTTAACTGGTTATGTAAAGAAAATGCTTTTATACGCGATAAACAAACAAAAAGAAGTTTAAATTTACAGAAAAAGATTACTGAAAAATTAGAATCATTAAGTCCTGAAAAAAGAATGGAAATCGTTAAAAATTTATTTGATATTTTTAAAAAAAAGAATATTACAAACACAGAAAACATTACAATAAAAGAAATCTTTGAATTAATCAAAGATTTCATCGCTTTAGATAAAGAAACTCAAAATTGGTTAGTTGAATTTTTATTAATTTTATTTATTAAGTAAATCTATCCTCTTTTTATTTGGTCATCAGTTATTGCTCTATCAATTAATGTGTTTAGCTTTTCTTTATAGCTTAGAAGAATGTTTCTAATACTATCTATTACTTCTTCTTCATGTATACCTAAAAATTTTGCTATTTCTTCAATTTTATAACATCTACCTAAAAAACCAAACCGAAGTCCTACTATAACTGCATCCTTTATAGTTAAATTCTCCATTAATTCTTTAAATGTAGGATTTTTAAGTAGTGCACTTAAATCATCAGTTATTGAAGGATTTGCTTCTATACTTTCTGCTTTAGGAGGTAATACTGGCTTTATATCAATTTCGCTAGTTCCTGCGTTGTCGTCTAACATAGCATTTCTTTTAGATTTTGGATTTTTTATATGTTCACCATTTTCTCGTCTAAATTGATTAAAAAAAGCACTTATATCTTCTATTTCTGGATGAGATTTTTTAATACTTTCAATTATTTTAACTATTTGATAATTATAAGTACGGGGTGCTATACCTAATATAACGCTTTTTTCATTTAAATATAATCTTTTACCTTCATAAAATCCTAAATACAATTGTAAAACCTTTTTCTCATGCACCGATAATTCTTCAAAAATCTGGTTTATTAATTTGTGATTAGTGCTTTGTGAAATATCACTTTCAGGTTCTTTTGCAATTTTAACTTCTTTTTTGGAGTCTTTCCTTGGACGATATCCTTTCATATTTTCTCCATTTTCTCTTTTAATTAAATAAAGCAGATCTTCTAAATCTTCTATTTCTGGATACATGGCTTTAATTTTTGCTTTTATTTTAGTCATCTTATCGTAGTATGTTGGTACTGCCATGCCTAATTTTTCACTTTTTTGCTTATTATCTAATCTTTCTCCATCATACATTCCTAAAAATAATTTTAATATTTGTTGATCTTCTTCATTTAATTTTGATAAAATTTGTTCAATTAATTCTTTGTTTTCCTCTGGTAAAGGTTGCTTATTTAATTTTTCATTTGAATTTTCCATATTTCTCACTTCTTTCTTTTGTAAAATTATTACCTCTGATGAGATATTACTTTCTTTTTTTGGTTTTGGTATATCTAAAATCTCTCCAGTTGCAATCCTAAATTGATTTAAAAAATCATCGACATCCTCAATTTCAGGATAGCTACTTTTAATAACATCCTTAATTTTCTTAATTCTATTTTGATATGTTTGATAACTTATTTGTAAGAGCCTGATTTTTTCATAGCTGTTTATTCTTTTTCCATTATAGAAACCTAAATATAATTTTAATAATTTTCGAGTATTAGAATTAAGTTTATTTAAAACCTCTATTAAAATTTCTACATTTCTTTTACTAATATTTTCTATATTACTATCAAAAACATCTTGTTGTAATATTTTATCTAATTGAAACTCTTCATTTTGAGCTTTTAAATCACTAATAGGCACGTGCAGATTACTAATAGCTTCACTTGGATTATCCATATATACAGCAAAATCTCTAGCATATCTTGAATTTCTAAGCTTTCTTAAAGCTTTCTTTTCAATTTGGCGAATTCGCTCTCTAGTAACTTTTAATTCTTGACCAACTTCTTCTAAAGTTTTAGGATCACCATCAATTATGCCGAACCGTTTTATTAATATCATTTTTTCTTTTGGGGTTAAAGAAGTTACTTTATTAAATAGATCTTCAATTTGTCTAGGTAGTTCTGAAGCTATATAATCTTCTTCAACACTAGCCGATTCATCTTTTATAAAGGCTCCTAATTCGGTATCTTCATCATCCCCTACTGATTGATTAATGCTGGTAGTATCATTACTTACACTTTTTAAAAATTTAAGATCCTCTAAGGGCATATCCATTGCTTTTGCTACTTCTTCAATAGTTGGATCTCTACCTAATTCATACGATAATCTAGTTTCACATTTTTTTACTTTTCCTATCATTTCGTAATTATGAACTGGAATGCGAATATTTCTTCCTTTATCGGCAATTGCACGAGTTATAGCTTGCCTAATCCACCAAGTAGCATAAGTAGAAAATTTATAGCCTTTCATAACTTTAAATTCTTCCACTGCCTTAATTAATCCAAGATTTCCTTCCTGAATTAAATCTAATAAATCTAAGCCTCTATTTTGATGTCTTCTTGCTATATTAACTACTAATCTCAAATTTCTTTCAATAAGAATATCTTTAGCTTTTTCGCTTCCTTCATTATATTCTATAAAAAGCTTTTTTTCCTCTAATGGACTAAGTAAAGGTAAATTAATACTTTCTAAATATAATTGAACTCCATCTGGTAAGTTTTCAAGTTGTGTTATATCAAAGTCAGATTTTATTTTAATATTATTTAATTCACAATAGTTTTCAATTAAACTGGATAATAAAAAACTATCAGTAATTAAATCTATATCACCTGTTGTTATCTGTCTTTTATTTTTGTTTACTATCTTTTTAATACAAGAATATATAAAATTATTATTTTTTAATAAATATATAATTTGATCAATACTTAGAGTATATCCTAATTTTTCAAGATGATCTTCTATATCATATATTGCATCTTTAGGATTACTGTTTTCTTTCATGCTTGGTATATAATTATCATTAAATAGTCTAATAAAATCTAATTCTGATATTTCTTGATATAGTCTTTCTCTAATTAAAGTCTCTAGTTCATCAAGGTTAATTTCAGTTGTTTCTTGTTCAAGTATTATTTCAGAATAAAGCTCATAAATATGTTCTGGATTTACTTCTAAAAAAGAATATTTTTTAATTATTTTTTGTAATAATTCTTCCATAAAATAGTCCTTTCATTAAATTGTGTTTTCTCAGGGGTATACTATTTTGTGAATATTTTAAGCTTTATTTCACATAATAGTATAATACCATATCCCCCCCCGACTGTCAATTTGATTTATGAAAAAAGAAATCAAATTCTTGATTTCTTTTCTTAAATTTCTTTTTCCATTTTGATTAATATTATTTATTTTCTAGCTTTAATTACTTCTTTTATTTTTTCTTACTTTTTCTAGTGCTTTTCTAAGAGGCTCGGTCGATATATCAATACTTTGTGCCTCGATTAAATTCGTAATAATTTCATAATAAAGTTCTGCTTCTTCTAAATCTAATCTTAATGATTCATAAAAATAATCTTTATATCTTTCAATATCAAAATAATATCCACTTCCTAATAAGGCCAAATTATAAATGGGTCTTATGAATGTATAATCATCTTCTTTTATACTTAATATAATTAAATTATTTATAAATTTTTCAAATTGCAATAAGTTAAGCGTTTCTAAATATTTTTGAATTAAACTTTCTACATCTTTTAAATCACGAGCAATTAAATGTTTATATATTTCATTAAATAATTCATTTTTTTTGCTATCTTTATTGCTTCTTAGTACTACAGATTTTTTTCTTTTTCTATTTTCTTCTAACATGGCTTTCATTTTAGGAACTAATCTCATATAAAATCTTGAGGTGGTATCTTTATTCCAAAATGGACTAGTAGTAGGTTTATTAAAATTATCACCATATCTTAAATGTAATAATTGATAATCTTCGGGGGTCAAATTTCTTATTACCAGATTTATTTCCGATTTTGTATATGGCTGTAATAAATTATAAATTGATTTAGGCTTTTTCCCTTTTCTGGTTGTCTTTCCTCGTTGGGCTATTTCAATCATTTCTTTTATTTTGATTAAATTTTTTTGAATTAAGCGAGCAACAGAAGGTTGACTTAAATTGAATTTGTCAGAAAGTTCCCGCTGCCTACAGACGTCTTCTCCAAAAAAACCATAATAGAGAGTCATTATTAGTCGATCACGCGTAGGAAGACTAACGACAACATCTCTTATTAAGTTTTCTCTTTTTGTTCTTTCATCGTATTCTTGATAATCTTCTTCTATATTAACTCTTTCATCTGGAATCATATCTTTTAAAAATAATTCTTTTTTTGAAGGAGCACTCTGTATTGGTGCATCAAAACTTTCTTCACAGCTTAATTTTTTTATTTTCCTTAAAAACATTAAAATTTCATTATCAATACACACCGCAGCAAAAGATGAGAATTTTGTCTTTCTTGAAACATCAAAAAGATCAACTGCATTAATTAGTCCTTCTAAACCAATAGCCATTAATTCTTTTTTATCGTAATCAACATTGTAAAACCTTTTTAATACTCTATATGCTACAAATTTAATATTGTGCTCAATTAATAATTCCCGAGCGGTTGCATCTCCATTTTTTAATTTTTCAAAGTATTCATCATTTTCTTTACTTGTAAAAGCACGAGGTAATTCATCAACAAATAAATCATCAGTCATTAAAAAACCTCCTAGTAAGCTTTATTCTAACATACCCCCCCCCGAAGGT
This sequence comes from uncultured Mycoplasma sp., assembly GCA_946554525.1. Lineage (GTDB taxonomy): Bacteria > Bacillota_I > Bacilli_A > RF39 > UBA660 > Caccenecus. The sequence continues at coordinate 8,011 of CAMNSE010000015.1, forward strand.
CAAGAAAAAAGATGGCTAACTTCTAGCACATCAAATTTCTCTTGTTTTGCCAGTTACAATGGCAACTTTGCTTTCTAATGTTTTTTTATATTTTATCTTTTTAAAGATATACTTTTATCATATAATTGTAATTTTATTCTACCGCATTATTATTAGAGCTACTAATAGTACTTATAAATTTAAAAGAAAATAATTTATCATAAAATGCTTTTTTTCGCACTAAAATAAATACTACTTGAATTAAATATATAAAGAAAAGTAATATACAAAGTATTAGATAAATATATCCTGCTATACTCTCTAAAGAAAATAAGCTTATAGCATTATATGTTATTATAAAGATCCAAAAAGGAAAAAAGAAATAGTAAAGTGGAACAAATATTGATCTTAAAACATGATTTATAATTCTTCTTTTTTGATATATAATTTTAACATTTAAAAATTTCATTCCCATAGTTTGATCTGATTTAATTATAGGGATAATAATGTAATATATTATAAATAAAAGATAAAACCAAACTTTATTAAAGCCATAAATAGATGTTACTAAATATAAAATAATAAAAATAAATATATCTAGAAAAAATACTGTCATTCTTCTTAAACCTGATACCTTTTTACCTAATTCTAAACTTTTTTCATCTATTTCCTCTCTGGTTGGTAAAAAGTTATCAACTCCACCCATAATAAAATAACCAATTATTCCTCCTAAGGTATTTAATATTAAATCGTCTATGTCACATAAGCGATACGGGTTGGGATAAATAAAATATAAACCTGTAAGCTGCGTTAGTTCAAAAAATAAACTTAATAAAAAAGAATATAATACAGTTTTTTTAAAACTACATTTAAAATAATATCTTAAATACATACCAAAAGGAATAGTCATTAAAATATTAAATGCTACTATATAAAAACATGGCTCAGTTATTGCTTTTAGATAAGTAGATGTATCTCTTAGAATAAAAGAAGTTTCCGAGATAAATTTTCTTACAAAATCAAATGGAATATAATTTATATATGGTCCCTTATTAAGTAAAGCTTCTTCAAATGATGGAAGTGGTAATATTACTAAAAAGTAAATTACTAATAGATATAAAATAAATGTATATACAATAAACGTTCTAAAATAATGAATTGCACCATATTTATGATAAATATATAAAATATAAGGAACTGTAAAAATAAGTGCAATTATTGGAAAAATAACTATTGCTGTTTTAATACTTATTAGATAACCCATATACTTAACCTTCTTTATCAATAGTATATCATAAAATTTCTTATTCTTTTCTTACAGTTTAGTCATATTAAAATAAACTATCTAAACCACTTTCATTTATCTTAGTAGTTCCCCCTTCAATGTCATAACAATCATTAATAATAAAGAAAGCGTTAGGATCAATTTCCAAAATTATTTCTTTAAACATATAATAATCTTTTGTTGGAATAGCGCACATTAAAAGTTGCTTTTTATTTTTAGTATATCCCCCTTTAGCTTCTAAGACTGTTACTCCTAAATGAAGTTCATTCATAATAACATCACTTACTTCGCTTTGTTTAGTAGTTTCAATAAAAAACAATTTACTTTTAGAAATACCAATTAATAATTTATCAACAATTACACTTGATATATATAATATGATAATAGCATAAACTACTTTATTTAATCCTAAAATTGCTCCGGCAAATAATATAATTATGACATTACTAATAAATGTTGCTCTACCTTCTGGCATATGTAAATATTTACACATAATTTTCATAATAATATCTGATCCACCGGTATTATAACCCATTTTATATACAAGAGCACTAGCAAAACCGTAGATAATACTAGTAAGCACTATTGTGGTAATAAGATCTTCAAATATAACATAAGGAGCTAATATTTTGCTTAGAGGAAGAGTTAAAGTAATAAAAAGTGGATAAAGAATTGTCCCAATAATAGCCGGTCTTGATTTTTTATAACCGAATATTATAAAGCTTATAAATAATAATACTAAACTTGTGGTATAAATAAATATTTCATTATTCCATCCCCATAGTTTATTAAATACTATGGCAAGTCCACTCATTCCACCAACTACTAGCTCATTTTGGACAAAGAATAAATTATAGTTTAAAGCTAATAAAAATACCCCTATTATCATAAGAGTGAGTCTAGTTACTCTATTTTTATCCATTACTCTTTTTAAAATTTTATTAACATCCATATAAACCAACCTTCTATAATCATATTAAATAATATGTACCAAATTGTCAACATAAATTCATAAGTTAGACATATATTTTTCTAGAGGTGAAAATAAATGAACGGAAATTTTTTTAGTACTCCAACATTCCCTACCAATAGTCCTTCAATTCCACTAGAATCCCCACCAGGAAATATAAATTTCTCAGATACTAGTCTCCCTATGGAACAGAGTTATATTGAAAATATTTTAAGGTTAAATAAGGGCAAAAAAGTAAAAGCATATTTTTCATATCCAGATTCAGCTGAATGGAGAGATAGAGTATACGAAGGTATTGTTGAAGAAGCTGGGAGAGATCATTTAATTATGAGTGATCCCAAAACTGGTCATTGGTGGCTTCTTCGTATGATATACTTAGACTATGTGGACTTTGATGAGAAAATTAATTATAGTCATGATTATTCAGAAAAAACGTTTTAAAGCGTTTTTTTAATTTTAAAAGTATGGATTAAATTCTTTTTCCTCTTTTAAAGTAGTTTCTATTCCATGACCGGGATATATAACTATGTTGTCTGGATAATTTTTTATTAAATTTATACTTTTTTTCATATCATAAATACTAGAATCTTCAAAATCATATCTACCAATAGTATGGTAAAAAATGAAATCTCCAGAAAATAAAAGACGCTCTTTTTTAAAATAAAATGAAACGCTATCACTTGTATGCCCTGGAGTTTTTATTATTTCATAAGAGAAATTGCTACTATGATTATTATGTTTTATATGATAATATTTTTCTAATTCTGCTAAAGCACCTATATGATCAAAGTGATGATGAGTTACAAGTATTTCTACTACCCTTTTGTTTTTGCATATATTCATTATATCAAGAGCATTATCAGCTGGATCTATTATAATGCATTCATCCTTTTGAATTAGAATATAACAATTTGTATTTAGGCTTCCTAACACTAATTTTCTTATCTCCATATTAATCACCATCTATTTTTATGTAAAAATATTATAACACTACTTTAAAAATCATTCAATTCTTGTTATAATGAATATGGTGGTAATAATGATATGGATTTCTATTATTTTAATAATAATTATAATTGCAAGTTTAAGTGGTATTTATTATATTAATCAATATAATAATTTAAGTGATTTGAAAACAAGAACAGATGAAGCAATTAGTATTATTGATGAAAATTTAAGAATTAAATATGATACTTTAATTAGGCTTAGCAATGCTTTAAAGAAAAAGTTAAAATCAAATAAAAACTATTTTAAAGAATATGAACAATTAAAAGATATGAATTTATCTAACTTTGATATGGATCGTAAATTAAATGAAGGTTATACTTTAATTTTAAAAATGATTGGAGATCTTGACTTAGAAAAAGATGAAAACATTATAGAAGAAATTGAAAATATTAAGCGCTTAGATGAAAAATTAACAGCGGCTAAAAACTTTTATAATAAAAACACTAGTAAAGCAAACGCAATTATAAGGCGCTTCCCTACTAATGTTATTGCAAAAATTCATAATTATAAAATTAAATTATTCTTTGACGGCAAAGATATGGATGATGAAATAATAGATGACTTTAAAATGTAGTCATCTTTTTTATGCCTTACGTAATATTCTTTCATAAAATCCAAAATTTATAATTTTATTCTGTTCCTTTACATGAAGTATTAAACATCTAATTATTTTTAACATAGATTGATCACTATCAGCTGATTCTTTTTGATGTCTTAGATAATTTAAGATAGCATTTACAGGATAATTATTTTTTTCGTAAAACGCCACTGTTAGTATCATTCTCTTACTTTCTGGTATTTCTAAAAAGTTAATACCTTCTATATCACATATTTGCTCTCGTATATTAATAGTTGTGCTACTTATATTATCTTTTGGAGCTTTCTCTAATTTTCTTCTCCTTTTTTGCATCTGCATACAATCTTTAAATCTCTCATCTTTTAAAAATGTTAGCGCCTCTTGTACTTGATTTTGCGATACTAATATATCAACTATTTGTACTTGAATGGGAATATAATGTCTAAACTCGTTTTTTAATGCAAAGTCAAGAGCTAATTGAGTCTTATCTAACAGTATTAAAATCGAAATTTTTAGAGTTTGAATTTGATAGTCTTTGGGGAATTTTTCACAAAGTGATAATGCTTTAGTTAAAGATTCTTCATCGGCTAATTCCATTAAAGCGTGAATTTTTTGATATTGGATTATACTGGACTCTGAATATAATGGATTATCACATATAGTAATAGCATCATCATATCGTTTTAATTTTATTAATATCTTAACTCTTTGAACTTGAATTAAAAAATATGATAAGTATTCTGCTTTTTCACATAATCTTAAAGCATCATCCATATTTGTTTTTGATAAACTTTTTATTTGCTTAATAATATCGCTTATATGAAGGGTTTCCTTATATAATTGCAAATACTCTGCTTCACTTAAATTATATTTAACCTTAATGCTTTTCTTAGATACTCCTTTATGTATCTCATCTATTATTTTATTTTTTAAACAAATAGAACTCTTATCCATTTTTATCTTCCTCTTTGGCTTAAAAAGCTTATATTAGAACTTAAATCTTGTAAATATACTTTTTCTTCAAGAATATTTTTTTCTTCAATTTCTCTACTTAATAATTCTTTATAAAACTCTTGATCAAAAATGCGTTTTTTATTTTTCATTTTACCTAATAATATTTTAATAATTTTTAAAATATCTTCATTATAGGAATAAATACTTAATTGCCTTTTTAAATAATTCATTACAATGTTAATTGGATAATTGTTTTTATCGTAATACGCTACTAGCAATATCACTTTTTGCCATTCTTTTATATTAGAACATTCTATAAGTTCTTTAATTGACTCTAAGTCTATTTCTTCTCCTGCAATTTTGCCTAATAAAATTTTATATTCGATATGTTCATCTTCTAAATTTTTAGGATCTTCTTGCCTTTCTTCTAATGTTTTAATACGCTCAAGCTTGCCAAATATTTCTTGTCTTAAATCTTCTATAACAAAATCACTATAAAATACACGATTTTCACTAATACTATACGCTTTTATTAATGATTCTTTATCACCATTTTTCATTAAAATTCTAATATGTTGAGATTGAATACGTACATTATTCATAAATAAAGGATTTTCACATATCTTTAATGCTTCTAAAAGTGATGATTGATCACCTTTTTCTATTAGTAAATGAATGCGTTGTGATTGTATTATAGCAATATTAGAAAATTCAGCTTTCCTACATATATCTAACGCTTCATCAATTTTTTTAAGTCTTAGTAATATTCTGATTTTCTGTGATTGTATTATTGGCTCATTTTGAAACTTAGGATTAGAACATTTCTCTAGCGCTTCATCCAATTTATTTCTTAGCATTAACCATGTGATTTTCTCAGAATACTTTACGATAGCGCGATCAAGTGCTAATTCTTCTTTATATTTCTTTTTCCAAATCCCTATAGTTTTTCTATTAATATGGTACTCTTTACTTATTTTAGTCGCTGGTACGTTTTTTGCTAATAACATAATAACTTCATTAACTATCGTTTTATGATAAGCCATAAAATCCCCTCATTTCGTCATTTATAATATCAAAATAATGTTTAAAAGTAAAGAAAAAAGAGCTACTAGCTCCAATCAATTTCTTTCATTTTATTTTGTTTTAAAAAGTTGTTTGTTTTACTAAAAGGTTTTGAGCCAAAGAATCCATAGCGAGCACTAAAGGGACTAGGATGAGGACTAGTAATAATTAAATGACGTTTATTTGTAATAAACTTAGCTTTTTCTTTAGCAAAATTACCCCATAAAATAAAAACAACAGGTTCTTCTTTTTCATTTAATACTTTAATAATGTAATCTGTAAGTCTTTCCCAACCTAGATTTCTATGACTAGCAGGAGTATCTTTTACGACTGTTAATACTGCGTTTAATAGTAATACGCCATTTTTCGCCCAATTTGTTAAATCTCCATCATTTTTAGGTGGGATTCCTAGATCATCGTATAATTCTTTATATATATTTTTAAGAGATGGTGGAACTTTTACTCCTTTTTGAACCGAAAAAGAAAGTCCATGAGCCTCACCTTCTCCGTGATAGGGATCTTGTCCTACAATAACAACTTTAGTATCTTTAAAGCTAGTAAGTTTTAAAGATGCAAAAATATTTTCTTTGGAAGGATAAATAATCTTTTTATTATATTCTTCTTCTACAATACGATAAAACTTTTTAAAACCATCACTTTCCCAAATAATTTTTAACTTCCGATCCCAATCATTTCCTATCATTATTACTACTCCTTATCTTTTATAATCTTCTATCTTGTCCCTTTACGTTTACTTTCATCAATATAAGATAAATATATTTCTTCAACTCTTTGTGAATATTCTGGGTTTATTAAAGCACATGGTCTATTACATAAATTACTATACTTTTCTGGCTCATTATCACTTTTTTTAATAAATACTCCTTGAACAGAATACGAATTATGTTCAATTTGCTTTAATACGATTCTTATTTGATCATCCTTTAATTCGATATATCCAGATGGGCTTGCTAAATATTTAATTCTACTAGTAATTCCCTTTTTAAAATCTTCTAATAATTTTAATACTGCATCTAAAGCTTCTTCCCTTAATCCTACTAAGTCTCTTATAAAATAGCATTTTTGTGGTTCTTCCATATTGTTCGTAGAATAATACAAAGAGTTCACATAATTTATAGAAGCATTATCTAGCACTTCTTCTTTTGGAAGTGTTAACTTGTCTAATTCATTTCTAATTAAAATATAGTTTTGAGATAACAATTTGTATTCTGTTTTAATTTCTTGTAATGTTGGAATATCAAAGTAAAAATCTTTTACTTTTAAAATCTCTATTAAATTAAATAATTTATCTTGAAGATAACTTAATGCTTTACTATATAAATATCTTAACTCATCTATTCCTAATCTTTCTAAATGAAATACCTCTTTCATTTTAATAATCCGATTATCACTTAAATATTCTAAAATACTAGGAAGCAGCCTATCTATTTCTTCACTATTTGGAACTTCAGGTATTGTAATTTCCTCATATCCTAAGTTCAACATATTAAGAATTATATATAAATCACTACTAGATAGTGCATCCTTATTATTTCTTTTCAAAATATTAGCATTGCGAATTTTTACAAATTCCATTATTTCAATTATTCTTCTATCTGAAATTGCTTCTTTTTGGAGTCTTAATTTTATGTATTCAAATAATTCTGGAGAAATAATTTGAAAATATTTTAAAGCACTTAATATTTTTTTAGTTTTAATAATATTTTCTCTTATATTTGGCTTATTTTGATTTTCGATAAATAAATCAGTATTAACAGTTTGAATTAATTTATTAATATCATATTGACTTACTTCTAGTCGATGTCTTTCCCTAAAATACTTTTTTACTCTATTAGATAGTTTACCAATACTCAAATCTCTTAATACGGCTTCACATTCTTCTAAAGAAGAACGTTCTCTTTCTAACTGTTGCAAATCTTTTTGCAATAATTTAATTAAATATTCTCTTTCCATTCTTTACTCCTTTACTTATGATATGTTTCATTATTATTGATTTTAAATGCTCGATAAATTTGCTCTAATAATATACCTCTAAATATCCCATGAGGAAAAGTCATTTTAGAAAAAGACAGTTTTAGATTGCTTAAATTCTTAATACTTTCGTCTAAGCCACAAGAAGAGCCAATAATAAAAGTAATTGTATCATAATGGATAAAAGCTTTATCTAACACTTTAGCGAATTCTAAACTGTCATATTCTTTTCCTTCTATTAATAATGTAATTACAAAATCATTACTGCCAATATATTTTTTTATATTTTTGGCTTCATTCTTTAAATCTTCCTCATCTTTTAGCTCAATAAGCTTTAGTTTATGATATTTATTTATCCTCTTAACATAGTCTTCTACAAATTCATTAATATATTTTTCTTTTAATTTACCCAAACAAATTACTTTTATCATATCGTTATAACTTCACTTCTTTCATCTTGATGCGCTACATTAATATCATTAAAATCAATCTGATAAGTTTTAAAAATATTATGAATTTCTTTTAATGCTAGCTCTTCAGTATTATTTTTTTCAGATAAGTGCATTAAATATATTTTTTTTGTTTTATTCCCTATTAATTTGGATAAATAAAGAGAACACGCATTATTACTTAAATGGCCATAATCAGATAAAACGCGTTTCTTAAGCCAATCGGGATAAGGACCATGTTGGAGTTTTTCTATATCATGATTCGATTCAAATAAATAAACATTTTTATTTTGCAAATATTTAAAATTCTTGTGATTAACATATCCTGTATCTGTTACATAAACAACGCTTGCACCATTACTTTCAAATATAAAATTTCTTGAATCTGTAGCATCATGACTAGAATGAATACAAGTAACATGTAAATTATTTAAAACGACTTCATCTTCATAAATTAAAATATTTTCATAATCATGAATATCATCTAACTCCATAAACATTGGTCTTGATATTACAATAGTTGGATGATAACTTTTTAAAAATGTTTTTAGAGCGGATATGTGATCATCATGAAGATGGCTAATAAAAATATAATTGATATCACTCGGGTTTACTCCAATACTTTCTAATTTTTCAACAATATATTTTTTATTTTTGCCAATGTCAATTAATATTTTATAATCAGCTGTTTCTATATAAGTGGAATTTCCTCCTGAACCACTTGCAAGTACACATATTTTCATTATCTATACAACCTTAGGGGATCAAAATATCCACCACTTGGAGAACCCTTAGATACAGCAAAGTGAACATGAGGACCTGTTGATGATCCAGATGAACCCATATAGCCAATTACTTGACCTTTTTTAACTTTTGATCCGACACTTACTCTTAGAGTATTAAGTAAGTGTGCGTAAGTTGTATAATATCCATTTCCATGATCAATAATAACAGAGTTTCCGAAACTTCCCCCACATTGATCGCCATATCCAAAACCAATATTTGGGCATCCATTGAAAGCTTTTATAACTGTTCCATCGGCAGCTGCATAGATGTTAGAGCCTAAATTTCCAGCACCAGATATATCAAGAGCTGAGTGATGTTGTCCACCACGCCATCCAAATGGACTTGTAATAACATAACCTCCATTTGTAGGCCATCCCCAATCTCCTTCAATATTAACTGGATTTTGGATGCCTCCAATTGGACCAACATAATATGTTCCATAAGTTGTAATTTGATTTACTTTAGCTCTGATTACCTCTTGTTTTAAAATTTCAACACCTTGTGAACGTACACCATTTGTTACTGAATATTTTTCTGTAACACGAGTAATACCATTTTGTCCTGCTGTTGTAACAACGCGATAATTTGTAGGTTTCGTTGGATCTGGAACAGTTTGCTTTAAGAAATAATCTATTTCATCTGATACGTCATATAGTTCATAAACAAAGCTTATTTTAGGATTGATTAAAGTAACATTTACCGTATCTCCTATTCTTAAAATTGTTTTTTCATCTTTATAATTTGGATTAGCAATTAAAAATTCTTCACTATTTAATTTATTAGCTTCAGAAATAGATGCTATAGTATCTCCTAGTTTTATTGTATAATTTTTTGTATCAGGGTTTTCACCAAATAATAAATATTGACTTAATTCTAATTCCTCAGTATATATTTTGTCATTAATACTAATGAAGCTTTCTTTAATTGAAATTTTTTCTTTAAAATACATATCTTGAATAATATGCCCCGTCTCTTCTATTTCCTTTTGCATATTATTAATATAATTTTCATATTCGTTTTCACTTAAAAACGCCTTTACAAATCTTTTAGCCGCATTATAAAATACTTCTTTATCTAAAACATTGATTTTGAAACTTTCGTCTTTCCCTTTTATTTCTACAACATAACCCTTAACTGTAAAATGATCCTGTTCGTTTATTTTTTCATAAATGTCTTTAACGTTACTAATATTTTCATTAAAACTATTTGTTTCTACTATTTTTAAATTAGTAGGTGGATAAATGGTTGATACACCATATTTTTCTTTAATAGGTTTTTGCTCGGCATTAATAAGTGCATATAATTTTTCACTATTTTCAATCATACCTAATTCTTTACCATTTAAATATATTTGATAATAAGTTTTGGCACTTTCAAATATTGCATCGCTTGTATTTGAAATAATCATTACGAGGCCTACTACTAAGGTAATTAGTATCGTAATTGCTATGCTTCTTTTATTCATTTTTATCACTCTCTTTTTATTCTGGGATAGTTTCAGTTGAAACAAAATTTTTAAAGTTACTCATGTTAAGTTCGAAAAGTAATCGATATAATCCAGTTGAACCTTTTCTATGTTTTGCTATAATAACATCAATTGGAACAACTGTCTCTCTTTTATCACTCTTTGCTTCATAATAATCTTTACGATTTAAGAATAATACTAAATCGGCATCTTGCTCTAGTGAACCTGATTCTCTTAAGTCGACTAGTGCTGGCTCTTTATTTTCTCTTTTATCAACGCTACGAGAAAGTTGAGCAAGAGCTATAACTGGAACATCAAGCTCTAGAGCCATCGTTTTTAAACTACGAGAAATCTCAGATACTTCTACTTGTCTTGACTCAATTCTATTTGACCCCGTCGTAACTAACTGTAAGTAGTCAATTACAACTAATCCTAACCCTTCTGGAGTTGATGCAAGTCTCCGACATTTTGCTTTAATTTCTGGAGCTGTAATAGCTGCATTATCTTCAATATAAATATTAGTGCTAGCAAGTTTGCTCATTGCTTCATTATATCTTTTCCAGTCATTATTTTCTAGTTTACCAGTATTTAATTTATAAGAATCAATTCCACCCACACTTGCAATCATACGATTAACTAACATTTCTGCTGACATTTCTAAGTTGAATATTGCTACAGCTTTTTTGGTTGAAAAAGCTGCATTTGTTGCAATATTAAGAGCAAAAGCGGTTTTACCCATACCTGGACGAGCTGCTAATATTATTAGTTCTCCTCCATGAAGTCCTGCAGTTACTCTATCTAAGTCATAAAATCCTGTACGAATTCCTGTAATATCGCTTTTATTTTTAGCAAGTTCTTCTAATCTTTCTTGAGCTCTTCTTAATACTTCATGAATTGGCACAAATTCACTAGAGCTACGAGCTCTTACAACATTTAAAATATTTCTTTCAGCTTCATCAAGCATGCTAGTTGTATTTTCATCATTGTAAGCGTTTGTAATAATATCTGTAGCAGTATTAATTAGACTTCTTCTAATTGCATTTTCTTTTAATATTTTAATATAATATTCTAAGTTTGCACTAGTTACTACTGAATCTATTACTTCAGTAATATAGGAAATACCTCCAACTTCATTTAATGATTTTTTCTTATCTAATTCAGCTTTAATCGTTGTCATATCAACTGGAATATTTTCTTTATAAAGGTTCATAATTGCATTAAATAAAATTTTATTTTTCTCATTATAAAACATATCAGCGCTTACTTCTTCACTAATTTTTTCTATTGCTTCTTTGTTTAAGAATGCAACTCCAAGAACGCTCATTTCTGCTTCGTAATCATTTGGAAGAATACGATTTGCCATATTATTCACCTACTTCTTTAATTCACATCTGATTTTAAAATTTACTTGTTTATGCAAAATAATCTCTACATTATGAATACCTAATGTATCTAAATCACTATCTAATTTAATACACTTTTTATCTATTTGATATCCCATACTTTTTAATTCATCCGCAATTTGTTTAGTAGAAATTTTGCCAAACACTTTGTCACTAATTCCGGTTTTAACTTTAAAGGAAATCATTTTATTTTCTAGCTTTTTCTTTAATTCATTAAATTCCTCTATTTTTTTATCTTCTTCCTTTTTTTCTTTATCTAGCTTAATATCTAATACTTCTTTACTTCTTTTTGAATATTGAACTGCTAGTTTATTTTTAATTAAATAATTTGTAGCATACCCATCACTAACCTCTAAGACTTGGTCTTTTTTCCCAACTTTTCTTACATCACTTAAAAGTATGACTTTCATATTATTCCTTCTTTCAGTAATATTAATATTATATCAAAAAAAAACTACGATTTAAAGTAGTTCTTCTCTTATTTTCTAGAAAAAATTATCATACTAACAAAACCTAAAATAATAGCTGCAAAAATTCCAAAAACAATGTAGGTTACGATAGGATTTACGCTTTTATATAATTCATCTAAAGTTAAGGATTTAGCTTTAATGTTATTTTTACTTCTAACATTTTCTACTATATCGTGATATTCTTCATCATCAATATATTTTTCGGCTTTATTTAATAATTCTCTAAAAGTAATTACACCACTATATCCATATTGGTATTCATCTGCAATAACAAAAAATGGAAATCTATTCCTCTGTTTTTCTGGAACATTTAATTCTTCCTCTACTTTGGTTTGCAAATTGGCATTATTTTTATTATTCTCTACTTCAAATGTTTTAAGTTCAATATATTCTCCTAGCTCTTCTTTATGATTATTAAAATATTCTAGAGCTTCCTCACAGCGGGGACATTCTTTGCTCCTAAATAAATTGATTGTTACTTTATTTTTAGCTGCAACACTATTAGGTAAAATAATGATTGATAATAAAGCTACAACTATAATTAATACTTTTTTCATGATTACACATCCTCTTGTTAATTATAACAAATATTGATTTTTCTGTAAAGAACTACTATTTTTGTTTTTTATTATTCTAAGATACTACAAATTAATTATATTTTATTAACTTTTAGTTTGAGACATATAAAGATTATAGTATTCCATCTTTTTTTTCATTAACTCTTTATGTGTTCCTTCCTCACAAGCATGATGGTCTTTAATTACAACAATTTTATCACAATTCCTAATTGTTGATATACGATGTGCGACCATAATTGTAGTTCTATTTTTAGTTAATATTTCTATTGCTTTTTCAACTTTCTTTTCTGTTTTTAAATCAATATTACTTGTTGCTTCATCTAATATTAAGATTTTAGGATTTTGAATCATAATTCTAGCTATACATAAAAGTTGTCTTTCTCCACTTGAAAGATTTGAACCATTATTAAGTAAGACTGTATCATATCCGTTTTCTAAAGATAAAATAAGATTATGTATATCTAATAATTTACATATTTTATAAACTTCTTCTTTAGATATTTTTTTATCTAATACTAAATTGTCATAAACACTTCTTGCAAATAAGAAATTATCTTGAAGCATCATACAAACATTACTTCTAAGCGTTTTTAATTTTAAATCTTTGATATTTTCTTCATCAATAAAGATTTCACCATCACATGCATCATAAAACCTAGTAATCAAACTAAGTATTGTTGATTTTCCACTTCCAGTGGTACCCACTAGTCCTATTTTTTCGCCAGCACTTATTTTTAAATTAAAATTTTTTAAAACATCATTTTTACCATTGTATGAAAAACTAACATTCTTAAATTCTATATTTCCTTTAATTAGAATGTCTTTAGCATTCTTTTTTTCTTCTATAATAATAGGCTCATCTAATAATTCAAAAATTCTTTCTAAATAAGTAAATGCATCCATAATCTCATTATAACTACTTGTTAAATAAGAAATAGGATTCCAAAAATTTGATGAATAGGAATCCACTGCAACAATATTTCCAATAGATGCAGTAGGATAAAAATATCTGAGACCTATATAGTAAACTAAAGCCATACCTATAATATTAAAAGAACCTGTAACACTCCAATTTAAGTTTCCAAGATAAAAAGTTTTTTTAGAAGCTAAATTTCTCTTATTCTCTAGATCATTTAATATTTTTAAATTTTTATCTTCGCGATTAAAAGATTGAATAATTTTTACACCGTTAATACTTTCTGATATATAAGCATTAATATTAGAATTTTTTTCATTTAATACATGTTGCAATTTTCTTCTAATTGGAGAAATAATAATAAATAATATAACTACTATTATAGCTAGGCTAATAGTAATTAATGACAACTTAATATTACAACTTAACATAAAAATTAAAACAAAGATTAAATTAATGATATCTAGAATCATCTCAAGTAAAACATAACACATAATAGCGGTTGCTTCATCAGGATAAGTTGATGCCCTAGTATAGATTTTACCGTGACTTTTGGTATCATAATAAGAATTAGGAAGACTTTGTAATTTTTCAAAAATTGCTACTTTTAAATCATGGGAAACTTTATCTAAGACAACTATTAATTTATCTCTTTTTATTTTTGTCAGAAATACTGCTAGTAAAATTATTCCTAATATAATAAATGTTAAGAGAATAATTTCCATGAAATTATGATTTATAAAAGATACATCTATTGCATATACCATAATTTTAGGAACTACAAGCATTAAGATACTTGATATAACGCTAATTAAAAATCCTAGTAATAAGTCTTTATAATAAGGACGTACAAACTTCATCATTCGAGCTAAATTATGAAAAGAAAACTTTGTCTTTTTTTCGTCTTCTTTATATGTATTAACCATTTATTTTCTCTCCTTTACTAATTTTATATAATTCATAATAAATTCCCTTTTTATTTAATAAATATTCATGTGTTCCCTCTTCAATAATGCGGCCTTCATCTAATACATATATCCGATCAGCATTCATAACACTTACAATTTTACTTGCAATAATTATTTTTGTTGATTTATATTTTAGATTTCTAATATTCTCATTTATTCTCTCTTCAGTTTCAATATCTAAGGCACTAGTAATATCATCCAAAAGAAGAATATCTGGTTTTACTGCAAGAGCACGTGCTAAAGAAATTCTTTGCTTTTCTCCACCACTTAAGCCAACACCCTTTTCTCCGATAATTGTATCTATTCCATCAGGAAGATTGTCAATATAGCTACAACAAGCAAGGGATGCAAACTTTTTAGCTTCTTTTTTACTAATATTTGTTCCATAAATAATATTATTATAAATTGTATCACTAAACAGAAAAGGATTTTGTGTAACATATCCAATTCTATCTCTAATATCTTTTATTTTATAATCTAAAATATTTTTGCCATCTATTAAAATTTCACCTTCACTTGCAGTAATAAAACCTAATAATAAATTTACAATAGAAGATTTCCCACTGCCAGTCTTACCTATAAAAGCAATAGTTTCAAAAGGCTTAATAGTGAAATTTAAATTATCTAAAATAATATTTTCATCATATTTTATCCGAACATTTTTAAATTCAATTGGTACTAATAAACTTTTTATTGAACTTTTGCCATCAAGTTTAATTTGAGGTTTACAATTTAATAATTTTTCTACTCTTTTCTTAGCAATTAAATACCTCTGTATACGATTTAATAACTCTCCTAATCGAATAAAAGGCGCTCTTAAATTATAAAGATAAGAATTAAATATAATTAAATTTCCCATTGTAATTTTATTATTAATAAATAAGTATCCTCCTACAATTAAAAATAAAACATTCATGAAATAACTTAAAAAATCTATATAAGAATAAAATGTATATTCCATTTGTTCTACTTTTATATCTTCTTCAATATATTTTTTATTAATTAATTTAAAATTCTTAACTTCATGCTTTTCTAGTGAAAAACTCTTTACAACTTTGTTGCCTTCAATATTATCACTTATATAATTATTGCAATCAGACATCATATTACGTAAAGTTTCATATTTGGGGCTCATTTTCTTCATGAATATTATAGAAATAATTCCTATTATAACTCCTGGAGTTAATAAAATAAATGTAAATCCGACATGTACCCGTAAAAGATAAATAAAAGAGCATATAAAAGTAATAACAATTGCTCCAATTGTTTTATAAACATAAGATATATGGCTCCTTATACGATTCATATCTGATGTAAAATTAGTCATTAATTCGCCCTTATTATTATGTTCAAAAAATGGACTATCCAAATTACATACATGATAAAAACACTTCTTCTTAAGTTCGCTTATTATTTTATCACTTGTTGAATCTAATTTAATTACCGTTAAATATGCGCCTAAAAATTTAACAATTGTAAAAACAATTAAAGCTATAGTAAGTATTAAAAGTTCATTATACTTGTGTCTAATTAAGACTGAATCAATCATATATCCTACAATAATTGGAAAAATAAACCCTATACTATCAAAAAATATTAAAAGAATATTACTTATAAAATAAGGTATTTTTAATTTTCTATTAACGCTTAAAACAAACTTCATTTCTATAACCTCGCTACTTTTACATTATAACAAACGATACTCTAAAAAGAAACTTTAAATTTTAGTACTATTTTATAAATTTATAACATAGCTTTAATTAGAAAGATTGAAAGATGGTGAAATTTTGGAAAAAAAAGAAATAATTGAATCAATTGCCAAAAGAGGAAATGGAAGTATTTATCTTGGAGTCGTAGGGGCTGTTAGAACTGGAAAATCCACCTTTATAAAACGTTTCATAGAAAATCTTGTTGTTCCAAATATTAAGGATGAATATGAGAAAAAGAGGTGCTTAGATGAAATTCCTCAAAGCGCTCAAGGAAAATCTATAATGACTACAGAGCCAAAGTTTGTTCCTTCTAATGGTGCAGATGTTCAAGTTGAAGAATTAAATACTAATATTAAATTAGTAGATTGTGTAGGCTTTGTTATTCCGGGATCAAGTGGATATGAAGACCAAGATGGTAATCCTAGAATGGTAAAAACACCATGGTTTGAAGATTCTATCCCTTTTGTAGAAGCTGCAGAAATTGGTACAGAAAAAGTAATTAAGGATCATGCTACAATTGGAATTGTTGTAACAACTGATGGATCATTTGGAGAAATTCCTAGAAATAGTTATTTAGATGCAGAAGAAAAAGTTATTAGTGAATTAAAAGAAATTGGAAAGCCATTTATAGTTGTATTAAATAGTATTCATCCTACTAATACTGAAACAATTAGAATGGCAAAAGACTTAGAAGAATCTTATAATGTTCCAGTCATGCCTATTAGTGCTGAGAAAATGAATGAAATAGAAATCATGGAAATTTTAAAGAAAGCATTATATGAATTCCCTGTTCTTGATATTAAAGTAAACATACCAAATTGGATAGATGCTCTACCTAAAAATCATGAGATTAAAATGCATTTTTTGGATAAAATTAAAGAAAGTGTTATTAGTGTTGAAAAAATAAAAGATATTGATTTTATCTTAAGTCACTTTGATGATAGTGAATATATTTCTAAGTCTTATATTAGTGAACTTGATGCCGCAACAGGAATTGTTACTATTAATCTAGAAGCTGATGAAGAATTATTTGATACAGTACTTCGCTCTATTATGGGTGATACTGCTACTACAAAAGCTGGATTAATTAAAATATTTAGTACTTACAAAGAATCAAAAGAAGAAATGGATTTAATTAAGAGTGCTCTTAAAGTTGCTAAAAATACGGGATATGGAATTGTCTACCCTACTATTCGCGATATGAAACTTGAAACTCCTGAAATTGTAAAACAAGGTTCAAGATACGGTGTTAAACTTAAAGCTACAGCTTCTAGTGTTCATTTAATGAAGGTAGAAGTTCAATCAACATTTGAACCGATCATCGGTAGTGAAGCCCAATCTAAAGAGCTTATTAATTACTTAATGAAAGATTATGAAAAAGATCCAAATTCTATTTGGCAAAGCGAAATATTTGGTCGTAGCTTAGAAGCAATCGTTCAAGAAGGCATACAAGCTAAACTTTCTATGATGCCTGAGGCAACCCGATATAAATTATCTCAAACTGTTACTAAAATAGTAAATAAAGGTGCTAATAACTTAATTGCTATTGTAATATAAAAAATGAAGACTTACCTACATAATTTAAAAGAACTAGTGTAGCTATTCTCATATTACTAATGCGTTTTCTTATAAATATGAATACTTGATTCTAAAATATATAGTTTAATTATTAATAATAAAATATTAGAATTTAAAAAAAGCAATAAGATTATTTATTTCGAATAACTTATTGCTTTTTTAATTGTATCCCTAACTAAAGATCCCATTTCAAAGTGAATATCGCTAGCATTCCCTTCACCTTTTATGTTTTCTTTAGTTTTTGATTAGTTAAAAAAATTCTAAATTCATTTACAATTAATTCATCACTACACATATTATCTAAATTCTCTTCTCTATATCTTAATCCTTTTCTTTTCGAATTTGATCTTAGAAAAACCATTTTGTTGGCGCCGACAAAATGAATTTCCTATCAAAAAAGGAAAATTATCTTTCCCTTTTTAATTTGGTACTATAAAAGTGTAAGAAGTAGATCTAGTAGTTAGATTGAAAATTA
>CAMNSE010000016.1 GCA_946554525.1 uncultured Mycoplasma sp.
GTTCGTGCGACTCCACATCCTTTCCCACTTAACATATATTTTGGGACCTTAGCTGGCGGTCTGGATTGTTTTCCTCTCGCGTATGGACGTTATCACCTCATACACTGACTCCCGAATCTACAACACCTGGCATTCGGAGGTTGATTACACTCAGTACCCCTAGACGGGGCCATTGCATATTCAGTGCTCTACCTCCAGGCTGCAATATCCGAGGCTAGGCCTAAACCTATTTCGGGGAGAACCAGCTATATCCGAGTTCGATTGGAATTTCACCGCTAGCCACAAGTCATCCAAACACTTTACAACGTGTCCTGGTTCGGCCCTCCATGAGGTGTTACCCCCACTTCAGCCTGCTCATGGCTAGATCACTCGGTTTCGGGTCTACAGCATTGTACTAAATCGCCCTATTAAGACTCGCTTTCGCTTCGGCTCCGTGTTTTCCACTTAACCTTGCACAATACCATAACTCGCCGGCTCATTCTGCAAAAGGCACGCTCTCACCCATTAACGGGCTCGAACTTTTTGTAAGCACATGGTTTCAGTATTCTATTTCACTCCCCTCCCGGGGTTCTTTTCACCTTTCCCTCACGGTACTTGTTCACTATCGGTCATTAGAGAGTATTTAGCCTTACGGGATGGTCCCCGTAGATTCCGACAAGATTTCACGTGTCCCGCCGTACTCAGGATACACTAAAGAGATTTCATGATTTCGCATACGGGGCTTTCACCCTTTCCAGCCAAATTTTCCAAAATGCTCTGCTATCAAGAAATTTTGTAACTCCGTATATAGTGTCCTACAACCCCAACCCAAAGGTTGGTTTGGGCTATTACCGTTTCGCTCGCCACTACTAAGGTAATCGATTTTTCTTTCTTTTCCTCCAGGTACTTAGATGTTTCAGTTCCCTGGGTTTTCTCCTCTAAAGCTATGAATTCACTTTAGGGTACTAGCCGTAGCTAGTGGGTTCCCCCATTCGGAAATCTCCGGATCAAAGCATACTTACTGCTCCCCGAAGCATATCGCTGTTTGTCGCGTCCTTCATCGTCTTCTAATGCCAAGGCATCCACTATGCGCCCTTATTAATTTAACCACCATTATTTTCCTAATTTGATGAGTTATGAGATCTTAATGTCATTTTAAACGGAAATTTAAAATGACTACTCATTTGCATTATCTAGTTTTCAAAGAACAAAATTCTAGAGAGAAATAATCTCTCAAAACCAAGTAAAAAGTCTGTAGCTTTTCGTGAAACCTTTTGCATTATTAATGCCAAGCCCCGAAGGTTTCATACGGTTGTTTTTCTATAAGTTTTACTCCATAGAAAGGAGGTGATCCATCCCCACGTTCCCGTAGGGATACCTTGTTACGACTTCACCCCAGTCACCTGTCCTACCTTAGGCGGCCCCCTCCCTTGCGGGTTAGGCTACCGACTTTAGGTATTACAGACTCCCATGGCGTGACGGGCGGTGTGTACAACACCCGGGAACGTATTCACCCCGACATTCTGATTCGGGATTACTAGCAATTCCAACTTCATGAGGTCGAGTTGCAGACCTCAATCCGGACTGGGACCGACTTTAAGAGATTAGCTTCATGTTACCATGTTGCGGCTCGTTGTATCGGCCATTGTAGCACGCCTGTAGCCCTAGACGTAAGGGGCATGATGATTTGACGTCATCCCCACCTTCCTCCGGTTTGTCACCGGCAGTCTCATTAGAGTGCCCAACTTAATGATGGCAACTAATGACAAGGGTTGCGCTCGTTGCGGGACTTAACCCAACATCTCACGACACGAGCTGACGACAACCATGCACCACCTGTCACCGCTGTCCCCGAAAGGAAAATCTTGTTTCCAAGACGGTCATCGGGATGTCAAGCCCAGGTAAGGTTCTTCGCGTATCTTCGAATTAAACAGCATGCTCCACCGCTTGTGCGGGTGCCCGTCAATTCCTTTGAGTTTCAGCCTTGCGACCGTACTACTCAGGCGGAGTACTTAATGTGTTAACTTCAGCACCGGTTACCCGACACTTAGTACTCATCGTTTACGGCGTGGACTACTAGGGTATCTAATCCTATTTGCTCCCCACGCTTTCGTGCATGAGCGTCAGTAATGGCCCAGCAAACCGCCTTCGCCACTGGTGTTCCTCCTAATATCTACGCATTCCACCGCTACACTAGGAATTCCATTTGCCTCTACCATACTCAAGCCTACCAGTTTCTAAGACGAACCGGAGTTAAGCCCCGGGCTTTAATCTTAGACTTAATAAGCCGCCTGCGCACGCTTTACGCCCAATAAATCCGGATAACGCTCGCCACCTACGTATTACCGCGGCTGCTGGCACGTAGTTAGCCGTGGCTTTCTTGAAGAGTACCGTCAAGTAGAACTCATTTCCTAATTCTACCATTCTTTCTCAACAACAGAACTTTACAACCCATAGGGCCTTCATCATTCACGCGGCATTGCTCGTTCAGGGTTTCCCCCATTGACGAATATTCCTAACTGCTGTCTCCCGTAGGAGTCTGGGCCGTGTCTCAGTCCCAGTGTGGCCGATTAACCTCTCAGTTCGGCTACGCATCGTCGCCTTGGTAGGCCATTGCCCCACCAACTAGCTAATACGCCGCAGGCCCATCTCCAAGCGAAGCTTTAAAGGCTCCTTTACTCCGTAGAGCACATTCGGTATTATCAACCGTTTCCAGTTGTTATCCCCAACTTAGAGGCAGGTAACCCACGTGTTACTCACCCGTTTGCCACTAGAGGGAAAATCCAAATCTTAGAAGATCCAACTTCAGAGCAAGCTCTTCCGTCTTCACTTCTAGTCAATGGGCCCTCTCGTTCGACTTGCATGTCTTAGGCATGCCGCCAGCGTTCATCCTGAGCCAGGATCAAACTCTCAATAAAAAAGATTTATATTTAAATCTATATTTTTAAGTTTAATCTAAGCTACTCAAAATTGACTTTTTAACTTAGTTTTCAAAGATCATTTCAGCGTTGCTCTTTTGCATCGCGTAGATATATAATAACACTATCGCCATGCGTTTGTCAACAACTTTTTTTGATTTTTTGACACTTTTTTTAAAGGCATATTTTAAGCCTTTTTTGGAAGTGCATTAGTAATATAACAGATGCCTATAGGAAAGTCAACAACTTTTTTTGATTTTTTCGACTTTTTTTGCATTTTTGGCTTTTTTCTTATATTTTTGGCTCTTTTTATCTTACTTCTCTATAATATATGAAAAAAATCTGTAAATATTACAGGTTTATTTTTTGATTTTATAATTATTTTAATTTTTTGTATATATCATAGTATTTACTAATAACACCTTTTTCGAAAGGACCCTCATTTCTTTTTTTCATATCTATTAAGTTTGAAAGCTCGCTTTTAACTATCATTTGAATTTCTTTTGAATAATTCATTATTTTTTTATGATAGTTGTATTCATTATAATCTAAAACCTTAAATCCACCATCCGGAAATACTCTCAAATCCAAATCATAATCAATATATTTTATAATATTTCCATCTAATATATATGGAGTTGCAATATTGCAATAGTAAAAAATTCCATATTTTTTTAATTGTCCTATCACGTTAAACCAGTGTCTTTTATAAAAGAATAATATTGCTGGCTCTTTAGCCCTATAACTTCTACCATCAGCTTCAGTTAACTTTGCTTTATTATTTGCTACAACAATTCTATCCTCATCTACATCCAAAACAATTGCCTCATCACATAATTGATGTAACTTGCCATTATGCTTATAACAATGGATTTGCAATCTGTCTCCTACCTTAATCTCTTTCATTTTTAATACGCCATCTTTCATAACTAAAATTATTATATCAAATATTTTAAAAAATAACAATTTTTTCGTTAGTTATCTTAGATGCTGCTGTTTTACTTATTTTAGCAGTTCAATTGCTTTTGCTAGCTGATTATCTATTACATCTTTAATTACACCATTTTCATCTAATACTATTTCATTGTCAATTTCATAATCCGGATTTAATCCAACTTTGTCTAAACATTTTCCGTCAGGCATTAGCCAATATGCACTAGTATATTTTACCATTGACCCATCTTCTAGTTTCATTGTTTGCTGTACCTTTCCTTTTCCAAATGTTTTCTTTCCAACTAATATTGCACCATAGCTTTGCTTTAATGCTGCTGCCAATATTTCAGAAGCTGATGCAGTATCCTCATTTGTTAAAATGATAACTTTATATTCCTTATGTTCATTTGACTCATCATAAAATGTTTCTATTTCTGATTTATTGCTTAAGCTATAAATGGTTTTCCCTTTTTCTATAAACTTGCTAGCTACACTAACTGCTGAATCAAGAAATCCGCCTGTATTACTCCTAACATCTATAATTAAAGAAGTCATACCATCATTTTCTAATTTATTTAATGCTTTTGTCACTTGTTCATCTAAAGTTGCTGAAAAAGTTGATATTCCAAGATATCCTATATGAGTTTCCTCTATCATATGATAATCGATACTAGGAGATATAATCTCTTCATTTTTTACTGTAACGGTAATTTCTTCAGCATTCCGATTTAGTTTTAAAGTAAAACTATCATTACATTTTTTTATGATATCTACCACTTCTGATGCACTAATCTTTGTTGCATCTACATCATTTACTCCAACTATAATATCGCCTTTTAATATACCAGCCTTAAATGCAGGAGAATCTTCAAATACTTCAGTAATCTCTTTTGTTTCATTATTAATAGATACCCCAATACCTGTATATTTTCCGTTAAGCTTCTCCATTAAATCAGCTGTTGTTTTATCATTTAAATAATCGGTATAGTCATCTCCTAAATAATCCATCATTGCGGCTATTGCTTTTTCTAACATCTTGCTTTTATCAACATCTTGATAATATTCTGTTGAAATATTAGCATAAACCTTTAAAAATTCATTTAAAGCATCATCTTTTGATAAATCGCCAAGCGTTACACTATTAGATAACTTATTATTGTTATATACAATTACACCTGCAGTTAACCCTGATATAATGCTTGTAATTGTAACAATTATTAAGACCCACGTTAAGCTAAATCCTTTACCCTTTTTCATAATACTCTTCCTTACTATATATTATGATAACATAAATTATTACAAAAAAAAAGATACATTAATTAATTTTTAGTATCTTCTTTTAAAGCTAATTCACTATCTATTTTATCTTCTGCTTCAAGAGCTTTTATGACTTTGCCTTTTTTAACTCTTAATAAAGCAATATCGCTTACTCTGAAGTCTTTTATATCTTTTGCGTTTAAATTTGAATGATCTTTATCATAGTATTGTTTATTTAATTCGTTATTTAAATCTACCATATAAATATTTAAATGTTTTTCATTTTTTTCATATCTTGAAACTAAAGAATTATAGTAAGATGCATTTGCGTCTTCGCTATTAAAAATCATAACATAATATTCTTCTTCTGTTTTATTTAACATTGTTCCTATTGTTGCAACACTGTAATTAATAGCTCCGGCAGTTGCTTCCTCTTTTGTTTTGTTAATTAAATCTTTTGTTACAAATATTCTTGTAAAGAAATAAACTATTAATACTATTGCAATTAATACTATTAATATTGTAATAAACCTTCTAATCTCTATTTGTTCATCACTTTGATAATTAATCTTTGCTCTTTTTGTTTTGTTTTCTTTTGCCATGTCATTCACCTATAAGAATTATAGCAACTTTTCTTAAATTAATCAACTATAACTAAAAACTTAATAAGAAAAAGGAACCTATTTGGTTCCAGCCACAATTTTTGTATTTCCTAAAGATTCCGCTATTGTAACCATTTCTTCTGTCGATAAATCACTGCTTGTTAGATAATACGATACATTATCGCTAGTCCAATACATAGAATTGGCACTTTTAGCCGCAATAGTATCGCTAAGCATTACAGGATCTCCATATACAGGTATTACTTCGAAATCGCTAGCAATAGTTGCAACTTCTTCAATTAAGACAAAATTTTTATCTCCAGCAAATGTTAGTATGACACGATTTCCATCATCTGTATCAACTTTTTCGCTATTAGAAAGATAGGTTTCACTAGGTATATATAAAGGATAAATGATACTATCTAATATATTACTTGACTTTGTATCACATTCTTCATTCTTACAATTTTCTTTATTTGTACTGTTATCCTCTTTATTGCTATCTGTATTATTAGGTTTTTCCTCTTTATTTTCTTCATTTTTCTTTGTATCAATTAACTCATCTAGTGCAAAATCCTTTTCATCTAAACCAGCTTTTAAGTTTACTGATGAGAACACAACTTTAATATTTATGATATCCTTGTTATTATATACTTCCACTTTTTCTAAATTCATATCTTTATCAAAATATATTTTTTGATAAGTAAGTTCTCCATTATTAGGATAGTTTACCTTCGTCTTTATAACATAGTTCTTATCTTGTTCTTCAATTGTTTTTTCATTATCTTTTTTCATATCATTCAAAAGTGAAGCTAAAATATAAGATTGACTACTGTTATTTGGCCATTCGCTTTGAAATTTAAAGCTTTTATTAAGAGCTCTTGTTACAACATACACGCCATCTTTGTTTTTTAATATAATTTGTTCATGATTATTTGTTTGGTTTACCAAAGTAACCTTATAATAATCATCTTTTAAAAAACTAGCTTCAATACTATAAGTATAAGTTTCCTCATTACTTAGTATTTCCATATTTCCTTTTAATAAATAAGATTTTGAATTACTAATGCTTTTTTCAAACTTATTCATTAAATCTTCTTCTTTTACTTTTCCACATCCACTTAAAAGAAGCATTAATCCTGCGGCTAGCACAGCTATTTTTTTCATCATTCACACCCTTCTCTAATTAAACTATATTGTATCAATAAAAAAATATTCAATAAATTATTAAAATTAAAGTTAAATTTTTTGTATAATATCAAGAATACTGTACAGAATAATAGCAAAGGGTGTGATTAAATGGAAACATTACAAAAAATAGCATTAATTTTTACAATTATTGGAGCTATTAACTGGGGACTTATCGGATTTTTCGATTTCAATTTAGTTACTAGTTTATTCAAAGACTCTGCTGTAATTACAAGAATTATCTATTCAATCGTAGGTGTTTGTGGAATAATAAATATTTTCTTATTATTTTCTCATATTGAAAAAGACCCTAGATAATCTTTAGGCCTTTTCTATTTAAGTTTACATTTTGTAAATTTAAAATTAAATTTAAAACTCACATAAGTGAGCTTTTTTAATTTCTTACTCTAATTGTTTTGTTTACAAATTCTATAGCATCTTCTAAAGTATCTGCCGTTGCTAAAAACAATTTATTATGGCAAAACCTTGCAGTTTTAATCCCACTAACCTCTTGTAGTTTGGCATCTCTTAGACCTGCCCATTCACTTTTAAACGGGACTTTTGGAGTAAAACTTTTATAAGCAATGGGAACAGTATGAGCTGCATATCCGCCTCGATTCGAAGGATAAACAACAAACTCTATATCCAGTCCTAATTCAAATATTGCAAATTCATATGGGATATATTTATCCAAAATTAATACTTTTTCTTGCATAGTTTTACTTTTTTCTTTTATAATTTCCATTGACTTTGCTTTAACTTGTGCATCTTCTAAAATTAAGTCAAAAATAACTTTTGCAAAATCACAAGCTTTTTTAAAACATTCATCCTCATCATCATTACTATCATATTTAGGTCGAAACATTTCTATAACTCCAGGCAAAGTATAAACATTTATATCCGTGTTAATAACTAGCTCTCCATTATCAAAAGCATCAATTTGAGTTACCAGCAACTTATCCATTATTTTAAATACTTCTTCTTTATTATTAACATTATTTTTCTTTAGATATTCTAAGCCATATTCTTGCCATAAAAGTCCAAATCCACAATAATGAATTTTGTTTTCTCTTTTTTTATCATATCCGCTTTGATGATGATCAAATTTTCCTAAACCAATATCATAAGCAATTTTAGAGCCATCATCAAGATAATCTTTTAACCTTATAACGGTAATATCCCCATATAGCTTTGATAAAAAAACGGTACTAAATACATCATCGGCATGAAAGTTCCCTGCATGAGTTACAAATTTTGCTTCTTCTAAATTTTTAGTTAAATTTATCATTTTCTTTTCTTCTCGCTTTCTAATGCTTTTTCTATTTCGTCTAACATAAATTGAAATGTTTTCTTATAATCAATTTCTTTACTTGTTATCAACCCATCATATTTTTCAGGGTTATAAGTGCTTCTTTTTAAAGTAGGTCCTTCTACATTATCTTCAATGTACCAAACCATTTCAAATCCTTGTAAAACAGAGAAAAAACTTAATAAAAAATGGATAAAATTTCCCATCGTTTTTTCTTTTTGTTCATATTCTGTTCGCTCTTCTAATTTGGATAGTGCTTCCATTAAATCTAAATCTGAGCCAAAATATTGGATTTTATATAGAATGTAATTTTTTATTTGCTCTTTTAAAACTTCAATTGGAACTGTTTTAACATCATCATAACCTTCGTACATTAAATAGGTTCCTACTATATGATAAATATCAAATGTATTCATAAAACTATTTCCTTCCACTTGTATTATACCTTATTTTACTTAAGAAAAAAAGTCTCTAATTTAAAGAGACTTATCGATCATTTTTATAAACAAGTATTTGTTCTGGTAATAAATATATGGTACCATTATGACGCAATAACCCATTTACATCTGTTTTAAAAGCATCTGCAACTCCATTTAATGTATCCCCCGCAGCTGTTATATAGTAACTGTATCCACTTTTAGGTATTAATAATTCTTGATTTGGATAAATATATTCATTTTCTTTTATTCCATTTACAGCAGCTAGCAATTTAGGATTAATATTATATTTTCTGGAAATCGAATATAAATTATCCCCTTTTTCTATTGTATAGTATGTAAAGTAAGTATTATCTTCTTTCATTTTATCACTCCTAGTATAAGATATGATAAATGACTATTTTGGTTAATTAATATATATTATATTCTCAAAATTAAAATTCCAATTAAAACAAGAAAGTAGTCTTTCTTCACCACGTGATGGAGTAAATCTATATAAAGTTTCATTTTTTAAATAAAATATTTCATTTTCTTTTATTCTTACAATATTTTTAACATCACTTGCTACCAAAGTTTTAATATTCTTATCTTTATAATTTAAATATATATTGTTATGTTCTAAAGAATATTCATAATTTGTTTCATATGTAAAACTTTGCTTTTTATTTATTAAAGTTTTAATATTTTTATCTTTCCAAGTTCCATTTTCTAGTATTCTGCTTTTTGTCTTGGCAATTTTTCCATTTTTAGCATTAAATTCATACATTAAGCTCTCTTTATTGTCAACAATATATAAGTCATTATCTTTATAACCAATAAAATAACTATCAAAATAAATGTCTCGTTTTAACTTATATTCCTTAACTTCTCCATTTTTAAAAGAAATAGTATACATTCTATTAAAAGTATAATTTGCATCATAGTCGGCAATGACTAAATAATCTTTTGTATAACCAATTAATGATACTTGATATGTTTCACTATTAAATAATTCGATTTTCTTTTTAGCGCTTTTATTTAAATAATAGAAGCCGTTATAGTTCCAAACTAAATATGTGTAATCTTCGTTAAATATTTTAATATCTTCATAAGCTGTCTCGTTTGTATTATCAACAAAAAATTCTTTTGGTATTTGTTCTTTTAGAACGTCATTTACTAAAGTATAGTGTTTAACTTCGTTATTTTCTAAACATAATGGGATAAAATCAAAATTTTTTCCTGACGGAATAATGCAGAAGTTTTCATTATCAGAGACTATGTTTATGTCTTTAACTAGTCCTCGGCTTTGCCTATATTTATGATTTGAGAAAAAATCTAAAGTTTTATCTTTGTAGTTAAATTCAAAATAATATCCCTTTTTATTAAAGGATTCTTTTATTAAAACATCGTTAATCATATACTCTTTTATATAGGTTTTTGGCTTTAACAAAAAGAATACAAATAAAAGGAAAGATAGAGCTAATAATATTTGAATAACTTTTAGTTTATTTTTCATTAAATTTCTTCTCTTCTAGCGTACTTCTTTTTCTCTTCCATCATAAATTCGGAAATTTCCGTTTCAATTTCTCTTAATGAATCTTTAGCTAAATTGGAAATTACTACTTCTTCTTTTACTGTATCAATTGTAATTTTTCCCCAAAGTAAACCTTGATATACTTGCATATCATTATATAAGTCAGGTGTTATACTGCTAAAGAAATATCCCCATACAACTCTTTTCTGACCAATTAAAATTCTCTTATTTGTTATTGCGATTACTGCTGTAGATGTTAAATCATAAAATTTATCATTTTTTTGACCGGCAAATGCATATAAAACATGCTCGTCAGGATTTAAATGTCCTTCTACAACTTTACTATGTTTTTTTAATCTCCACCAAGTAACTCCACCTGGAAATTTCTTTTTATATAACATTACATGATCATATACTTGTCCCATTATTACCACCACTCTTAAATTGTATAATATATTTAACTATAATACAAGAATAAAATCTTAAATTAATGCATTATTCCTTAGAAATAATTTGATGCCAATCTATTAATT
The DNA here is from genome assembly GCA_946554525.1 of uncultured Mycoplasma sp. Lineage (GTDB taxonomy): Bacteria > Bacillota_I > Bacilli_A > RF39 > UBA660 > Caccenecus. The sequence goes on from CAMNSE010000016.1 coordinate 10,670, forward strand.
TTTTTAATTTATCAGCTAAAGGAAACAATACTCCACCTACAGTATTACCCAAAATCATAATACTTAAATAAATAAAAGCGCTTTTACTCCAAATATTTGCAATACTAAAATAATACATATTTGCGATACTATGTTCAAATCCACACAGAATAAATACTATTACTCCTAAAAATACACTAGCATATTTGCTAAATGTGTCTTTGCCTTCTTTATATCCATTTACTGCTAAATACATAAGTATTCCGCAAAATATTGATAATATAAAAATACTTAACATTTTATCATTTAATTTAGTAATGCATAATCCTTCTGCTTTTGCTCCAATTGTGTTAAAAATTCTTGTGAATTTAAGTAAGAAAGCTGTTAGATAAGTGCCTATAAAATTTCCAATTAAAGTAGTTATTACTTCAATTAAATATTTAGGTTTATTATTAAATATATAGCCAACTTTCCCCGTAAAAAGATTTAATTCTTTTGTTACAATCATAAATAGTCCAATAGCAAAGAATATAGCTCCTACTACTTTATTTTCTAATGATAAATAAACCGTTCCTCCTATGCCAATCATTAGTCCTGCTAAAATACTTTTTATTAAAAAAATTAAAACCTTTTTCATATACTACCCTACTTCCTGAGTCTATTATACCATTTAATCTCTAAATAATAAATCTTTTTTCATTATGCTCGCCATATATAAGATGCGACACCAAAAAATTTATTATTTTGCTAGAACTTTAAAAATGTTAAATTTTCTCTGTCAAAATACGGATTGATTAAAATTTTTATATTTTTATTTTCTTTTGTATATAAATCTATCTTAATTGAAATATCTTCATAGTTTTGTTATAATATATTTGGGAGTGATACACATGGAATATAATAAAATAAAAGATGCTCAAAGGATTATAAATAAATCTCCTTATATTGTTAGTAATCCATCACATTATAAAAATAAATGGTCAGATTTTTTTGGCAATAAAAATCCCATTTGCTTAGAACTTGGAATGGGACGTGGAGAATTCATTATAAATATGGCCAAGCAAAATCCCAAAATAAATTATATAGGTTTAGAAATTAATGATTCACAAATGGCCACTGCAGTGCAAAAACTAGATAGAGAACATATCTCTAATTTAAAGCTTATTTGCGCAGACGCCAAAGACATTGTAGACTTTTTCGGAAAAGAAATTACAACAATATATTTAACTTTCTCTGAGCCATGGCCTAAGAAAATAGATGAGAAAAAAAGATTTACGCATATTTCTTACTTAAGACTTTATGATAGAATCTTTAAAAAACATAAACATATTATTTTAAAAACCGATAATAAAGGATTATTTCAATATTCTTTAGAAACATTATCACAATATTGGTATTCATTCGAACGTGTAAGTCTCGATTTACATCATGATGAGGATCCTATTCCTAATATTATGACTGATTTTGAAAAAGCATATTTTAAGGAAGGCAGACCAATATTTTATGTGGATGCAAGATTTGAAGATTAAGAGCTTAAGCTCTTTTTTAATTTCTAAATTAATAACTAAATACCTTTATTCGTAATAATTTCTATTAATTTTTTAGTAGCAAAATTAGGTTTTTGACTCCTAGATATTGCAATCACTATTTTTCTAGATGGCACTTTTTCCTTTATTTTTAGGAGATACAATTCATTTTTATTAATCTCATCACTAATGAATTCTTTAGTCATAAATCCTATTCCAAAACCTTGTTTAGTAAATTCTGTTACTAAAGTGTAACTAGCCAGTTCATGTGTCGGATTCAAAATAACGTTATTCTTGATAGCAATATCATCAATAAAACTTCTAATATTTGACTCTTTTCTTTCTAATATTAATGGATAATTATTTAATTCTTTTAGAGTTATTTCTTTATTTGTTAGTTCTTTATATTTATTCCCCACAATAAAGCAATCTTGAATCTCTTTACATTTAATATATTCTATGTCTTTATCTACGTGGTTTTCACACATATTTAATACTGCAATATCAATATATCCATTTCTAACTTTAGATATAAATTTAGAGGAAACACCTGTTATTATTTCGATGTTAATACTAGGATATAACTCTCGAAATTCACTTAGAAATGGCAATAAAAACTTTTTAGTTAAAGTTGTATTTACTCCAATTCTAATTGTACCAACTTCTAAATTTTTCATTTCTTTATATTTTTTTTCTGCAAGTCGGATATATTCCATAGCTTCTTTAATATAATGATAAAATTCTTCTCCTTCTTTCGTTAATAGGACCCCTCTTTTGGTTCTAATAAATAATGAACCTCCCAATTGCTCTTCTAAGTTTTTAATGGCTTTGCTAATTGCTGGCTGAGAAATATTTAATTCCTTCGCAGTGCTAGTAATATTTTTATTGGTAGCTACATGATAAAAAATTTTATATAATTCGTAATTAATATTCATAATAACCTCCGGTTATGTTTATGATAATAAATATATATTTTGATTATATCAGAATTCATCGTATAATACTAGTAGAAAAGAGGAAATTATATGAGTAAAACATTTAATCCCCAAAAATATTTAAATGGAGAAATAACACCTAAGACTTGTAAACATGAGCTTGTTTCTACATCAGGGTTTGATGATGGAAAATTTGGGAGCTTTACTTATTATTGTTTTATATGTGGTGCAAGTTTTCATAACAGTAGATTATTTTACAATAGTAGCGAAAATACCAATTTAACTAACAGCTTTATTTATTATAATTATGGGATTTTTACTAAATATGAAACAGAGCTTATTAAATTATTACTTCCTTTTATTGCTAAAAGATATATTGAAGAATCTAAAATAGATTTAAAGAAAATATTTGATACAATTTACCCATCCATTGAACATATGGCTAAGTCTTTATCTGTTCTTACAGATAAAGATAAAGAAAGAGTACTTAGAATGTATTATCCTTTATTAAAAGATTAAACTTTTAAAATTCTTATAAATATATTTTAATTATATAAAAGGAGTATAATTATGAAAAAATTAAAAAACAAAAAAATTATCATTCTACTTATTGTTCTTTTATTTGGAACTAGTATAGCAACTTTCTTTGTTATTAAAAACAATAATAAAAACGATAATACCAATACTGAGGATAAACAAATTCCTATAAATGAAAATGACCAAGATACTAATTTTGTTAAAACTGATGAGCCAAACAATATTAGTAATGATAAAAATAAAGATAAAAATAATGTAACTAATAATAAGAATAGCGATAAAAAACAAGACAATACCGCGAATAATAAAAATGAAGAAGTAACTAGTAAACCAGCAGATAAAAATCAAAGTAGTATAACTAATAGTAATAATAGCCAAAATACATCAACTAGTGATAAGACAAATAATAATGAAAACCAAAGCACTACTAATGATAATAAAAGCAATAATAACAGTGAAAATAATAATGAAAATAATAATGAAAATCAAAAGCCTTCAAATGATAAAGATAAAGATCAGCCCAATATAGGTGATAACAATAATAAAGATGATAATGAGAGCAATAAAGATGTTAACGAGGATAAACCAACAGAAGACAATCCTACTATTGATCCTCCAGTTATAAAAGATGATAAAAATGATATTAAAAGAAAAGAGATTGAAAAAAGGTTTGGCATAAAAATATTATATGGCGATGAAATTGGCTCTTATAAACCTAAAAGAATATCTCCTATTAAATTAACTGATGAAAATGAGATAGCTAATTATTTAAATAGCCTTAATACAGAATTAGCAAAATATCCTACGGGTTTCTTTAACGATTTTAATAATAAGGGTATGCCACTAACTATTTATTTAGTGAAAAGTGCTAATGGAATTTTTGCTGGTTTTACCGACTATGAATTTATGAATAATATAAAAATGACTTTAGTAACTGATTATAGTTTTGAATATACGCTTCATCATGAAATGATGCATTATATAGATTGTTATTTAAATATTGTGATGTATCCAAATACTCCTTATACTGATTATGAAAAATTAAACCCTATTGGTTTTAGTTATGGAAAGGCTAAAGAAAGCGAAATTTATAATATGGGAAATAATACTAGAGGTGCATATTTTATTTCGAGATATGGAAGCACACATGTTAGTGAAGATAGAGCAGAAGTATTTAAATTTATGATGGCGAGAGTTTATGCTCCTCCAGGATGTTTTGAAGCAGGAGAAACATTAAATAAGAAAGCTAAAGTAATTAGTAATCAAATTAAAACATATTTTCCATCAGTAAATAGTACTGCAAATTGGGATAAATTTATTAAATAAAAGCTAGGAGAAAAAATGAGTTTAAATGATTTAACAAAAGAATATGACAAACTTCAAAAAAAGTATGGTGCAAAAGAATTAGATTCTATATATCACGGAGGATGCGATAAAAATCCTGATATTTGTTTTGTATTTATGAACCCCACTGGAAAAAATATTGCATCCAAAAAAGAATGGAAAGGCCTTAAAGCCCCATGGATTGGCACTAAAAATATTTGGGATTTATTCTATGCTTTAGATTTGCTTGATAAAAATATTTACGATAAGATAAAATCTATTAAAGCTGCTGATTGGACTGAAGAGTTTGCAGATCAAGTTTATGATAATGTTAAAAAGCATAAATTCTTTATTACAAATCTTGGAAAATGCACGCAAATTGATGCTAGGCCCCTACCTGATTCGGTATATAAAAAATACTTAGATTTATTAAATCAAGAGATTAGTATTATTAAACCTAAAGTTATTATTTTATTCGGTAATCAAGTTAGTTCCATTGTATTAGATGAAAAAATATCTGTATCACAAGTAAGAAAAAATAAATTTATTAAAACAATTAATAATGAAGAATTTAAATTCTACTCTGTATTTTATCCAGTAGGAAATGGTAGGTTTAACATTGATAAATCTATTGAGGATATAAAGTGGATTATAGGCACTGAACTTTTAAAATGTGCAAATTAATGTTACTCAAAAATTCACACAAAAGCGTGAATTTTTTTAATTAACACCAATTTAATATTAAAACTTAATTTTTATAACAAATTTCTTTTTAGGCCTCGTAAAAATATCTTTTTTATAGTAAAATATTTATAGGAGTTGATATTATGAAGAATTTTTACATTGATCTTGGTTCATCAACAATAAAAGTTTATTGTTATGAAAATGAATTAACACTTATTGAAGAGCATTCAATTTATTTTAAAAATGACTTTGATGCTGAAAAAGGTATAAGTGAAAGTAATTTAAAAGAGTTATGTGATTACTTTGAAGAATTAAAGTCTAAATATGATTTAAAATACTATAACACTCATATTTTTGTAACTGGTATTTTCAGGAACTTAGTACAAGAGAGAAAACAAGACTTAGTTAAATTATTTAATGATAAGTTTGATTTGAATTTTAATATTATTAGTCATGGCATTGAAAATTATTATTTAGCAAAAGCTATGGAAAATGACTACAATAATAAGAAAGTTTTAATTATCAACATGGGAGGTAAAACTACTGAATTAGTAACTTTTGTGGGAACTAAAATAACAGATACGAAAAACCTAACTATTGGTGTTGCTGATTTATTAAATAACTTTAGTAAGGTTAACGAAAAGTATAGTGGTGACACTGTTGAAGAAATGGAAAACTTTGTTTTAGAGCATCTTTCTGATATTGATTTAGATAAAGATTACGACTGTGCAATATTTACTGGCGGAGAAGAAAGATTTGAATTATTAACAGGATTTAATTTAATAGATAATACTTTATTTAATGATAATATTCATAAATATATGTTAAGTTTAGAAGATTATATTAAAGGAACAGAAAAAGTATTTAATGAAATTTCAATGGATGAATTGTATGCTTTAATGCCTTCAAACCCTAAATGGATGGATGGAGCTAGAAGTGGCGCTATCATTCCTTTAGCCCTATTTAAAATGGCTAATATAAAATGGATCATTCCATCCGATTTAAATTTAATTAATGGTGTCATTAATGATTTAAAGTAGATTGATATTAAGTATTTTAAAATTTAATGTAATATAAAATAGCTTTTATAATCTAAAAGCTATTTTATAATTTTTCAAAATCAATATATGTTCTATTTTCACAATGATTGTAAAACTCTTGAACCGAAATATGATATTTCGGTTTTTTGTATTCATGTAATACCAAATTTCCCACCACATAATCATTGCTTAACTCATATTTAATTGTCCTTTATCTCTTTTGGGTTTTTGAATAAATATATTGCAAAGCCTAATAAGATTACCCCTATACTTGCTATTATCCAGACTAAATTTTTATTTTTGTTATTCTTTTTTATCTTTATTGGGATTGTTTCCTCAGGACTAGTAGGTTTTAGTTCATTATATGACACAACATATTTGCCTAAACTTTTAGTTGTTATTTCAATGTCACTACCATTTTTAACATAATCTACTAGCTTTACTGCATTGTTATCTGTAATTTCATAGACACCAATAAACTCTTTTAAGCCATTTAATCTTATACTTACTTTTATTGGGCTTTCACTCGATACATTAACTCTATTTGAACTATTATTAGTATAATATATATCATAATATTCACTAGCATCACCAAATTTGCCTTTTAATTCTTCAGAAAGTTCAAATTCTTCTATTTTTAATGTTCCTTCTTCTTTTAAAGAATTTGATGGTATTCTTACAACTACACGTTTTATACTGAATTTTTTATATTCTGTATTTATCGGCTTGCTCTCATTTGGCTTGTTAGGCTCATTTGGAGTAGTAGGTTTATCCCCACCGTTTGGTTTATTGTTTCCCGAATTATCTGGATTTCCAGGCTCCGTAGTTCCAGGATTCTTATTTTCTCCGGGATTTTCGGGATTATTTGGCTCTTCTGGATTATCAGGAATATTTGGTTCATTAGGTTTATCTTCAAAAGAATTAATTAGAGCGATTAGTTTCCCAACATTTCCCGCTTTGTCATAAAATACTATTTCATAACTGCCATTTTTAGTAAATTCATATATACCGATTCCTTCAGCATATATTATTTCTTCGCTTGGATTTATAACTGTTACTACTACCTTATTATTAATATTTTCATATTTTAATTCCGCAGTAGGTGCGATTTTATCTATCCAATTTACTCTAGCCGTTATTGCCCCTATATTTCCGGCCAAGTCTCTATATTCAAAAGTAAATGATCCATTTTCGGTAAATGTATATGTTTTACTATTACTATTATTAGTTACTGAACCTTCTTCATTAAAACTTATATTTACTGTTACATCTTTATTTGTTAACACTGAATTATCATAAGTTAGAGTAGCAATTGGAGGTATTACGTCTATCCAATCTACTTTAGCAGTAGCACTTCCTCTATTTCCCGCTTTGTCTACAAATTCAAAAGTAAACGAACCATTTTCAGTAAATTCATAAGTTAAAGGATTAGCACTGGCTATTTTGTTACCATTCGCATCAATAACATAATCATCAACAATAGTAAATCCTTCTAAAACATTACCTTCATTATCTACTACTTCGTCATTCTCATTTAGTCTATAATTAATGTTATTCGTTACTGTTACATCTTCACTAGGCTTTAATGTAGCTATAACTTCTTTATTTGTAGGATTATTTGTACTATATTCGATGGTAGCTGTTGGGGCAGTTCGATCGATCCATGTTACTTTAGCTTTGGCTGAGCCTTCAACGTTGGTATTGGTATCTCTAAATCTAAATGTAAACTCTCCATTTTCGGTAAATACATGCGTATTGCCACCAGGACTTAATATTTCATAATGCTCAGTACTAATATTATCTAGTCTTGCAATAACATTACCATTCGTGGCTTCAGCTGGGCTATAAGCGATACCAGCGGTTGGTCTTGGATTTTTTGTCATGTCTTGGAATACATTTACAAGTGAAAGGGATGCAAATATACCATATGTATCCATTTCTATTTTTATATATTCAGCATATATACTTTCACTAAAGTCAATTACTCTTAATTCTTCATTTTGAGGACAATTTTCTATTTTTCCGGTTTCTTTCCAATCTTCTCCATCCTCGCTTACTAATATACGAATATTTTTAGCATAAATAGGATCATTGCTACGGTATTTTAATTGTTTTAATTCTATAGCTGATATATATCTTGGCTTATCTAATTTTATAGTTATAAATGGTGTATTACCTGTTGTTAGAACGTTTTCTCTGAAATCAGTATGCCATAAAGTATTGGCATTACCATCAATAGCATTTAAAGCGTAGTATGGTCTTGCAGTGTCTACTGATTCAGTTGAAAAGCTATGAATTGCTAAGTGAGAAACTGAGACATATTTCCTAGTAAGTGGTTGATTATCTTCCGTAAATTCAAAACTTAAAACATTACTTGCTAGTTTTGTACCACTTGCAGCTTGTCTAATTTGTAAAGTTTTATTTCCGGTATTATTTGGAGAAGAAGTAACATAACTTGTCCAAGCTTCACTTTCGCTTCTTCGCCATTCATATGTAGTATCTACTCCCATAATTCTATTTTCTAAATCATTACGATAGAAACCATTTTCGCTTATACTATTTTCAGTAATATCAATGGTATATATGTTTTCAGGAGAATAATCAGATCCAACTATATGGATTTTGATATCATTTTCTGCAGTAATACTTTTTAATTCAGTTGCATTTAATAGTACATATTGTTCACTGGTAGCAGTCCAATTATGCCCACCATCTAAGCTATAATCCCAGCGAACGCCATATCCTTCATATTTAGTTCCTAACATTATCTTATTAGCATTTTCACCATCAAATGAGAATGAAGCAATAGAATAATCATTATTACCTAATAAATGATTGGCCATTACTTTTGAAACATCATATTGTAACACAAAAGTGTTTGTACTAGTTAATGCAGCACCTTTTTGTAAGGCAAGTCGAAGATAATTATCATGTAAAGCAAGATATTCCGTTTCTTGTAAATTAGGTTGTATTAATTTCATTAAATCAAACATTGGTAATGGAAAATGGTACATTTCATTAGTAAGTCTTTTAGATAAATTTATGTAATCGAGAGCAGTCTTAGCAGTATTTCTTTGATAAGTTCTAATCAAACCATACCAAGCATCCATATTAAATGACTGATATTCTAAGGCTTTATTATATATTTCTTCTAGTTTTTCTAAATCTTCAGGATAAGAGTCAGCAAGAAGCATAGTTTCTAAAGCTTTATTATAGCTTTCTAAATTATTTAAAGCTTCTTGAGCATAAGGAATATAACTTACTTGATAATATGAATCCCAAGAATTTGAACCCCAACCGCATAATAATCTTTCACTTTTCTCAGAATAAGCCCAACCACTAATATTGTTGTTAAGACTCCATCTTCCTTTACCTTCAGCGGTTTTTGAATATTCAATAAAAGCAGCATGACCTGGTTGGCCTAATACCGCAGATGGAATTCCTACAGCACCATCTAAGTTAGAACCAGTTTTAGATATTCCACCACATACAGAACCTTCTTCAAATACGATCCATAATTTGGGTTTGCCAGTTTTATATGTTATATTGAATTTTGATAAATTATATTTATTATTCCATTTTTCGTATTCTTCAGCACTATAATATTTTGCAAGATTATAATTGTATCCAAAAGTATATCGGATATAACTATATGGCCCTCTTCGAGGATTTCCCTCGCCTCTAACTCTCATATAGTAGTTTAACCAAGGAATTTCTTCATCATCAATATTATTATTCATTACCCAGCGCATTTCTTCAATATTTAAAGATTCAAATAACTCGTTGTATAAGATTTCACCACCATTAAATTCATTTTGACCAGCATGCATTTCTTTATATATTTCATATCTTTTAACAGCATCAGAGCATTGTCCTCCCCCTACCCATAAGCATACATTAGATGAATGGGTAAGCGATAATGTAATCATCATTCTTTTATATAGATCACCTAGAACATTGTGATATGCCGTTTTAGTTGTATTACTTAAATCTTCTTTATGAGCTGTATATAATTTTAATAAAACATTTAAGGAATTCATATAAGAACCTGTTGGTTTCCCGCCTGTTATATAATATCTTAAAGCATCCAAGTCTTTCAAAATCCACTCAACTACATCTTTATGATCCTTATCTAAATGAGCAAATGCTTGTAATATTTCATAACCAATGTTGCTAACAAATTTTCTTTGTAAAAGAGTATGCTCTTTAGAAGCTAATACCTCATCATAAGAAGCATTAGTTAAGATATTATCATATTCTTCTAAGGTTTTAATAAAATCATAAGGAGCATTTTCTTCTTCATTATTATAACCCTCTTTGTATAATTTAGCACCCGCATATACAGCATGGTCAGAACTTTCATTACCATTATTGTTGGCATATAACTTAATAAAATTTTGGCCTTTAATATCAATTGTTATATTTTCTGCTTCACTATTTCCTTTTTTAACTGGAGGTGATACTGGTGTATGTAAAGTCCACTCTATTCCATCAACAGAAGTATAGATAGAAAACTTAACTCCATTACCATTCGCACCACGGCTAGCATCAACACCATAATAGGTAGTGAAATAATCATAATTAAGATCAGTTATATCATATACTAAAGTACTTGTGGCATGGGCACTTACTCCTTTTAAAAATAATTTATTTTCTCCATTAACAGTAAGAGCAATTAAACCATTATTATACCGCGCCTCTAAATTAGCATCTAAAGTTATATTCCCCCATCCTACCGAAGATTGTTCTTTAATATATGGTATATCAGATAAATATACAAATTCTTTTTCTTCAGGTAAGTTTGAAATTACATTACTAAATGATGATTTAAAATTATTAGAATTGCAAGCAATTAATATACTTGTTATTATAAGTAAAACGCCTATTAAACTTAATGTTATGGGTTTATTTTTCTCTTTAAAGACTTTTTTAAATTTCTCCATACATATCATTCCTCTTTTATTATCTTAATTATATCTTATCATTGCACTATATTCAAGACTTTAAATTTTTTTAAATCGTAATATAACATAGATTTATTGTGAAAAAAATAAAAGACATAATGACATCAAATACATAATGTTTTAGCATCAATAATATTTAAAAAAAATAAATACTCATATATGAATTTATTGAAATTTATAGTATAATTATATCAACAAGAATGCTTGTGAAGGAGGATTTAGAATGAATATAAATATTAACAAAGTAAAAATATTTGTAACTATACCAGTAGAAAATGTCGAAGAAGTTAGAAATGCAATTTGTGAAGCAGGTGCGGGAATAATTGGAAATTATACTTATTGTACTCCATCAACAAAATCAATTGGTACCTTTAAACCAAATGACAACGCCAATCCATATATTGGGGAAAATAATAAATTAGAATTTGTAGAAGAAGAAAAACTAGAATTTGTATGTGATATAGATAAAGTAAAAACAGTTATATCAAAATTGAGGGAAGTACATCCTTACGAAGAGCCTGCAATAGACATTGTTCCTCTGCTTGATGAAAACACCTTTTAATAGCATAAATTTTTAAGGACTTTACTTATGTACAAAGAAATTATTGAAAATTTAGAAAAACAATTACCAATTCGTGAACTAAATTAATTAAAAAATAAAACAATTCATCTAGGAATATTTAGTGAACCTTATTTAACTTATATGTTAGACGGTAAGAAAACAATAGAATCAAGATTTAGTAAAAATAAAATTATGCCATATAATCAAATTACTAAAGATGATATTGTAATTGTTAAAAAATCTAGTGGCGTTGTGTTAGGATATTTTACAATTAAAGATGTATTATTCTTTGATTTAAATAAAACATCAATGGAAGAAATGAAAATAAAGTATAACAAACAATTATGCGTAGATGAAACTTTTTGGATTAGTAAGAAAAATAGCAATTATGCAACATTAATCATTATAGATAAATTATTCAAATTAAAACCATTTCATATTAATAAAAAAGGAATGCAAACTTGGATAGTATTTTGGGGTGGTAAGGAAAGATGAGTAATTCAGTTGAATATGAGTTAGATGTTAATAGAAAGGAAATAGATATGAAAAATAATTATTTATTAGTACATGGAAGTTTTGGAAGCCCATTTTCAAATTGGATTCCATATTTAAGAAAAGAAATTGAAAATAGAGATTTAGAAGTTTATACTCCAGATTTTCCAAGTGGAGTTAGCTACCAAAACTATACGAATTGGTCTAATCTTTTAAAGACTTATGTAGAGGCAAATATCTTAAATGAAAATACTGTTATATTTGCTCATTCAATAGCACCTATCTTTATCTGTAAATTTTTAGCCCAAAATAAGATTAAAGTTAAGAGACTAGTTTTTGTTTGTGGATTTAATAATTATCTTGGAATTGATAAAGATTATGACGCAGTTAATGAGAGTATGTATTTTAATAATTTAGCAGATGTTAAAAATTATTGTGATGACATTGTTTGTTTCTATTCTGATGATGATCCTTATGTTAAATATGAAGCCGAAAAAGAATTTGCTGATGCTATAACTGAAAATCAAATTATGATTTCTGGTGGAGGACATTTAAATTCTGAAAGTGGCTATACAGAATTTGCTGAATTATTAAAATACGTCTAATACGATTACGAATTATTAGAAATTAGTATATAGGCCGACTACAATTATTAAAAACATTGTAGTCTTTTTAAATTATTTACAAAAGAAAAGCGCCTAATACCTTAATATTAATCGCTAGAAATGAAAAAACGAGCACATTTGCAACTGTGTTCGTCTTTTATACATTAATGGAGCAATGCTACGGTAATACGCGAACACTCCAACAAATAGGAAACT
>CAMNSE010000017.1 GCA_946554525.1 uncultured Mycoplasma sp.
CTGGAACTAGTGTTGGCACTAGCAATGAAGTGCGCCCGACATTATATTTAAAATCTAACGTATCTATAGTAGACAATGGAAATGATGGATCTATTGATCATCCATATGATTTAGAAATAAATTAATAAGAGTTCAACTGAACTCTTTTTGTTTTGAAAAAAGAAGATCAAGCATAAAATTATTTAGGTGATGAATATGGATAAAAAAGAATCTTTTAAAACATTTGCTAAAAATCATCCAGAGCTTGTAAATTCTATTAAATCAGGTGATACCTCATGGCAGAAACTATATGAAATATATGATATCTATGGCGAAGATGATAGAGCTTGGAATAATTATTTTAATAAAGGTAGTAGTTCATCAACTAATTTTAGTAATATTACAGATATCGTAAAAAATATTGATATGGATAGTGTTCAAAAACATATTAATACAGCGCAAAAAGCTTTAGGATTAGTCCAAGAGCTGACAGGTAAAAGTACAGGTGTATCTCCTTCTATAAAAGGACCTACAACACCACGACCAATTAATAAATTTTTTGAGGATTAATATATGCAAGTAAGTGCTTTATTAGAATTAAAAAAAGATACAAAAATGTGGGAGTTATTAAAATATAATTCATATTGGTGTAAAGAGCTAAATCGTAATCCTGCAAGCGTTAAGAATTATAAAAATGATATGAAAATAAAATATAAACTAAGGGCTACCGATAAAATTAGTGATGCAATAGACAATATTGATTTAATAAGTAACGTCTTAGGAGCGTTAAAATAATAAAACATGATGAAAAATTCATGTTTTTGTCGTTTTATAATAGATTTCATCATTTAATTTTGATAAAATAATAATGGAGTGATTATATGGATCAGTTTATTCCCGATATTTATCAAAAAAGTATTTATGATATTGACTATAAAAAATTAAAAAAGAAAGGAATTAAATGTTTATTATTTGATCTTGATAATACTTTAGTTCCAGTAAATACCGATATTCCACCTAAGAAAATAAAAGAGCTATTTATATATTTAGAGCGGGATTTTAAAGTAATTATTGTTTCAAATAGTAATAAAAAAAGATTAATTCCATTTAAAGAAGGCTTAAATGTTGATGTTGCGGCATCTTCTCATAAACCATTAAAAAAGAAATATTTACGTATTATGGAAATTTATAACTATAAAGAATATGAGATTGCGGCGATAGGGGACCAACTTTTAACGGATATATTTGGAGCTAATAGAGTAGGGATAACTTCTATATTAATAAATCCTTTAGGAGAATATGAGAAAGTTGGTACAAAAATTAATCGTTTTTTTGAGAAATTTATTTATCGTGCATTTAAAAGAAAAAATATATTGAAAAAGGGAGAGTATTATGATTAAGAAATGTACTGGATGTGGAATAACTCTTCAAACAACAGATAAAGAAGCATTAGGATATACACCTGATATAAAAAACGATTATTGTATGCGTTGTTTTAGACTAAAAAATTATGGAGAGAAAAAAGAAGAAACAGTAGATGAGAAAAAAATACTTTCTAAAGTAAATAAAAGTGTGGGTATAGCCTTCTTCTTGATTGATTTTTTTAACATTAACATTGAAACAATTGAAATTTTTAAAAAGATTGCTATACCTAAAGTTTTAGTGATTAGTAAATGTGATACTTTAAGAAAAGAAATGAAATTTACAAAAATAAAAAATTGGTTAAAGAATGTTTATGATATTGATACAGATATATATTTTATTAGCAATAAAAATAATTTTAAAAATATTAATATATTTAAAATTATGGAACTTAAGCATTTTAAGACAGCATATATTATGGGAATTACAAATGCTGGTAAATCAACATTCCTAAATAGTTTATTAAAAAAAATTAATAGTAACAAAGAAATTGTTGTAAGTAATAAGCCTAATACAACTCTTGATTTTATTAAATTTCGTTTTGATGAATTTATAATTTTTGATACTCCAGGTTTTTCTTACAAGAATTTAGGAGATTCTCTAATAAATAGTGAAGTAAAGCCTATAACGTATCAAATTAAGGGAGAGACAAATATTATTATAAACGATAAAATATCTATAAATTTCTCAGAAGACAATAGTGTAACGTTTTATATAATAAATAAAAATATTAAAAAGAACTATAAAAAAGATGAAAATAATAAATTTGAAATTTCACTTCCTGAGAATAGTGATTTTATAATTCCAGGAATTGGATTTATGAATGTAAAAAAGAGTACTAAAATTAAAACAAATATAAAGTGTTTTGAAATTAGACCAAATATAAGTGGTGAAGATTATGAGTAAAATACATGTAATGAGTGAGACTCTTGCTAATAAAATTGGCGCAGGAGAAGTAGTAGAAAAATGTTCTAGTATCGTAAAAGAATTAGTAGAAAATAGTATTGATGCCAAAGCTTCTAATATTACTATAAACTTAATAAATGGAGGTCTTACATCTATTAGTGTTATTGATGATGGTGAAGGAATGGATGATACTGATGCAAAAATGGCTTTTGGTAGGCACGCAACCAGTAAAATCATCCACGATGATGATTTATTTTTCATTAATACGATGGGATTTCGTGGTGAAGCATTGCCTTCAATTGCTAGTGTTTCTGAAGTAGAATTGAAAACAAGTAATGGAGAGTCTTCAAGCTATATCCACATAAAAGGCGGAGAAGTAATAGAAGAAAGTGCTGGAGATTTAAGACGTGGAACTATGATTACAGTGACCAATCTATTTTATAATACTCCAGCAAGGCTTAAGTATTTAAAAAGTGAGAATACAGAAACTTACAATTCTGTTAACTTAATGGAAAAGTTAGCCCTTGCTCACGAAAATATTAAGTTTACATTAACTAATAACGATAAAGTTTTATTAAAAACAAGTGGAAGTGGAAATCTTCTTAAAACTATTCATGAAATATATGGTTTAAATGTTTCTAATAAAATGCTGGAGTTTAAAGCTAGTAATAATGATTTTGATATTTATGGGTATATATGTAAACCAGAAATACTAAAATCGAATAGAAATGATTTAAATACGTTTGTAAATGATCGGGTAGTAAGAAACATGGAAATTAACCGAGCTATTAATGATGCATATTACACATATAAGCCTGATGGAAAATATCCAGTAGTAGTTTTAAAAATTAATACAGATCCAACGCTTGTAGATGTTAATATTCATCCTACAAAGCAAGATATAAAATTATCTAAAATGAATGAGTTATACGATCTTATTTACACAACATTTAAAGAAGTTTTATACAATAACTTATTGATTCCTAATGCATTAAAAGATGAAAGTGTAAGTATTATTAAAGATGATGTTATAAAAGATATATTGTCAACTATGACTAAAGATAGTACTCCTATACAAACAGAATTAAATTTTAAAATAGAAGAGAGTAAAGACGAGAAAAAAGAGATTAGTGTTAGTGAAGATATAATTGAAAATAAAGAAATGAAATCTTTAATATTATATCCTGTAGGACTTGCCTTAGGGACATATATTATTGCTGAAAATGATGAAGGAATTTATTTGATTGACCAACATGCTGCTCAAGAACGCATTAATTATGAAAAATATATGAAAGCGCTTAGAAATCATGTAACTACTACAACTTCTCTTTTAATTCCTATTACGATTGAGCTATCTAGTAGTGATTATTTAAGGCTAAAAGAAAATATAAATCATTTAGAATCTTTAGGTTTTACATTAGAAGAATTTGGAGTAAATACAATTAGAATATTAGCCCATCCAACATGGTTATTAGAAGGACATGAAGAAGAAAGCATTCGTAAAATTATTGATTTAGTAATTAGTGGAGTATCTTTTGATCCGGTTAAATTTAATGAGAGCATTGCTATTACTTTAGCTTGTAAAATGAGTATTAAAGCAAATATGCATATTTCGCGTGAGGCCGAGGAAGAATTATTGCATGAGCTTGTAATGTGTGATAATCCATATAATTGTCCTCATGGTAGACCAACTATTATTAAATTTAGCATATATGATTTAGAGCGAATGTTTAAAAGAATTATGAATTAGAAAAAATACAATAAACTTAAAAATTATTTTTGAAAATATTTCGACAAGAATAGAGTAAACTTGTCAAAACTTACCTCTTGTTTAATACAGCAAATATCGCTATAATGGTAAAAAATGGAAGAGAAAATGCAAGATAACCGAAGTAGTACTTCATAGAATAAAATCTCTTAAACGAGTAAAATAGAATTATAGAGAGGGAAGTTTTATGACAACGTTTAAAAGAGAGTTTAGTTTTAACCAGAGTATTATAGAAGTTGTAGCAAAAAACGTGAGGAAATATAGAAAAATAGCTGGAATTACCCAAGAACAATTAGCAACAGATATCGGAGTTTCGAATGATTTTCTAAGAAGATTTGAAACCACTTTAGGTAAAGAGGGAATGAGTTTAAGAACTTTATATAAAATATCAATCGTCTTAAATGTTACAATGGACCAATTTTTTCTTGATTAGACTTTATTAAATTCATAAAAAAGTGTACAATATAAGTAGAGGTGCAATATGGATAGCCATTATGAATTTAATCCTAAAATTTATTTAATAATTGCTTCTAATATTAAGAAATATAGAAGAGAAAAGAAAATTTCAATAGAAGATCTAAGCAAATATTCTGGAATCGATATTGATTATTTAAGAGCATTAGAAAATAATACAGAAGAAGATTTAGCTATTTCTATTGATGAATTATATAAAATTAGTGTGATCTTAGATGTAAATATAAATGATTTTTTTGACTAATAAATTAAAAATTTGCTTTTTTTATAGTTTTATGTTAAAATACCAATCTATGAAAGGGGAAAATTATGGCAAATTATTTATTAGATCAAGAAACTTATGATACTTTAAGAGAAAATTTACGAAGCTTAGAAATAAAAGAAGCTGAAAATAAACAATTAATATCTGAAACTAAAAAGATCTTAGATAACGCAATAGTTATTCAAAAAGAGGATGATACTGTAAATATTGGAGATATTGTAGAAATTATTTATGATCAGGACTATGCCAGTCCTGAATTAATTCGTATAGTAGCAATTCCAATGGGAAACATTGATGGTATAGTAGAAGCTTCAATTGGAAGCGAAGTTGGTAGTCAATTAATTGGTAAAAGAATTGGAGAACCAATACAATTAAAAAATGGTATGACCATAACAGTTAGATCAAAACTAAATCAAGAGCCAAAGCAAACAAGATAATTACTCATATAATAGAGTAATTTTTTTTTATTTTTCAAAATATACTTTTATTAGGGTGTTAAGATGTTTTTAAATATATTAAATTTAATAAAAGATATGCTTTTTTTTACAGGTAGTTATTCTAATGGTGTATTTCCTGAACCATTATCAAAAGAAGAAGAAGAGGAAGCAATTGAAGAAATGCTAAAAGGAAATAAAGAAGCACGTAATAATCTTATTGAGCATAATTTGAGGCTTGTTGCTCATATAGTAAAAAAGTTTGATAGTTCAAATTATGATACTGATGATTTAATAGGAATTGGGACTATTGGACTGATTAAAGGAATAGATTCATATAAAAAAAGCAAATCCACTAAAATTACAACATACGCAGCTAGATGTATTGAAAATGAGATATTAATGCATTTTAGAAGTAATAAAAAAAATGGTAATACTGTTAGTTTAAATGATTCCATTGGATATGATAAAGATGGTGGAGAGATTAGTTTAATGGAAGTTTTATCTGATGATGGTATAGATATTGCTGATATGATTCATAAAAAAGAAAATATAAAACTTTTAGGAGAATACTTTCATGTATTAACTAAAAGAGAGCAAGAAATATTAATTAAAAGATATGGCTTATTTGACTTTGATGAAAAAACCCAAAAAGAAATAGCAAAAGAAATGAAAATATCAAGAAGTTACGTATCTCGTATTGAAAAAAGAGCCCTTACTAAAGTATTAAGAGAATTTTTAAAAAATAATAAAAATTTATAATATTTTCTATAAAACCTTTACAAGTTAAACATTATTAGTTAGAATTAATTTAGGAGGGTTTTAAAAAATGGGCGAATTAAAAGAATTTATTTTAAATGCTTTAATTGGAAAAAGCGAAGATGTAGGAAATGATGAAAGACAACAAAAAATAATTGAATTTTTATCAGAAGAATTTTATCCAACAAATAAAGAAGCGAAAACTTTAATGTTTAATGATATATGTTCATTAATTCTTAAAACGATACATTACCAAATGATAAATGGAAGTGTATCTCCAAGCGATAAAACTATTTGGAGCTTGTTAACAAGAGAATTTTGTATTACTTGTGCATACGAATATATTATGAATGTTGAAAGACATAACAAATTAGTTGCTGAGATTGTTCCAATGGGAAGATAAAGAAATACTTCAATAATTTGAAGTTTTTTTATTTAAAATAAAATTTTATGATTTACTTTTGTCACGATATAAAGTAAAATAAAGTTACAAGAAAGAGGGATTTTACATGACACAAAAAGAGCTTGCAAATTTTATATTTCCACATATCACAAAAACACCTGAAGATTATGAAAAATTATATCCAGAAAGAAATCTATATGAAGGAGCAAAAGTAGTTCGTTTTGCGCCAAGTCCAACTGGATTTATGCATATAGGAAACATGATGAGTGCTACAATTAATTATGTATTAGCGCGTTCTAGTAATGGGGTATTTTTCTTACGTAATGAAGATACAGATCAAGCAAGAACTGTAGAAGGGGCAGTTGATTTTATTCATCATATTCTTGAATTTTATCATTTATCACCTGATGAATATGAATATCAAGGCAAAATTGTAGGTGAATATGGCCCATATATTCAAAGCAAAAGAATAGATATTTATCATGCATTTGTAAAACACTTAATTAGTATTGGTAGAGCGTATCCATGCTTTTTAACTCAAGAAGAAATAGAAGAGATAAGAGAATATCAAACTAAAGCTAAAAAAAGAATTGGAATTTATGGCCGCTATGCAAAGTATCGTGATTTAAGCCCGGAAGATGCGATAGAAAAAATTAAAAACGGCGAAAAGTTTGTTATTCGTTTTAAATCAGAGGGAGACTATAATAAAAAGTTTGTTTTTGATGATTTAACAAAAGGAAAAATTGAATTTCCTGAAAATGATTTAGATGTTCCAATAATGAAAAGTGGAGATTTACTCCCAACATATCATTTTGCTCATGTAGTAGATGATCACTTAATGCATACAACTCATGTAGTTCGTGGAGAAGAGTGGATCTCTAGTGTTCCACTTCATTATGAATTATTCCATGCTTTTGGGTATAAAATGCCTAAATATATCCATACATCTTTAATTCTGAAAAAAGATGGTGATACAATTCGTAAGATTAGTAAAAGAAAAGATCCAGAAGCATTAATGTTCTTTTATGAAGAAAAAGGATATCCTACTATGGCTGTAATTGATGCGGTATTAACAATTGCTAATTCAAACTTTGAGGAATGGAGAAATAGCAATCCAGATAAACCATTTTACGAATTTCCATTTAGCCCTAAGAAAATGAGCTCAAGTGGGGCATTATTCGATTTAGACAAATTAGATAATATTGCTAAAAATTATATTAGTAAAATGAGTGCTGAAGATGTTTATAATGAATTTGTAGAATGGGCTAAGAAATATAATGAACATATTTTTGAATTAATTAAGAATTATAAAGAAAGAACAATAAAGTTTTTAAATATTGAAAGAGAATGTAAAAAAACACGTAAAGATTATGAGAATTATTCTTCAATATTTAATAAAATTTGGTATATATATGACGAAGAATGGGACAGAGAGCTAACTTATGAATTTAATAAAATTACTGATAAAGAAGAAATTACTAAAGTAATGGAAGAATATTTAAAGATTTATGAT
This sequence comes from uncultured Mycoplasma sp., assembly GCA_946554525.1. Lineage (GTDB taxonomy): Bacteria > Bacillota_I > Bacilli_A > RF39 > UBA660 > Caccenecus. The sequence continues at coordinate 7,921 of CAMNSE010000017.1, forward strand.
GCATCTGATACCCAAGATGAATGGTTTGATAAAATAAAAGTGTTATGTGAAAGTTTAGGATATGCTAAAGATATGAAGGCGTATAAAGAAAATCCTGATGACTATAAAGGAAATATTGCTGATTTTACAACTATTATTAGAGTAGTTCTAACAACAAGCTCTATGACTCCTAATCTTTATGATATTATGAATATTTTAGAGCTTGAAGGCATGAAAAAAAGATTTAATATTTTTAAAGAAAAGTATTAAATCTTTTTTCTTTATTGAAATTTCAATCGCCTCACTTTTTATAAATTTGTTTTTTAGTTGGACAATTAATATTTAAATATTGTTTTTAAAACTTAAATTAGAAAAAGGAAGATTAATCTTCTTTTTTTTTTAACATTATTCTTGTAAAACCACTTGTAAATGAAATATTTAAAATATTGACTCCGGGGAGGGGTTATGCTATTATTTTCTTATAAAGATGAGGAGATAATAGTATAGAAAATAAATTATATTAAATTAGCAAAGATTGAGAGGTTAAGAATGAGAGAATTAAAAATAAATGGTATATATAAACATTTCAAAGGAGATTATTATTTAATCGTTGATATTGCTAATCATTCAGAAACAAAAGAAAAATATGTTGTATATAGAAGATTATACGGAGACGGAAGTTTATGGATTAGACCTATTGATATGTTTTTAAGTGAAGTAGACCACAAGAAATATCCGAATGTAGAGCAAAAATATAGATTTGAATTACAAAATGTAGAAAGTGTTGCAAAATAATATATAGAGTGGAATAAGAATGAGAGAATTAAAAATAAAGGGTGTATATAAGCATTATAAAGGAGATTTATATATTATAGAAGATATAATTTATCATAGTGAAACATGCGAAAAAATGGTCGCATATAGAGCTTTGTATGGAGATAATAAATTGTGGTGTAGACCTTATGACATGTTTTTAGATGAAGTAAATAAAAATGGTCAAAAATATAGATTTGAATTACAAGAAATTAAAAGTGTACAAGAAAAATAAAATTCATATAACGTAATATAATGAAATATTAAACTTTTTTTCCTAAATATAAAGTATCATATTTTTAATTTTTTACAAAAAATATAAAAAACCTCATTTATGAGGTTTTCTTTTATTTTGGTGACTCGTATGGGATTTGAACCCATGAATGTTGCCTTGAGAGGGCAATGTGTTAACCATTTCACCAACGAGCCATATTACCATTATACCAAATTTCTTAATATTTTCAATTCCTAAATTTGCATTTTTACGAGTTTTATGATAATATATATCCCATAAAAAAGGGGTTTTTATATGAAAGAAGCAGTAAAAGGAGCAAAAGCTTTAATAGAAAAACAAGTAATGTATGGAAAAGCATATATGTTTGGTGTTCCTTTTAGTGAATATCAAAGAGTATACACTGTCACTAATGAAAATATAAAAGGATATATGAGTAAATTTGATTTTAAAGGAAAATCAAGTGCGCTATCTGTCATGGGAAGTGGGGATCATGCCTTTAATGCTATTTATTATGGAATTAGCAGAGTTGATACATTTGATACTAATAAATTAACAGAGTATTTTGTTTTAGGAATTAAAAGAAGTGCAATACTTAGATTTAATTATCAGGAATATTTAGAATTTATAAATAAAATACTTGATGATCATATAACTATAGAAGAATTAACTGAATTAATTGCATCTTTATTTCCATATATGGAAAAACATCATCGTCTATTTTGGCAAAATATTTTAGAGCATAATTATGAGTTGCAAAAAAATAGTCCTTGTCCCTTAAATTTAATGAAAATGCTATTAATTCCTACAAAACTTGATATAAAATTAGGAAATAGCTATTTACAAGATGAAGAAAGTTTTAATAGATTAAAAATAAATTTGACTCAAGCAAATATTACATTTCAAGCTTGCAATGCCTTTAATTTAGATACAAAGTTTAAAGATATGTATGACTTTCTCTTTTTATCAAATATTCCTGATTATTATGCTAGTTTTTATGGCAACTTTTGGGATTATGAAAAACTAAGGGAAGCAGTGGATAAACAACTTAAGTTAGTAAATGTTGGTGGAATTCTTGCGATAGCTTATTTATTTCATTACGCATATCCTAAAGCAAATGTTAGAAGATCAAGATTGTTTATAAATGCGACTGTTAGTGAAAGTGACTTATCTCATGGAGAAGAATTGATTGATTTTCCAAATATTAGTTCCAATCCAGAATCACTTAATCATGAACATGATGGACTTTTATTACAGAGAAAAAAATAATTTTATACTAGTAAAAAAGATAATAATGTTATAAAATATTGATAGGTGAATCATATGAAAAAGAAAATATTTATTATTAGTTTAGTTTTTATTTGTTTATTATTTAGTGGATGCCAAAGTAAAGATAATACTAGTGGAGTAATTGATAATATTTCTTATAATGAAACAGAAGATATTACTAACTATGTTAAAATTGAAATGAATAATGGAAAAATTATGCTACTTGAGTTATATCCAGATATTGCGCCTATAACAGTAGCCAATTTTCAAAAATTAGTAAGTGAGCATTTTTATGATAAATTAGTATTCCATCGTATTGTAGATGGCTTTATGATTCAAGGTGGATACTTAACTGATAAAGGAAAAGAAAAAACGGCTAGCACTATCAAAGGTGAATTCATTTTAAATGGATTTACAAATACTTTAAAACATACTAAAGGAGTAATTTCTATGGCAAGGAGTAATGATTATGATTCAGCGTCTAGCCAATTCTTTATTTGCTTAGATGATACTCCTCATTTAGATGGTTCATATGCTTCATTTGGAAAGCTAATCGCCGGTTTTGATGTATTAGAAGAGTTAGGAAAAACTAAAGTTAATGGCGAGGAACCAATAAAAAAACCAGTAATAAAAAGTATTAGATTTATAACAGTTTAATTTTATTTCAAAAAGGGGGTAAATAAAATGATCTTAGAAAATATAACTTATGAAGATTTACAAGGCTGTGGAACAATTCTAAGAAGTCCGTTTCCACGTCCAAGCGAAGGGTATTTATATCCTATTTTATTTGATGGAAATGTTTATAAATTTTTTAATGGCGAAGAAAAAGAGCTTGCAAAAATATTACTTATGTTGGAGAAATTAAAACTAAGATATATTTCTATAATAAAAGGATTTATTAAAGAAAATGGCAGTATTAAAGGATACGTATACGAATATGATGATAGCCCATTATTAAAAGATGTATTATGGGCTCTTCCTCAAAAAAGAAGATTTACATATATATTACAAATTATTTTAACTGATAAAGCATTAAAGAAAAACGGTTTAACTTATTTTGATTGGCATACTGCTAATGTTTTAGCAGGAGGAAGCATCCGCCTTATTGACATTGATAGTATTAAGTCCAGAGATATATTTTCAGAATCAGAAATATCTTATTATTTATTTGAACTATTAATCTCCATTTATATGAAATATGATATTACTTTTAATAAAGATAATTCTGATTTATATGGTCTATTTAGTTTATATTTTGATATGCCTGAGCTACTTATAAGAGAAGAAATTGATTTTCGAAAATTATTTATGATAATGTTAAAAAGAGATTCCTCTTACGAAGAATTAAGAGAAGACGTACGTCGAAGAATATAAATAAAGTGTCAAATAGCAAAGATATACTAGCCTTATCTTTGTTTTTAATTTAAAATAATTTTAGAGGTGTAGTTATGAAGCTAATATCATTTGTTATTCCATGTTATAATTCTGAAGCGTACATGCATCATGCTATTGATACAATATTATCTGGCAAAGAAGATGTAGAAATAATTATTGTAAATGATGGATCAAAAGATAAAACTTTAAAAATAGCTAAAGAATATAAGAAGAAATATCCTAGTATTATTAAAGTTGTTGATAAAGAAAATGGAGGACACGGTAGTGGTGTTAACGCTGGATTAAAATCTGCAACAGGAAAATATTTTAAAGTAGTAGATAGTGATGATTGGATAGATGAAAACTCTCTAAAAAAAGTAATTAAAGTCTTAAAAAAGCAAGAAATAGATATGATGATTGTAAACTATGTTTATGAAAAAGATAATAATCCCAAAATAATTCATTATAAAAATCTTCCACAAGATAAAATATTTACTTGGAATGACATTAAAGACTTTGATATTAGTTCTTATTTACTTATGCATTCTGTTATTTATAGGACTAGTCTTTTAAAAGAAATAAATTTAAGCCTTCCAGAGCATACATTTTATGTTGATAATATATTTGTTTATTATCCACTTCCACATGTTAAAAAAATGTATTATTTAGATGTTCCTTTTTATCGCTATTTTATAGGGCGAAGCGATCAATCTGTAAATGAAAGTGTTATGGTAAAAAGAGTTGATCAACAGATATTTGTAACTAAGACAATGATTGACTTTTTTAACCCATTTGAAATAGAAAATGAAAATTTAAGAAAGTATCTTATACATTATCTAGATATTATGATGTGTGTATCAACTATTTTATTAAAACTTGCAGGAACAAAAGAAGCCAAAAATAAAATAAAGGATCTATGGTCTTATTTAGATTTAAAGCTTCCAAATATAAAGAAGCACTTAGTAGTAGCTAAACTCTCTAAAACACCCCGCATAATATGTATTCCTGCTTATAAAATTATTAGAAAGGTCTTTAAATTTAATTAATGGAAACTAAAAGATTTACAATGATTGATGATGGTTTTACTTGTGAAGTATGCGGAAGAAAAGTAAATCCTCTTAGTTATACAGCTAGAGATCATTGCCCGTTTTGCTTATCAAGTAAACATGTTGATATTAATCCAGGTGATAGAGCATGTACATGTCTTGGAGTATTAGAACCAATTGAAATAGAAAAAGGGAAGAAGGATACATTAAAAATAGTTTATCGCTGTAATAAATGCGGAATAATTAAAAAAAATAAATGTGCTAATGATGATAACTACGATTTAATATTAAAAATTATGAGTACTAAGCCATAAAAATAATCTCTAATTAATATAATTAATTAGAGGTGTTTTATGGCTATTTTTATGCAAAGAAAATTAAGAGTTTGTGATGATTTAAAAGAAATTAATTGGATTAAAAATTTGAGTAAAAATAAACCTCACATTAAAATAGGTATTCTAAATATTATGCCAAATTTAGAAGATACTGAAAAAGATTTATTAAGGGTACTTGATATTCCATATATACAAGTAGAGTTAGTATTCTTATATTTAAAAGATTTTACAAAAGATCCAGATAAAAAAATATATTTAGAAACTTATTATCAAGAATTTAATAATATGAAAGATGAATATTTCGATGGTTTAATTATTACGGGAGCACCTTTAGAACATTTTTCAAATGAAGACATCCATTATCAAGAATCATTAAATTTATTTATTGAATATATGAATACACACTCTAAGACAATACTTTCTTTATGTTGGGCTAGTGAATATTTAATAGAATACTTATATGGTATTAAAAAGCATAAACTGCCTAATAAACTATCAGGGCTATATAAACATTATATAGTAAATAAAAGAGAAATAATAAAAGGATTCGATGAATACTTTTTAGTTCCTCAATCGAGATATTGTGGCTTAAATGAAGAAGAAATTCTTTTAAATAAAGAATTAGTTCTTATTAGTAAATCAAATGAATCAGGGGTGTTTATCGTTAGTAGTAAAGATAATAAATATTTATTTGTAACAGGCCATTTAGAATATGAAAAAAATACTCTAGATAAAGAGTATTTAAGAGATTTGAATTTAAAAATAAGAACATTAAAACCATTAAATTATTATGACGAATTAGGTCGTATTCATGATAATTGGAGAGCACATGCTACTCTTTTATATCATAACTGGTTAATGTATTATGTTCTTAAATAATATTAATAATTTGATTAAAAGAAATAATATGATGATTATAAAACTCTAATGTTCCAGAATTAGGATATATTTTTCTAATAGTAGTTTCAATCATTTTTATTTTGTTTTCATCATAAAAATAGATTCGAATTTTACTTTTAGAATAATAGGCTTCTATAATTAATTCATTTAATAATTCTTGCTTTTCTGGAAATAATCCGGGTTTAATAATTTTTTCACTTTGATTCATCGACTCAAATATTTGTTTTGGACTCGCAACAGAATTAAAGGGTTGCCATTTAATAAAACCACGATCGAAACTCATGCACTATGGCCTCCAATCTTTTTATTTCGCTCTATAATAGTAGAATCATCAAGTAAGCTAGAAGCTTTTAAGATAGCATTTTTTCCAAATTTATTTTTAATTTCTTGAATAGCTAGATGTACCATTTCTGTCTCTTTTACATTTTCAAAATCATCAAATATATTTAATTGTACTCCGCTTTTATCTTGCAAACACCCACAAGAAATAGAAACTTTTCTAATAGGTAAATTCTGATAAAATTTATCAAAAATCATAAGACATGTATTATAAATCATATTTTCTTGATCAGTAGGAGTATCCATCTTACACGAGTGATAAAAACCCCCGCCGATACTTTTGGAATATCCAATGCCAAAGCCAATTACTAAACAAGTTTTTTTGTTTATTCTAAGTCTAGATGTAATTACATCGACCATTTCTCTAATAATAAGTTTTATATTTTCACCGTTATAATCTTTAAATAAAACTTGACTATGAGAATATGATTTATCAACTGTTTTTTTATACTCACCAATACGACTTAAGTCAATTCCATTAGCATGATTCCAAAGCTCGGAGCCAATTACTCCAAATTTTTGTTTTAATTTATCTCTATCGTAATGAGCTAACTCTCCTACGCTATAAATATGAAGATTATTAAGTTTTTTCTCCATTCTACTACCTATTCCCCACATTTTAGAAAGGGGAGAAATACTCCATAATTTAGAAGGAATATCATCATAAGTCCATTTAGCAATAAAATTTTTACTATGTTTTGCATCAATATCCATGGAAACTTTAGCTAAAAGCATATTAGGTCCTATTCCACAAGTAGCAACTAGACCAGTAGACTTTTTAACATCTTCTAAAATTGTAAGAGCGAGATCATAATCACTTTTTTTATACATTTTTAAATAATCAGTGACATCTAAAAAGCATTCATCTATAGAATAAATATGAATATCTTTTTTATCAACGTATTTTAAATAAACTGCAACTACATCACTACTTTTTTTAATATAAAGACTCATTCTAGGTTTAGCAATCATATATTTTATATTTTTAGGAATTTCGTATATTCTTCCACGAGAGGGAATTCCTTTATTCTTTAAATAAGGAGTAACAGCTAAAGTAATAGCACCTCCACCTTGATCTTTGTTGGCAACAACTAAAGGAGTTTTAAAAGGATCAAGGCCTCTATCAATACATTCGGCACTTGCAAAAAAACTTTTTAAATCAATGCATAAGAAATGACGATTTAAATAAACGCTTTCCATAATATTACTTCCTTTCCACTAAAACAATTATATATCGAACTTAAGTTTGTTTCAAGTGGTAAAAGTTGGAAAACAGTCTAACTATAAATTTTTTCTTCTAGTATTATTTCATCAGCAATTTTTTATTAAGAATTTATTGTAGAAAAAATACAATTAAATAGAACAAAGATATTGACTCCGGGGGGGGGATATGCTATTATAAATATATAATAGATTAGGAGTATCTAAAATGGAGACGAAAAAAAGTAAACTTTGGATTATCATATTAATAAGTGTTTTAATACTAGGAATTGGAGGCTCTTTTGCATACTTTGTAACAAGAGTACTATCAAATGGGAATGGTGCGGAAGTAAATGTAAAAACTGCTAGCAAAGGGGATACGACTGTAACTGTTAGTGGAGACATAGAAACAAATGGTACAGGAAAGTATCCAGGACATAAAACTCTTTCTAGAATTAAAGTGACTGCAACAGGAGAAGATGAAGTGCCATTTAATATAGTATGGACAGGTACCAATACTCTTAGCATTCCTGTAAATTATAGAGTATATAAAACGACTAATGCAGTGGATGCTAGCGTTAGTTGTGAAGCAAAGCAAGAAGAAAGCTTTGATTTGTCAATTTACTACTATGAAGAATGTACAGAAAATATAAGTGAACTTGGTGAAGAGATAGAAAAAGGAGTTATTAATGCTGGAGCTGAAAACGAAAAAATAAGTTTTGTAATTACAGAGTTAATACAAGCTACTAAAAGTGGAAATTCAGTATATTATTATATTTTATTAGAAATACCAAACTTAGATGAAAGTCAAAATATTGATATGGGTGGTAAGATAGCTGGAGAATTAAATATTGAAATTCCAAATAATTATAATCAAGCATATAAAATGATTCTGGCTAATAATATACTCCAAAATGGTGAAGTTGATTTTAATAAACAAGAACCGTTTAAAACATATACAGATACCGGATTTAATGAGATAACTACAAGTAAAACTGTAAAAATAAATAAGTATACATCGAGATATTTTACTTATGCCGATTCTTATACATATGATGAAGCAACAAATAAATACTCACTAGTAGATGCTCAAGTTGGAATATATTCTAATATCTATGAAAACTTATCAGGAAAATATATTATTGATACAGTAGGGTCAACTTCTAGTACAATTGAAGAGGATACGAATAAAGTAATAATTTATAAAGTAGTAGGTACTCCAAATATGGAAGAATTTACATATACATCTTCCAATGACAATTTTGTAGAAGAAAAAAAGCGAGTTTTGCATCAGCATAAATACGTAGCATATGCCGATTCTTATACTTTCAATGAAGAATCAGGTAAGTTTACATTAGTAAATGCTCAAAGCGGAAAATGGTGTGAAGTATATGATAAGTTAGAAGGAAAATATGTTATCTCAAGTAATGTTTTACCTATAGTAGCAAATGCAATAAAAAATAAACCTACAGAAACTATTTATAAGGTTGCCGCAGGAACAACTAAAGAAAATTTAGCAACTTATGCATCTGTAAAAGATGCAAAAACAGATGAGATAACAACAGGATTATATAAAATAGAAGATGATGATGGAGATTCTTATTACTTTAGGGGGAATATTGATAATAACTATGTTAATTTTGCAGGATTCTCCTGGAGAATTATAAGAATAAATGGAGACAAAACAATCCGTTTGATTTATGATAGTTCAAATAGCTCTCAAATAGCAAATAATGCATTTAACAGTTCATATTCTGGCGATGACAATGCTTATGTTGGATTTATGTATAAGGAAACTGGTATTGGAGCAGATGATGAAGCTTTTACAAACACTACTTCAAGTACAATTAAAACAAAGTTAGATGAATGGTATACAGCAAATTTAAAAAATTACGAAAGATATATTGATCCAAATGCTGGCTTCTGTGGAGATAGAAGTATATCTAGTGGAACGGGAGTAGCTAAAGAAGAAACTAAATATCAAGCTTATACAAGATTAATTGAAAGTAAAACTCCAAGTCTAAAATGTCCAAATGTAAGTAGAGATTTATATACATTAAAAAGTTCAAATAAAGGAAACAAAGCATTAGATAATCCAATAGGCTTAATTACAGCTGATGAAGTATCTCTTGCAGGTGGGAAAAATGGATTAATAAATGAAGATTATTATTTAAATGGAGTAGATACTTGGACAATGACTCCAGCAAAATATAAATCATATTCATATGTTTTTACTTCTAGTAGTATTACTGGAAAATATGCAGATACATCTCTTGCTATAAGACCAGTAATAAATTTAAATGCAAATGTAAATTTCACAGGATCGGGAACAATGGAAGATCCATATACAGTATCATAGGAGGTAACAAATAATGCAAAAACATAATAAAAAATTAATTGTTTTAGTAACAGTATTGCTGCTTGTAATAGGCACATCTTTTGCATATTTTGTAAGTAGAATTATACTTGAAGGAAAAGGAGCAAAAACCGATACAGAACTTGTTACCTTAGGAGATACAACAATAAGAGTAGATGGAACATTAGAGTTTAATGATAAAGATATCTATCCAGGACATAAGAATATATCAAGTGTAAAAATAACAGCAACAGGAGATAGATTAGTAGTTTATAACTTAACATGGGAAGGAAATAATACTTTAGCAGGATTAAATTATAAAGTATATAAAACAACAGAAGAACAAACACCTACAATAACATGCGTAAAAAAAGAAGTTGGAACAATAAGAAAAGAGCTATATGAAGAGTGTGAAGAGAACTTAACAAGTTTAGGAGAAACTATTTCTGAAGGAGAAATAAAAGCCGGAGAAAAACTAAATATCCAACTCGTAATGAATGAATCAATACAAGCAACAAATGAAGGAATTAAAGTATATTACTATGTAGTAATAGAATATCCAAATATAGATGATAGTCAAAACATAGATATGAATGGAACATTCACAGGGAAAGTACATATCAAGACTATGAAAAGTAGCGCTAATTGTGGAAGTGCATGTAAAAGTATATTGGTAGATAATACAATCAGAAGTGAAGAAATTGACTATACTGTAGCAAATGGATATTATACATACCAAGGAGAACAATTTAGCAATTATTGTACATATAATCACGGACATAGTTATTCGATGGGTGAAATGGATAGAGTGTTTGGCATTCCAAAAGATATTGAACTATATAAATTTAAAATGTACAATGGTGAGATATTTAGTGGATTGGCAGACGGAACATTTTTAGAAAACGGTTTAGGCAAAGGAACTTGGAGTGGTGGAAAGTGTACATTTAATGGAAAAGAAGTAGGAAAAATCACATCGTGGCATAAACCAATCGATAATGAAAATGATTGTAATAATATTTATAAATCTAACTTGACAGGAAAAGAATATGTAAGCTTTTATGAATATGAATATATAGGGAAAGCATCAGAGACATTAGAACATACACATGGATTATTTGAAGGCGAAGACGATGATGGCACAACATTCTATTTTAGAGGAGACGTAGATAATAACTATGTAAAATTTGGAAAATGGAATGATGTATTACCAGATGTATATATTGGATATGATTCCGATGAAATTAACGATGATTATATATTATTTTCATCAAAAGAAGAATGTGAAAATCATAGTCAATATTCAGGCTATAGTAAGGGCTGCACATTAATGAATGACACAAGAGCCGGGAAAGATATGTACTGGCGTATAGTAAAAATCAATGGAGATGGCTCTATCAGAATGGTTTACGATGGGACAGCATCGTATAACAATGGCCAAGAGCATGGAGACCGAGGATTAGGATTTAGCGAATTTAACTCTAAAAAAGATGACAATGCCTATGTAGGATATATGTATGGAAAAGTCACTTCAAACTATATTGATTTAGGAAGAAGCAAAAATATTAGTGATATTTACTTGTCCTCAAGTTATAACTACTATTATGGAACAGAATATACGTTTAATAAAGAAAATGGACATTATTCTTTAAGCGGAACAATTGTAAACGGAACATGGAATGAAGCAAACTCTGCAAATTTTATTAATAAATATACATGTAAGTCAACATCAAGTGATGGAACTTGTTTTGAGTTATATTTTGTTTCTGAATATTCAAAGCCAGAGCATGCTAATGGATATACTTATAATTCGGAATCAACTGATAATAACACTTATGAAGAAACACATGCAAATATTAATGATAGTACTATAAAACAATATGTGGATAATTGGTATCAAAAAAATTTTAGTAATACATCATTTGAAAATTATATTGACACTAATGCTGGATTTTGTGGAGATAGAAGTATAATTAGTGGTACAGGTATAGGAAGAGACTTAACTTCTTATAGAGGAGGCAATCTAGCATTTGATGGTCAATATGAAAATGAAGCCACTTATAAATGTAACAATAATGATTTATATACTACTAGCTTATCAAATAAAGGGAATAAGGCCTTAAAATATCCTGTTGGTCTTATATCTGCAGATGAAGCTGTTTTTGCAGGATTTGGTTATTATAACAATAGGAATTATTTATATACTGGGCAATATTATTTTGCATCAGCGGCATCTAGTGGAGGAACTTATTTTTGTATACTAAATCTTTCTCCAAGTGGTGGCATTACTACGTGTGGTATAGGAACTCCAACAACTAGACCTGTAATCAATTTAAAAGCTAATGTTAAATTATCGGGAAGTGGTACTGCAACTGACCCATATGTAGTAACAGGCTTAAATTAAAAAACAAACCTTATAATTTTATGATTTCTATGATATCATAATTATGAGGTTTTTATTATGGAGTTAAATATTAAATGGAATGAAAAAGAATATCAAGAATTTATAATATATTTAAAAAGTATTAGTGAAGTGGGTTATAAAGAATTTCATAGTAAACTCACCATTACAAAATATGAAATATTAGGAATTAGGCTTCCTAAATTAAGAGCTATTTCAAAAGAAATATCAAAAGGTGATTATAAATCTTTTTTAAGAGTAGCTGGTAGTACTTATTATGAAGAGGTAATGATAAAACTTTTAGTAATATCTTTAATAAAAGATAAAGATGAAGTAATGAATTATTTTTGGAATGCGGTTAAATTAATTGATAATTGGGCTTTATGTGATACATTTTGTAATAGCCTAAAAATAGTAGAGAAAAATAAGGATTATTTTTTTAAAGTGGTTAATAAATTATTAAAAAGCAAATATCCGTTTGAAATAAGAGTAGGTTTAATTTTAATTCTTTGTTACTATATAGAAAAAGAGAACTTAAATTTTATTTTTAATACACTAGAAAGTATTAGAAGTGAAGAGTATTATGTAAATATGGCATCATCTTGGCTTTTATGTGAAGTATTTATTAAATATCAAAAAGAAACCTTAGAATACTTAGAAAAAAATACATTAGATAAATTTACTATTAATAAAGCAATTAGTAAAATAAGAGATAGTTATCGTGTTAGTAAAGAGACTAAAAATTATATTTTAAAATATCGAAAATAAGCATAACTAAAAAGTTATGTTTTTATTTTGCTTATTTTTACT
>CAMNSE010000018.1 GCA_946554525.1 uncultured Mycoplasma sp.
AAAAGGGACAGAAGTCCTTTTTTGTTTTGCAAAAAATATTGACTCCGGGGGGGGGGTATGCTATTATAAATATATAATAGAAAAGAGTTGATAATATGGAGTTCGAAACATTAAAGAAAGATAATCGTAAGAAATGGATAGTAGGAGCTATAGCAATACTTGCAATAACATCACTAGTGTTCTTTGTATCAACAAAAGCAAATTATAAAGCTGAACAAAGATTAAACTTAATAAATAAAACTGTTAATTATAGTATAAGCGATTTAGATACAGTAGCTATAAAAGTACAAAACTCTAGTGGTGGATATGATACCACAAATACTGTGCCAACAAGTGGGTATACATTAAGTGATAAATCATATTGTGAAGTAAATGGAAATAAAGATACAAGTATTCCTATGGAGTATAAAGATGGTAAAGTGAGCATTGGAATAACTAAACAAGGGACAAAGTGTTATCTACTCTTTGATGAATCAACAGCAGCTAAAACATTAAAAGTAAAAAATGAAATGATACATGAAACATTTACAAATGATAGTGGAGAATTAGTAGATACAGGATATAGATATGAAGGTAAAAGCCCAAACAATTATGTGACGTTTAATAATGAGTTATGGAGAATAATAGGAGTGTTTGATGTAGAAACAACTGCAGGAACAAAAGAACAATTGGTAAAACTAATAAGAAATGAAAGTATAGGAAACATTAGCTGGGATACTTATGGAAGTTTTGGATCAAATGATTGGGCACAATCAGACTTAAAAACAATATTAAATGGACAATACTATAATGGAGAAGATATAAACTATGCATACAGAAATAGTAGTAGAGGAACAGTATTGATAACAGGCAAAAGTATCAATGATACAGCAAGAAATATGATAGAGAATGTAAAATGGAATATAGGCGGATCCTCAGGGGATGCCCAAACAGCATCAAAAATATATACAGCTGAAAGAGGAACAAAAGCGTATGGAAGTAATTCAACAGTATGGAATGGGTATATAGGATTAATGTATGCAAGCGATTATGGATATGCAGTAGATAATGCAAGTTGTGCAAGAGCAATAACTTTAAATAATTATAATACAAGCTCATGTTACACAAGCAATTGGTTATATAATAATACTCATCAATGGACTCTATCTCACATTTATTCTTACAGCTATGCTGTTCGGTATGCGCTTAGCAACGGTAGTGTTAATAACGACTATGTGTATCTTGGGCATGACGTGCGTCCATCTCTATATCTAAAATCTAACACATCAATTATCAACAATGGTAATGATGGTTCTATAGATCATCCATATGATTTAACTATGTAATATCAATTAAATGTTAAGAAGAACATATTTTATTGTTCTTTTTATTATTTTAGATTATGATAAATATAGGAGTATAATATGAAAAAATTATTTTTATTAATAATAATATTATTTAGTATTAGTGGATGTAAAATAAATCAAGAATCATATAGTTATCCTACTGATGATGTTTTAGTATCGCATTTTTTAGATGTTGGACAGGCTGATTCAAGTTTTATTGAACTACCAAATAAAGAGACTATTTTAATAGATGCTGGAGAAAAGAAAGATAGTGATAAAATAATTAAATATATTAAAGACCTTGGTTATAAAAAAATAGATTATGTTATTGCTACTCATCCTCATGCTGATCATATTGGAGGAATGAAAGATATAATTGATTCTTTTGATATTGGAGATATTTATATGCCTAAAGTAGTCGCTACTTCTAAGACTTATGAAAATCTGCTCCTTAAAATACAAGAAAAAGGCTTAAAAATACATACAGGAAAATCTGGAGTCGAAATTATAAATAGTGATAATTTGTTGGTCCAAATACTTGCTCCAAATAAAGATAAATATTCTTCGTATAATAATTATTCTATTGTACTTAAAATAACTTATAAAGAAAATATATTTCTTTATATGGGAGATGCTGAAGAATTAAGTGAGGGTGAGATTACAGGTAATATTAAAAGTGATGTTTTAAAAGTTGGACATCATGGGTCTGATACATCTTCAAGTCGTGAGTTTCTTAGTAGAGTTAGGCCAAGTTATGCCATAATTAGTGTCGGAGAAAATAATAATTATAATCATCCATCAAGCAAGACTATTAAGAATTTAGAAAAATATACGAATAATATTTATCGAACTGATTTAAGCGGAAATATAATTGTAATTAGTGATGGAAAAAATATTACTGTTAATACAGAAAAATAGGAGGAATAATGAAAGTAATAATTGATCGTTTTGAAGGGGATTTGGCAATTGTTGAAATAGAAGAGGGATTATTTGGAACTATTTCAAAGGCATTAATTCCTAATGCAGATGAGGGAGACGTTATTAATATTAGTATTGATAAGACTGAGGCAAAAAATAAAAGAGAAAAAATAAATAATTTAATAAATGATTTATTTATAGATTGACTTTGTTCAATCTTTTTTTATTTATTATTTAGAATGAAATAAAGCATTTTATCATACACTTCTAATAGGTGAATCATATGAAAGAATTAGTGGTTGCAGTAATAAGCTTTATCATACTTCCTGTAAATTTATTTGCAATTAGTGCCCAAAAAGCAGTGGTAATGGACTTAAATAGTGGAAGAGTACTTTATGATTTAAATAGCCATGATGAAAGATTAATTGCATCTATTACTAAAATTATGACGTGTATTATAGCTATTAATTATAGTGATCTAGAAAAAATGGTTGTTACTGATGAATCAATTTTAGAAGCATATGGTTCAAGTGTTTATTTAAGTGTTGGAGAAGAAATTAAATTAAAAGATTTATTATATGGACTTATGATGAGAAGCGGAAATGATGCGGCAATTGCAATTGCGAAAACAGTAGCAGGCTCTGTAGAAAATTTTGTTTATTTAATGAATGAATATGCGAGTACAATTGGTATGAAAAATACTCATTTTGTAAATCCTCATGGTTTAGATAATAATGGAGTTGGGAATAAATCTAGTGCTTATGATATGGCTCTTTTAACAAAAGTAGCAATGCAAAATGAAACTTTTAGGACAATATTTGGTACACGTGAATATAAAGCAACTAGTAATTTAAAGACATATGATTGGGATGGGAAAAATAAACTTTATTCCATGTATGAATATGCAACAGGAGGAAAAACCGGTTATACGGATGCTGCTCGTAAAACGCTTGTAACAACTGCATCTAAAGATAATAAGAATTTAGTCGTAGTAACTCTTAATGATAGTAATGATTTTAATGATCATAAAAGTTTATATGAAACCTATTTTGCTAAATATGACGCTGTTTTAGCACTTGATAAAAATAATTTTCAAGTTGATGATAATTACTATAAAAATGCTTACTTTTATATAAGAAATGATTACTATGCATTAGTTACTAATGAAGAGAAAAAAGATTTAAAAATTAATATTACTCTTTATAAGTATGATAAAATCTATAATGATATGAAAATAGGTGAAGCAAGAGTTATGTTAAATGATACTGAACTACATAAAGAAAGTATTTATTTAAAAAAAGAAGTAGAAGAAAAGCCTAAAAAAGAAAGTTTATGGAAAAAGATTTGTAGGTGGTTTTCTTCATGGTAAATGTAGTTTGGGCAGGTCTTATTTTTATTGCTATAATTTACTCATTTGCAACTGGCAATATTGAAGCCATTAATAATGGAATTTTAACACATGCTAAGAGTGGAATGAATCTAATATTAGAGATGATGCCTCTAATTATTTTATGGACAGGTATTATGAAAATTGCCGAAAAAAGCGGATTGCTTAATATTTTTTCAAAAATTTTAAATCCAGTATTAAGTAAGCTTTTTCCAAGTTTAGATAAAAACAATAAAGCTTTAGGATATATTGCTTCTAATATTGCAGCAAATATGTTGGGCCTTGGTAGTGCAGCTACTCCTTTTGGATTAAAAGCAATGGATGAATTACAAAAAGATAATCCTAAAAAAGATACGGCTACAGAAGCAATGATTACTTTTTTAGTTTTAAATACTGGAGGAGTTACACTTATTCCAACTACAGTAATTGCTCTTAGAATCGCTCAGGGAAGTGCAAATCCTACAGAAATTATTATAACAAGTATACTAGCAACGCTAGTATCTAGCACTTCTGGGTTAGTATTAGATTATATGATAAGGAGGAAAAATCGGACATGAATATACTTTCAAAAATTATAATTCCTCTATTTGTTTTCTTTATTATTATTTATGGAGTTAAGAAAAAAGTTCCCGTGTATGATTCTTTTTTAGAAGGGGCAAAAGAAGGCCTTATTATGGTATTTCATATTACGCCAACTATTATTGCTATGGTTTTTGCAGTAAATATATTTTTAGATAGCAATTTCTTAGAAGGAATATTAGGCTTTTTAAAGCCATTATTTTCATTAAGCAAAATTCCAATAGATATTTTACCAATGGCTATTTTAAGACCTATTTCTGGTACTGCTTCTTTAGCGATTATGAATGATATATTTATAAAATTTGGTCCTGATAGTTTTATTGGAAGACTATCATCAACCCTGCAAGGATGCACTGATACCACAATATATGTTTTAGCCCTTTACTTTGGTAGTATTAAAGTATCAAAATCAAGATATGCACTCCCAGTTGGATTATTTGCTGATCTTATGGGAATTATTGCCGCGTTTATTATTACATTTATTTTCTTTGGATAATAGTTATTTAATTTTTTATTCGACAATTTTTATTAATCTCATTTGTTATACTATAGTTGGTGATACTTATGAAAGATAATATAAAAATATTTTTAATAGCATTAGTAATTGGTATGGCTTGTGCATTTTTTGTCTGCTATAAGTATGATAATACGATATTTGCTAATGCGCTTACAAATAAAGTTACTTACTTTTATGTAGGAAGCTACAATAATTTAGAAGAGGCAACAAAAAAGAAAAATCAATATAAAACTGCAATTATTTATAAAGATGATGAAATTTATAAAGTTATTATAGGAGTTTATAATAAAGAAGAAAGCATATCATTAATGGAAAGCTATTTTTTAGATGCAGGTATTACATATCGCACTTCTTCATTAAAAGTTGATAATGAATTTATTAGAAATCTTGATTCTTATGAATTATTAATTAAAACAAGTAATAAAAATTATTATGAAAATATTAATGAATCAATTTTAAATGTTTTTTCAACCTATATAAACTAAATATTTGACTATACTAATTAATGGTGAGGGAAATGATACGGAAAAATATCTTTTATATTTTATTATTAATAATTTTCTTACTTGTAATTTCTCGAGATAAAATACTTGGCTTTACAAATAATAAAGATGATTTAAAAAATTATTTTTGTGAATTAAAAAGTAATGAAATAATTGATAATTATGAAAAATTAAATAATTTATTAGAAATTGATACAAATGATAAGAATATTATTTTTAGTCGGATGTTAAATCGAAATATTTATGAATTTTATGAAAAACTAGAAATTAATAAAGGAAGTATTAATGGTATTAAAAAAAATGATTTAGTTATTAATGAGAAAGGAGTAATAGGGTTAATTGGTAAAGTAAATGAAAATACTAGCGAAGTAATATTACTTACTAATCATGATATTAATTTATCTGTTAAAGTAGGAGACTCTTATGGTATTCTTTCATCTAATGATCACAAAATATTTGTTAAAAACATTAAACTTACAGAAGAGGTAAAAGAGGGAGATGAAGTAGTAACTTCAGGACTTACGGAAATTATGGGTGGAATTCCTATAGGAAGAGTAAAAGAGATAAAAAAAGATAATTTAGATCTTGAATATATTTTAGAGATAGATCCTTTTGCTAATTATAAAGAAATAAAATATTTAGGAGTAATTATTTAAAATGATACTTTTATTAATTGACTTTTTATTATCATTAATTTGTTCTATTCCTACATATTTTATTCTTTTAAATATTATAATAATTCCTAAAAATAAAATATTTAATTTAGTTATTATCGGTCTAGTTTTAGATTTACTTATATTAAATACATATTTTATAAACACAATTATTTTAGTATTTTTATTTCTAATTTATAAACGCCTTAAAATTAGTAATCTTTCTTATAGAAATTATTTTATTTCATTTACTAGCATTTATTTTGCTTTTATATTTATTATAAGCATAACTAATCATGAGCTTTTATATATGCCTATTTTTATTTTGAAAAATTATCCTATTAATTTTATTATATATACGCTTTTCTATAAAATCATAAATAAAAAAATTAAATAAAAGTAATGACTTTTATTATTTTTTTATTTATAATAAGTATATAAAGGGAGTGGATATTTATGGTAGAAAATAAAAAAGAGGCTACTACAGTTTCAAGTTCAATCAGAGATTTTATAAATATTTTAGTTCTAAATGGTATAATAAGTACTAAAGATACAGATATAGAGGCGTTAGAATATCCAGAAATTATTCATAAAGTAGCAAAATATATAAAAGGTAATTCTATTGATGATCTAGCAAATGTTGTAATTAATTCTAGAAATGCTAAGTATATTTCTACATTTGCTACTTATATAGATGGTGCTCCAATAGAAAGACTAATGTTTAGGGGTAGTAGCATCTGATGCAACTGTTTTAGATAAATTAATATATTTATTTAGCATGAAAGAACAACTTCCAGATAATGAAGAAGGAAAAAAACAAATTTACAATAAAGTTTTAAATGTATTTGTTAATATGACAATAGCTGAAGGAGATTTAACTAATATTGAAGATTTACTAAGGTATGCTCCAACTGATGAGATAAAAGAACAATTACGTCATGTGCGTGATAGCATTAAATTAGAAAATAGTTCTGATAAAAGAACTGTCCAGTAGTAAGAATTTATAAATAATCATAAATCTTTAACTTAAAACATAAAATGCTTTAGGTGAAGATTATGAATACAGAAGATATCATTAGAAAAAATAAAGAAAAAAGAAAAAATTTATGCGCAAATAGTGTTTCTAAAATTAGTAAAATGAGTCCTAAATTAAAATATGTTAAAGGACTTATTTCTAGAAGCCTAGTTGCGATTATTTTTGTTTTAGTAAGCGTTATCTTTACAAGAAGCAGTGATAAAAATTTAACTAATTACAAAAAATATGTTTTAGAAAATAGTCTAGAATTTACTAAAATTAATAATTTATATCAAAGTATTTTTGGAAAAGTTGACATTATAAATTCTAAAAAGTCAAATACTTCATCTGTATTTAATTCTATTGATTATAAAAATATTGAAAATTATAAAAATGGAGTTAAATTAACAGTAGGCATGAATGATACAGTGAATGTTATTACAAGTGGAATAGTTGTGTTTATTGGTGAAAAAGATAATTTAGGGAACACAGTTATAGTACAAGGAAATGATGGATATGATATTTGGTATTCAAATATTACTGATACTGATATAAAAGTTTATGATTATATAGAATCTGGAAGTATTCTAGGCACAAGTAATAATGAATACATTTATATTACTATAAAAAAAGATGATAAATTTATTAGCTATGAAGAATATCAAAACCTTATTTAATATCCATTTATCAACTTACTTTATGATACTTACTTTTTTGCTTACAGGTTTAATTAAGAATATTTTGTTAATTTATTTGATTGTTATATTTCATGAATTAGGGCATATTACAACAATTAAAATGTTAGGATATTCTATTAAAAGGGTAGATATATATCCAATGGGTGGAGTAACTCTTACAAATAAAAAAATTAATACTAGTATAATTCATGAAATATTAATTTCATTATCCGGTGTTTTTTTTCAAATAATACTTTATATTATATTTAGTATTTTAATGAAAAAGAGTATTATTAGTTTTAATACTTACTGTTTATTTTTAATATATAATAAAACTATTTTACTTTTTAATTTAATTCCAATGATACCTTTAGATGGATATCATTTTCTAAAATGTTTATGGGAACTCATATTCCCTTTTAAAAAAGCGTTTTATATGAGTCTTATTATAAGTGTCATTTCTATTTTTTTATTTATAACTTATAATGAGTTATTTTCTCTAAATAATTATTTAATAATTAGTTTTTTAATATATAAAATAATCATGGAAATTAAAAATTTTAAATATATTAATTTAAGATTCCAAATGGAAAGATATTTATATCCATTTTCATATAGAAAGATTGAGCATAATAAAGAGATAAATTTGAATTTACTTAAGAAAGATACATATCATTATTTTAGGGAGAATGATAAGATCTATTCAGAGAAAAAAATATTAGCTAATAAATTTAATAGATGACAAAATAAAGTTTTATGTTATAATATAGCTTATGAAATGAGGAAAATATATGGAATTAAGGCTAAGAAAATATTTGAATTTTTATATTAAGGATTCAAGTGAACAAATAAATTTAATTCATGATAGAGTTATTAGCGCTATTAGAGATTTAGAAAAACTTTATGATCTTGAAAGTTTAAGTGATGAAGAATTAAAAATGTTAATTCAAGAACACTATGAATTATGTTTACTTGAAAGTTTTACTTGTGATATAGAATCTATTATCAAAAGTATTTTAAAAAGAAATAATATTGATTATGCTGTAGTAAAGACAAATATAATAACAATGGTTACAGAAGAAAGCCAAGAATTAAGTTATTTAAATGTTGTAGTATATTATGATAAAGATAGTGATTTTGATATAAATCGTGTTTATTCTTACGAAGAATTAGAAGAACTTATTAGAGAGAGAAAAATTGTTGTATCCGAGTTTAGTTGGTCTAATAAAGAAGTAACTAAAGAGGCAGCAGAAAAAGCCGATTTAACTCAGGAATCTAAACTTCCTACGTTAGAAAAAGTAAATGAAAAAAACTTTTGGGGTTACGATGATATAATTATACCTCGAATTAAAACGCGTCTTCAAAAAAGTAGAGTTCATAGAGATATTATGAGTATTATTAATTCTATGCGTTCGAGATTAGTTTATGAGCGAGGTAAAATGCAAGGACAAATTAAAGAATTAGAGAACATAGAAGTATTGTGCCGTGCAAAGAGGGACAAATATCCTAAAAATGTTTGACAAAATATGATAAATTTGTTAGAATTAATTCTGGCGGATAGCTTAATATTCGTAAAAAACCACACTAAAATGGTTTAAAAAGATTTATTCTTACCATAAGGGTGCGTCTTAATTAGAAGAAGGAGGAATGAAAATGAAAGCTATATTCGAAACTGGTGGAAAACAATATTATGTTTCTGAAAATGACGTTATTTACGTTGAATTATTACCAAACGAAGTTGGAAGTGAAGTAGTATTTACTAATGTTCTTGCAGTTGATGGTAAAGTTGGTACACCATATGTGGAAGGTGCTAAAGTAGTTTGCTTAGTTGAAAAACATGGCAAACAAAAGAAGATTAAAGTCTTCAAATATAGACCTAAGAAAAAATATCGTAAAACTCAAGGTCATAGACAACCATACACTAAATTAGTTGTTAAGAAAATTGGTTAATTATGATAAAGGTAAATATTAATAAAAATAAAATTATTATAAGTGGTCATGCTGGGTATGATAAGTATGGAAAAGATATTGTTTGTGCAAGTGCTTCTTCCATAGTAATTACAAGCGTGAATGCAGCTTTAAGAATAGAAGAAAAATCTTTAAATTATCAAGAAGAAAAAGATAAAGTTACAATAGAAGTTACAAGTAATAATAAAAATGTTTTATTAATAATTGAAAATATGATTGCAATGCTAAAGGAATTAGCATTAACTTATAAAAAAAATATTAAAGTAGAAGAGGAGGATTAGACCATGAATTTTATAAAATTAAATATCCAATTATTTGCGCACGTTAAGGCTCAAGGTTCTACACAAAATGGTCGTGATTCAAGAGGCCGTAGATTAGGAGCTAAAGCTGCAGATGGAGAGACTGTTTCAGCAGGTTCAATTCTTTATCGTCAAAGAGGAACAAAGATTTACCCAGGATTAAATGTAGGAATGGGTAAAGATCATACACTATTTGCAAAAGTAACTGGAGTTGTTCGCTTTGAAAGACTTGGTAGAGATAAAAAGAAAGTAAGCATTTACGAAGTATAGTAAATGCTTTTTTATTGGAAAAAGAGCTTGTAAAAAAATTGATAGTAATTTATAATGAATATAAAAGTAGGTGGAAGTATGAAAAAAGGCTTTGCATTATTAGAAACAATAATTGTAATTACTTTTTTATCTGTATCTATGCTAATTCTTTATAATACTTTTGCAGGAATGGTAGAAAATAGTAAAAAAAATATTTTATATGATGATGCTTCAAATATTTATAGAGTCTTTTTTTTGAAATATTATTTAAATGTTGATGATTTAAGTAATCTTTCTAATATAAGTATTAAAGAAATTACTTGTGATGATTTCTCACTTACAAGTTGTAAATCATTAATAAATGAAATGAATATTAATAAAATGTATATTGTAAATTATAATATAAAAGATTTTCATAACAACTTTAGCAGTAACTTAAATAATTATTTATCATCTTTATCAAATAAAGAAAATTTTAAATATCGTTTTGTTGTTGAGTTTAAATGTGATGAAACATACGCATATAGCAGTTTAGGAATAGGTGGGGCGCATGAATAAAAAAGGAGTAACAATTCTAGAGTTATTAATTAGCATTTCATTTATTTCGGTTGTAATATTGCTACTTTTAAAAGTTATGGTTTCGCTTGAAAATATTAATAATGATGCAACATACGCTAGTAGTGATGAAATAAGAAGAGCGGAAATAATAAAAGAAATTGAAAGTGAACTTTTAAATAAAAAATTAAATGGACTAAATATTTTAGAAGAAGAAAACAGTACTAAAATAATTTTTATGTTTGCTGAGGAAAAAGAAGAATTAGTTATAGAAGATAAAAAATTAACTTTTAAAGATAGCTATACTTTAAAAACTAAAAATGCAAGTTATAGTAGATGTGTAGACTATCATTATACTGAATTAGAAAATAATTACTATTATGTTAGTATAAATATTCCAGTTCTAATAAATGGCTTAAATACTAAAACGATAGATGATATTACAATTACATACTTAGGTCAAAAAAATGAAAATACAAATTATTTATTAAACTATGTTTGCTCTAAAAAATAATAATTAGTATTACGCTTATAATTGTTTGAAGAATTCTTCCAATAAAGAAATTTTTATAAGTTATAGAAGTTTCTTCTAAAATTCCTCTTATTTGGGTATGAATGCTAAGCCCTCCAAAAGAGATTATTGCTATTGCAATGATTTCTTTTATTTCAGAAACTATTTTTATGCTTGATAAGGCATGAAGCCCACTAGTCAGTTCTAATAATCCTTTTAAAGAAGTATTAATAATCGCATTCATAGGCAGTAAATTAGTTAAAACATAGGCAAAAAGCATGTAAAATACAATTGTTCCTAAGATCATTAAAAGAGTGTTCATGCTTTTTTTTATACTTAAAACAATTGTTGAACAAATTGAATTATGATTATAAGAAAGCATATTATTTGTAACTTTAGGGGCCTTATTTCTTACTAAAAATGCTATTAAAAGGTTAGAAATATAGTGAATGATAATAATTTTTAATACGATGTTTACTTGAAAAAGAAATGATAACATAGTATATAAAAATAATGGGTTTGAAAAATAAGTAAAATATAAATAATGGTTGGCTTCTTCTATACTTATTTTTTTGGAACTTACAAGCTCACTTAAAATTATGGCTTGGCTTGGAGTTCCACTAATTAAACTCATAATAAAGACATAAGCGCTTATTCCATTTGTTTTAAATAATTTTAAAAAAGATTTATGAAAAATTTTATAAAAATAATAGGGAATATTTAAAGAAATTAGTAAATCATTTAAAATGAACATAGGAAATAGTGAAACAAAAACTTTTTTTAAAAATAAATTTGTTGCGTCCATAATTACGGTTGATATTTCTTTGTTATGATAAAAAATAAAAATAAGACTTATAAAAGTAAATATAGCAAAAGTAAAATTAAGTATTTTTTCTTTCATAAAATAACTCCATCGTGATATAATTTAAATAGGTGATAAAAAATATGTTTACTAGAATATATGAAAAAATAAAACAGTTCATGAAAGAAAACTACAAAGGTTTAATTGCAATTTTAATAATTTTTTTAGTTTTTACAATAGAGCTGCCATATTCTATTTATTCTCCTGGAGGGGCGGTTAATTTAAATAAACGAATAAATGTTGATAATGGTTATGAATCTAAAGGATCTTTTAATATGGCTTATGTTTCTATGGTAAAGGGGTCTCTTCCATTTATTTTAATATCAAAAGTTATTCCTGATTGGGATTTAGTTAAAAAGAGCGAACTAACTGCCAAAGGAGAAGATATGGAAGAACTCTTAGAAAGAGAAAGATTATATTTAGAAGAATCCATAGATAATGCGACTATTAATGCCTATAAAAAAGCTGGAAAGAGTCTATCTATTACTAAAACAATTAGTAAAGTAAGTTATATCGCAAATGATGCCAAAACTGATATTAAAGTTGGAGATGAAATAGTAAGTATTAATGGGGATGCAATAAACGGATTACCAGATTTGAAAAGAGTTGTTGAAGCTTTAGAAAAAGATACTAAGGTAAGCATTAAAATTAAAAGAGATGATAGATTGCAAGATGCATCTGCAACGACATTTGAAATAGATGGAATTACTAAAATCGGAATAAGCATTGTTACTACTTATGAATATGATACTAATCCAAATATTACTGTAAAATCTAAATCTAGTGAAGCAGGATCTAGTGGTGGTTTAATGATGAGTTTAAGTATTTATAATAATTTAGTTGAAGAAGATATTACTCACGGTAAAAAAATAGTAGGGACTGGTACTATTGATATTGATGGCAATGTTGGTGAAATTGGTGGGGTTAAATATAAACTTATAGGTGCTGTAAAAAACAAAGCAGAAATATTTATTTGCCCAGAAGAAAATTATGAAGAAGCTAAAAAAGTAAAAGAGGAGAGAGACTTTAAAATAGATATTATTAGTGTTAAAACTTTTGATGAGGCATTAAAAAAGTTAGAAGAAATTTAAAGTTATCTTCTAACCATATTTATAATATTACTTGGAACGCGACATAAGCTTGCGTTTTTTTCTATTTCGTCTATATCTAAATCAGTTTTTTTGCACATAGATAAAAATTGTTGTGCACTAGTATCACTTTTTATAGCAAAATATATTGGGACTATATATTTGGTTAATTCCACTTCATCTTTAATTGACCTCGCTACTGTCTTTACTCTTCTTGGCGCTATGAATTTGCCCATTAAAATGATATCTCTAAATCTGTTTGCAAAGTCATCTTCACTAATATTAAATACTACCATATTTTCTCTTCTTATATCATCATAAGTGTAAGTTCTATTTTTTATAAATAAATCAATTATTATATCAATGTCCCATTGATATAATAATCCAAATTCATTTAAATCATCTATTAATTTTTCAAAGTCTTTTAATTTATCTACTAAATGATAATTACTAGGATTAGTTATTATTCTATATAGACATTCAAGTAGTTTATATGTAATATTTCTTTTACTAAAGCGTATTTTATTAATGATTTTTTCGATTATAACAGAAGTTAGGAAAAATAAAGTATTATCTTTATGATATGCCTCAGCCATTATAGTAAGTATTCGATGTTTTAGTTTTTCAATGTATTGCTCTTGTTTTTTAATAAGCTTTAATTCTTTGTCTTGGTCCCAAGGAGAAAAGATCATTTCTCCAGTATAATTAAAAGTTATATTTGAGGCTTCTATTCCTGTACTATCAAAAGAATCTATTTGTTCTTTATAAAAGTTAACGGATTTATCTTTTAAATTTCCACTAACAAACATTATTTTTCGCCTCCATCATCATAATCATCTAAAAAGTAATATTTTTCTTTATCACTTTTATATCCAAGAACTTGAGTTAAATTAACATTTTCCATACTTTTAAAAATACTATAATCTACATATGGATTTTCTCTTCTTAAACTAGCAAGCATTTTCTTTATTAATTTTCGTTTACTTTTTTCCTCATCAATATTACTTTCAATTGTCATTTTACATGCACAATTTAAAAATTTTAAATTATTATATTTGCTCCAAGCTATAATATCATTTTCTCTAATATAATACATTGGTCTAATTAGTTCTATTCCTTTATAATTTTCACTGTGTAGTTTTGGCATCATTGTTTTAATTTCTCCACCATAAAACATACTTAAGACATTAGTTTCAATTACATCATCAAAATGATGACCTAAAGCTATTTTATTACATCCAAGTTCTTGAGCTTTATTATATAAATGTCCTCGTCTCATTCTAGCACACATATAGCAGGGGCTTTTAGCATTCATTACATCAATTGCCCCAAATATATCACTTTCAAAAATCTCAATTTTTATATTTAAAGTTTTAGCGTTATTTATAATTTCATCTAAATGTTCTTTTGTATATCCAGGGTTCATAACTACAAATAATGCTTCAAAATTTATTTTTCCGTGTTTTTTAATTTCTTGGAAACATTTAGCCATAATAAAAGAATCTTTGCCTCCACTAATACAGACCATTATTTTGTCATTATCTTGAATTAAATTATAGTCGCGGATTGCTTTGGTAAATTTACACCATATAACTTTTCGATACTTTTTAATAATACTTCTTTCAATTTCCTTGCTTCTGTCCATAAAATCTACCCCAATTTCGTAGGATATTATATCTTAAAATATTTAAAAAAGCAATATTGACTTATTTTTTTATTAAATTATGCTTGAAAGTAAGTTTGAAATATGCTATTATTAATAAGCAAGTGGACCTCTAGCTCAGTTGGTTAGAGCATCCGGCTCATAACCGGGCGGTCGTAGGTTCGAGTCCTACGAGGTCCACCATTTAAATATGCGCGTGTGGCGGAATTGGTAGACGCACTAGACTTAGGATCTAGCGGTTAATTCCATGGGGGTTCAAGTCCCTTCACGCGCACCAAATTAAATTATAACTCGGGAGTTTTCGAGTAATAATAGGAAACGCACTTGATAAAAGTGCGTTTTTATGTTATTATGAATATGCGAGTAAAACTTGCATATAATAAAAAAGGGAATACTTAACATCGCAAAGTTGAGTACTCACCAAATTGGTTTGCACTTAATCTTGTTAGATTGAGTGCGTTTTCTTTTTATAATTCATTATCATTTAAATAATAGAATAATAAGCAGAATGATGATAACGATTAAAGCAAAGATTAAAAAATCTTTCTTAGTCATTATATCACCTCCTTTCGGAGGCAAGCACTCAACTGTTAAAGTATTCCTAAGTTAATTATATCAAGTTATTTCTTTTATAACAATCTTATTTACTAAATTTTGACAATCTAGTAATGCACTTAAATATATACATTTAAATATTTTCAAGTAAATATATACATTTGACAAATTTTTAATAAATGTATATAATATCTAAAAAATATATAAAAAGGGGCGATAGTCATGGTTAAAAATATTGATTTGAAAATTCAAATGATTTTAGAAAGTAGAGTATCTCTTGAAGATGCATCTGTAATTTTTTCTATTCCCAAAGAAGAGCTTGTTATCATGGCAAGTAAATATCGCTCACCACTTAGTACTAATCTTCAAGAAGCATTACAATATTTATTTTATTATGAGGCAACATATTATAAGGAAAGAGATAGAAAAAAAACTAGATTTATGGCAAAGGCTTGGCTTAAAAGATATTTAAATTTATGTAGAACCAAAGATAAGCGCGAACAATCTCAAGCTTTAACAAATTTTAAGAAATCTTTTATTGACGAAAAAGTAAAAAATTTTCCTAATAGAGAAAAGAAAATTTTAACTAGCGAAGAAAAAGAAGATTTAGTAAGATATCAACTTAAATATGCCCTAAATAATTCTTTTATAATAGAGGCTTTCCGCGTAGGAAAACATAGTTATTTAGAATGGATTGAAAATAATATAAGCGGTAGTTTAAAAAGAAGATATGGATTATTAAATGAATATTGGACTATAATTTATGAGAAGAAATTAATTGAAGGAGATAAGCGAGGTAGAAAGTAGATTAAAAAGTCTAACTTTTTCTTTGCAATTTTTTAATTCTCTGATATACTTATTTAGTAAGGAGTGAAGCATATGGAAAATAAATATTATTTAGCTGTAGAAATAAAGCCTAAAAATTATTTTCCTATTAATTTGTTAGATTTAAATACTAAATGTAATATTGCAACAAATAAATTAGAAGAATTAGATAAATTTACTTTACAATATACAAAAGAAGAAATTATGAAGTTGATTAAAGATTCTAACATTGTAGAAATAAAAGAAGATACACCTTTAATTATCATCTATTACGAAAAAAATGATGTTAGGAAAATTCCAATTTTAACAAAAGATTTAAAATTTGATATATGGGATTATTTAAAAGATAACTATCAAAATAAATTAATATTAAATAAAATTGATAATTTTCTTAAAACTAAAATAGAAGAAGAAGTATTTAATCAAATAAAGATGAGTAAAAGTGTAGATGAATATTTAATTAATATAAGTCATATTCCTTATGAAGAAATAAGAAAGTTGTATTTCTATTTATATGAAAACTAATTATGAAAACTTTGTTAATTCCTTTTTAGAATATTTAGAATTAGAACTTAATTATTCTAAGGAAACCAAAAGTACTTATAATGAAGTATTAAAGGAATATGGAAAATTTGTGATAGCAAAAAACTTAAATTTTTTAAGATTAACAATAGATGATGCTAATCATTATAAAGCACATTTAATATCAAGTGGGTATTCTAATAAAACTTCTTCTCTGCACTTAAGTGCAGTTAGAAGCTTTTATAATTTTTTGATAGAAATTAATGCTATAAATAGTAATCCTTTTGCTTCTATTAAGAATCCTAAAATAGAGAAGAAATTACCTAATTTTTTGAATAATAGTGAAATTTCTGTATTATATGATGATAAGAATAATATGAATGATTTAGAAATAAGAAATAAACTTATTATTGATTTTTTATATGCAACAGGTATTAGAGTAAGCGAGGCAACTAGTATTAAAGTAAGTGATTTAGATTTTTCAAATTATTCGTTTAAAGTATTTGGAAAAGGTAGCAAAGAGAGAATTATCTATTTTAAAGCTTGTGACTTAGATTTATTAGATTTATATTTAAAGAAAATAAGATTTAATATATTAAATGGAGTAGCAAGCGAATACTTATTTATAAGTAAAAGTGGTAATCCACTTACATCAAGAAGTATTGAAAATATTGTGAAATCATTTTTCAGAGATAAAAATATTAAAAATAAAGTTACTCCTCATACTATGAGGCATACATATGCAACAGATCTATTAAATAATGGAGCAGATATTAGAAGTGTTGGGGAACTACTTGGACATGAATCTTTAAATACAACTCAAATCTATACTCATGTTACTAGTGAGAGATTAAAAAGTGTTTATTTAAAAACTCATCCTAGAGAAAAAAATAACAAATGAAGCGTTAAATCGCGCTTTTTTTATTGTGCTTTTTTACTTTATTCGCTATAATTAAAATAAGGTGGTCATGATGAAGTTTACATATAAATTAGAACATAAAGAAAAAAATACACAAGCAAGATTAGGATCTTTTATTTATAATGGTGATATTTATGAAACGCCAATGTTTATGCCGGTGGGGACACAAGCAACTGTTAAAACATTATCTCCTGAAGAATTAAAAGATGCGCATGCAGGAATTATTTTAGCCAATACTTATCATTTATGGCTTAGACCTGGCGAAGATGTTGTGTCTTTAGCTGGGGGACTTCATAAATTCATGAATTGGGATGGTCCTATTTTAACAGATAGTGGAGGATTTCAAGTTTTTTCTTTAGCAAAGCCAAAAGATATAACAGAAGATGGTGTAAAATTTAAAAATCATTTAAATGGTGATAATTTATTTCTTACGCCAGAGCTATCTATTGAAATTCAAAATAAACTTGATAGTGATATTGCTATGAGTTTTGATGAATGTATAGGATACCCGGCTACTTATGAATATTGTAAAAAAAGCACTGAAAGAACTCTTAGATGGGCAAAGAGGGGAAAAGAAGTTCATAATAATCCAAATCAAATGTTATTTGGAATAGTTCAGGGAGGAGCTTATGCAGATCTTCGAAAATATTGCTGTGAAGAATTAGTCAAAATGGATTTTGATGGTTATTCAGTTGGAGGTACTAGTGTTGGGGAAGATAAGCCAACTATGTATCAAATGGTTGAATATGCAACAAAGTATTTACCAGAAGATAAAATTAGATATTTAATGGGTGTTGGAGACCCAATAGATTTAGTAGAAAATGTAATAAGAGGAATTGATATTTTTGATTGTGTATCTCCAACGAGACTTGCAAGACATGGACATGCTTTAACAAAATTTGGTAAGATAAATCTTAAAAATGCTAAATATAAAGAAGATTTTACACCTATTAGTGAAGTATGTGATTGTTATGCATGTAAAAATTATACAAAATCTTATATTAGACACTTAATAGTTGCAGATGAAACCTTTGGATCTCGTCTATTATCAATTCATAACATTAGATATTTAACTAATTTAATGGAAGAAATAAGAAGTGCTATTAAAAATGATTCTTTATTAGAA
Source organism: uncultured Mycoplasma sp. (assembly GCA_946554525.1). Lineage (GTDB taxonomy): Bacteria > Bacillota_I > Bacilli_A > RF39 > UBA660 > Caccenecus. The sequence continues at coordinate 18,717 of CAMNSE010000018.1, forward strand.
TATAGAGAAGAATTTATTAAGAATTATTATGGTGATAAACATGAATAAGAAAATAATACCTTTAACAATATTTATTATTTTAGGGATGATTATTGCTCCGACAATTTATAAAATAAATCGTAAACATCAAAATGATTTAATTAGTGTTTTAGAAAATGAAATAGAATATCAAAGTCTAAAATGTTATAAAGAAGATAATTGTGATAATATTATAACTTTAAAAGATTTATATGAAAAAAACTATATTACTGAAAAATTAGTAAATCCAAATACTAAAAAATATTATAGTGAAGAGTCATATATTAATTTAGAAACTAAAGAAATTAAATTAATTAATTAAAGATATTAAAATTTGATTGAAAAAAATGTTAGAATATTGTATAGTTATATATAGAAGGTAGAGTGAATGGATAATATGAAAAAAAATAAAATCTTATTATTAGCAATCTGTACGTTACTAGCTACTGTAGTAGGAGTATCATTTGCTTATTTTGTTGTACAAATAAGACAAGAAGGAGAAGGTGCAGGAACAACTGCGACTCCAGCAGAATTAATGAAAGTAGAATTTGATGCCGGAGAAAGTGCATTAAGTGCAGAAAATATGATGCCAGGAGATACCGGATCTAAAGCATTTAAAGTAACAGTAACGCCTACAACTACAGAAAAAACGGCAATTTATGCTATTATGCTTGATATTACTAATAATACATTTGTAAAATGTGATGATACAAATTATAATGAAGTTACTAATGCTTGTACAAAAAATGCAGAAGAAATAGTGTATCGCTTAAAAGATAGTAGTGGTAATGTTATAGCCGGTGGAGACTTAACAGCTAAAACGGGTAAAATAACTTTATTAAAAGAAAATAAAACTGTAAGTTCATCTACTGATTTTAATTATACTTTAGAAATAGAATACGTAAATACTAATGCGGATCAAAATCATAATAAAAATAAAACTTTAACTGCTAATGTAGTAGTAGAGTTTACAAAAATAAATAATGCAGCAGAAACATTAATAGCAAAAAGTGAAATGACATATGAAAACGGTTATAGATATCAAGGAGCAAATCCAAATAACTATATAACATTTAATGATGAGTTATGGAGAATAATTGGAGTATTTGATGTAGAAACAACTGCAGGAACAAAAGAACAATTGGTAAAACTAATAAGAA
>CAMNSE010000019.1 GCA_946554525.1 uncultured Mycoplasma sp.
GAGTTAATTTATGAACCTTTTTTATTTGTTGCACTTATTATTATAATTTATCGATATAAAAGACTGTTAAAATAAGTTTTATTTCGATTCCTTTCATCAATATATATTTCCCGTTCTTCAAAACTTACAATATCTACTATTTGGTCTATTTTCTCATTAATAAATGGTATCTCTGAATAAACATTAATTTTTTCTACTGTGTCCTTTTCTTCATTATAATTTATTTTTTTATCTTGGATAAGCTTTATAACAGTAGTATCCTTCTTTTGATTTGTACCTACCACATTAATTTTATTGATATAAAATCTATAAAATATATTTGATATGTCACTAATTTGAATTCGTAATGCCTCTACCACTTTCTCTTTAAATGTCTGATTTTGATCGTATGTCTTTTTATTAGGGAGATCTTGTATTACAAGATTAAAATTACTAAATTCAATTTCTAAAGCATAATAAAAATCATAATCTCTTTTATTTTTTGTATCATTAAGCATGTTTTTTATAATTATTTTAATATTAGAGTCAAATATTGATTTATCTATTGTTAGTGTGACTTCTTTTCTATTTTTCATTTAATACTCCTAATAATACTTTTAAATTTTTTATACTACTTACTAAAAAATGTTCAATTTATTAAACATTTATAATAAAACCTCGTATTTTTACGAGGCATAAATACTTAATCGGGCCAGATATAAGATTATATGCTCTTAATTGTTATCATCTTTAACATTAAAAGGCATTAGAAATTTAGTTTCTTCCATAGGTTTGATTTTTATACTACTGCACATCTTTAAGTATATTTGGTATAACTTTTGATTTGCTTTGTCTCGAGAGCTGGATTTGCTTAAAATTAACCTATGAAATTCATCAACTGCTGCTACTACTTCTTCTTCTTTAGCATAAATGTCACGTATTTTATTAATTGCTTTTGTAAATTGCTCTCCATTTATATCATACCTATTTTCTACGAATTGAATCAAAACATCTCTTTTCAAATCATATGCTATAAATTTTCTTTGGCAAAGAATTGTAAGAATTGCTCCAAAAATTCCAGAAATAATACTCAAAATAATTTGCTTAATCATAAACATCACCTTTTTTATAATATCATATATTTATTTATTTTTAAATAAATATCAGATTAATTAATTCAAATTATACTGATACAATAGCTCCTCTTTTTCAACAAAAAAGTCTAGTCTTCTCTTAGAAATACTAGGCTTTCGCAATACTAAAAAACTCAAAAGAGTTTGATTTCACAGTAATGGGGCGAGATAAGGGAGTCGAACCCTTGCATAACAGAGCCACAATCTGCCGTGTTAACCACTTCACCAATCCCGCCAAATATTCGCATAAAGCAATAATAGAATAACAAAAAAATAAGTAAAAATCAAGTCTTTTATACATTAATACATTTTATTTACTCATACTAATATTGATGTATTATGAAAAAGATTAGTATTTGGAATGATTTTAAAGAAACAGTTAAATGCAAAAGTATTGAAAGTGATATGGATGTTGATGTATTAATTATAGGCGGAGGTATTGCAGGTATTTCTACTCTCTATGAATTAAAAGCTTCTAACTTGCGTGTTATATTGGCCGAAAGAAACACATGTGGCCGTGGTGTTACTTCTAGAAGTACTGCTAAAATTACTTACTTACAAGAAAAAATAATGATGAATATTAGAGATTTGGTTGGCTATAAGTCGGCAAAGAAATATTTAGAAAGCCAAATAGAATCAACTAATTTATTAAAAGATATTATACTAAAAGAGAAAATTGATTGTGATTTACAAGAAGTTAGCTCTTACTTATTTACTAACAATGAAAAAAATATTAAAAAACTTGATGAAGAATATAAATTTTTTAAAGATTCTAATATTGATGTATTAGAGTTAAATAGCGTTCCTTTTAATGAACCAGTAAAAAAAGCATTAAAAGTTAATAACACCTATGTCTTTCATCCGCTTAAATATATTCATTTTATGAAAAGAAAGTTTCAGAATCAAATTTATGAACACTCTAAAGTAGAAAGTATTGATAAAGAAAATGAATATTATAAATGTAGGGTGAATAATTTTATAATTAAAGCTAAATATGTAGTAATAGCTACTCATTATCCTTACTTCTTAATTCCTTTTCTAATGCCTTTAAAAACGCATATTGAAACTTCTTATATCGGTGCTAAAAAAGTAAGTAGTAATAAAAATATAAGTGCAATCAATATTGATAAACCCTCTATTTCACTAAGATATCATAAAGATTATTTGATTTATTTATATGAATCGTTTATGTCTTCTAGTATTAATAATATTAAAGCAAACTTTGATAATTTAATGAGTACTAACGAATTTGATTATGTATGGAGTAATAAAGACATTATTACTAATGATTATATGCCTTTTATAGGAAGAATATATAAAAAATGTGACACGTTTCTTATGACTTGCGGATTTAATACATGGGGGATAACTAACGGTACTTTATCAGGTAAAATTCTTGCTGACATTATTTTAAAAAAGAAAAATAAATATGAAAATTTATTTTCCCCTAATAGAAGAATAAACCTTAGTAAGTTTATTAGATTTCCAATTGATGTTTCTAGTAGTGTTAAATCTATTATTAAAAGTACTAGAAATAATGTTAATAACAAGCATGTTATCTACAAAAATATTGATGGGGATGATGTAGCTATTTATGTTGATAATGATGGAATTAAACATATTGTATATGATCGGTGTCCTCATATGAAGTGTGGCATTATATTTAATGAAATAGAACAAACTTGGGATTGTTTATGTCACGGTTCTAGATTTGATATAGATGGAAAGTGTATTGAAGGTCCTAGTAATTATGATATTACATATAAAAAGCGAGATTAATCTCGCTTTTCTAATATTTTAACTTATAAGTGCTTTCAGTTAGTTTGCTTGTTGATATAAAACCAGGCTTAGCATCTATTACATCAGGAATACGGTTTACAATATCAGCACAAGTAAGCTCTACAGTGTTAGGTCTATCAATAGTTACAGTCGTTTCTGCTTCACCATAAATAGTCCATACATTTTTATCAAAATCATTAGGTCCATATACTTTTCCAATACACTCTGCTTCAATTATGATTCCTTCTTCTGTTTCAAGAGTTGCAATAGCACTCATACCGGTTGCCATTCCGGATTTAATATCCATATTTAATGTATCACTATGAATATCTCCTTCACTTACCATAGGCACACATTTTTGAGTTAATCTCTTAGGAGTTAAATGCATTTTATCAGCTATCCATCCTACTGCATTCCACATATATGAAGGATTAAATTCTCTTTTATTAATAATGTCTTCTCTTTCCTCGTCACTAATATTATCAGATGCTGCAATATCACGCTCAAATTCATCTAAAGTTAACCCTGCGCCATGTGCTTTAGCAAGAGCTAGCCCATAATCTTCAACGTTATAAGAGGAACTTCCTTTAATTTTTGTAATGTTATGATTAGACCCAGCTAAAACTGTAATCATGTTACCCCAAAATACGTCTTGATATCCACAGCCAGTAATAGTTACACGATTAGATTTGGCAAGAACATCTAATTCATGAAAAAGAGTTGGATTACTATTTTCAGCATAAAAACATTCTTCTGAAGTAGTAATTACATTCACACCATTAATAACACATGTCCTAATAGTTTCTTCTACATCATTTAAGAAACTCATAGTAGTAATTATTGCAATATCTGGTTTAGTTGTTTTTAATAATTCATCTAATTTAGAAATATCATCAATAGTTACTCCTTTTTTTTCACAGTCCATGATTATTCCTATATCCATACCAATTATATTTGGAGAAATATCCACTGCCCCGATGATAGATCCACCTAAATCATAAATATAGTTCATAATATATTTACTCATTTTTCCACAGCCAATTTGAACCGCTTTAATTTGTTTCATTTAAATCAACTCCTTCTTCCCTTATCATATCAGCAAATTCTATTTTAAAACTTTCAATAGCTTTGATTCTAGCATCATCATATATGTTTTTGGCATTACAGAATGCTTTATAAAAGTGCTTTAGTGTTACGGTCTTACTATTATCATATAACGCAAAGGTATAAGCATTTGATACAATTGTTAAACAAATATCAGGATATCTTGATGCAATTTCATAGACACGTTTATATTCATCTGTCATATCTACAATAAAACGCATTAACTTTTCTTTAATAAAGCTTGTGTATTCACAATGTACCCCAATTTTTTTCTCAATTTTTGGTAGTGTTCCCATAAGAATTTCAACCGTAGTTTCCTTATCGCTTTCTTCAACTTCTATTTTTTGAAATCTTCTTAAAAAAGCCCTATCTCTTAAGATATAGTGTTCATATTCTTCAGTAGTGGTTGCACCAATCATTTTGATTGTTCCTCTATCTAACCCCGCTTTTAATAGATTAGCAAAATCCATTCCTCCATTTTTATTAACTAAAAGATGAGTTTCATCCAAAAATATAATCGTGTTTTCTTTTTTTGATAATTCTCTTACTAATAAATCAAATCTAGTTTCTGTTTCGCCATTATTAGTAGTAGAACCTATTAAACTACTAATATTAATTTTAATGATTTCATAATTTAGTAATGCATCCGGAACATATCCTTTTATAATACGGTAAGCAAGCCCCTCAACAATTGAAGTTTTTCCTACTCCAGGTTTACCAACTAATAATGCACTTTTTTCAGGTGTTAAAAGTGTTAAAATCATTTGCTTAATTTCATTTTCTCTTCCAATAGCGGGATCTGTAATAAATTCTTTTGCTGTTAAATTTTCTCCATATCTTTCTAACATGCTTATTTCCATTTTTATTCTCCTTTATATATTTTTGTCATATATTTATCTCTATTATTCATTATAGCATTTTTTTATCAAAATAAAAAGAAAAGATTACTGATCTTTACTTTTTATTGGATGAATATAAGTTCCTTCTTTACTAATAATCTTATAAGGATTTTCTTTACGTAATTTAACTCGTTCAATATTATTTCTAATCTTTATTTCTTTTGCAATATCCATATGTAAAATACCATCTAAATGATCTATTTCATGTGATAATACTGTACAAGGAAATCCTTCAAATGTTTCGATGTGTTTTTCTTTGTTAACATCATAGTATTCAAGTTCTATTTTATAAGGACGTTCAACAAGTCCAGTATAATCTAGGCAACTAGCGCAAGCCTCCCAAAAAATGGTTTTCCCTTCGCTTTTTAATATTCTCGGATTAATCATAACAGTTCCCTCATTGTAGTCTTCATAAAGTCTATCTAAATCTGTTTTCTTTAAATAAATTAATCTTAATGGAATTCCTAGCTGAACTGAAGCCATTGCCATACAATTCTCTTCATTTTTACAATAAAATTCTAGCGTTTCAATTGTTTTTTTCCAGTCATCTTTATCAAAGTCAACAGGCTTTGATATTTGTCTTAAATACTCTTCATCACCTTCAATAGTCTTCCTGCTTAGTTTGTTTTCATATAGCCACAAACCATGTAAATTGCAGTAAGAATAAACTTTTAAAATTCTTTCATTCTCATCGATTTTGAAAGTAACTATAGGTTCTTCCTCCGGTTTTAAATTATAATGAATTTCTCTTTCTGTAGTTTTAATATTAACCCATTTTATGTAATGATTCTTTTCCATTGGATGAGTAGTTTCTCCTACTTTTATTGTTGCAATATTATTTTCTAGTTTAATAACTGGAATATGTTTTTCGCTACTGGCATCCGTCATATTCTCAATTAAAGGCGTCATTTCTTTACCACAACAACTTTGAATTTTTCCATGATCTTCAATTATCTCTAAGAGGCTTCCACATACTTCGCATTTTAAATATCTTAACATAAATATCACTCCTAATATTATTCTAACAAATAAATTTGTTAAAATCTACTCTGCATTTAAAAAAGGAGTATTATATACTCCAAATATCAATTAGTCTACAGTATTTAAATAATTCTTTTATATTATCCTCATAAAAATCATAATATTCAAATATAAAATTATACGTTTTTCCTAGAGCAAGATCATTTATCATTCTTTTGGGAATCTTTACTGTTTCCATATCATCTTCTTCCGGTGAATATAGTGTCACATTCATGTAATGAGGATTATTAATATCTATAATACTTACTACTTGATAAACTTTAGTAATTGTACTAGCTACTTCTGGATTATTATTACTATAATTATTCTTTTTTAATATAGCATAGTTTTCTTCACTTATATATATTGTTTTTTTAACGCTATAGTTATAAATATATATTTTCTTATCTTTTAAATTTTTAATGATATCATCTAATAACCCTTTTGATAAATGAAAATGACTTGAATTATAATCTAAGCATAATCCATGACGACACTCTTCTAAATCAATATTAATGTTTAATCCCTCTATTTCAGGATAACTGTATTCAATTTTTATAGTATCTTTTAGGTTGTTATCAATAATAACATTGTCGTAATCATAAAATCTGATATCATTATTCATTTTAATTTCTTTTGTAGAAGTTTTAGTATTATATTCTGTACTACTTAAATAAATTATTTCAGTATTAGCTATCTCTACTGCGCCTAAAGTAAGTCCAAATCCAGTTAAGATAATAATCGTAAATAAATTACCAAAAATACGCCACGCTTTTATTTTCTTATTACATATGAAGTCTATTCCTAGTTCTAATAGTAATATTCCACCTAAGAACATTGCTATTAATAGAATAAACACTCCAAAATATTTTACACCTGAAATTAGAAAATAAATCATAATACCAAGCGCAAAACCCATTCCAATTAAGTAACCAACTACTCCAATCAAGCAAAGTATAACAATAAATTTTAAGAAAAATATGCAAATATTAGTTAAAGTATCAATAATACTATGTTCTTTTTTGATTTTTTCCTCTTTTACTTTTATAGTTACTTTTTTCTCTTGTTTTTTTTCTGATTGTGTTTCACTTTTCTTTGTCTTTTTTTTTGAGTTATTTTCCTCTATTTTTTCTTCGCCTTCATCAACAATTCTTTCGCTAATTTTTCTAAAATACCTTTTATCAATTATTTTAATAAACATTACAATTGCTAAAATAAAATAGCATAATTCTATTAAAAACGCCCAAATACCGTAAAAAACTCTACCAATTGGATAAGATAATTCATGAAATAAGTTCCAGCCTAAATCTTTCATAATTCCAAAAGGAATTTTACAAATCCAAATTAATATTAGTATTAAAAGTATTTCAATGATTAATTTTAAAATATCTCTGCCACTTTTATTGCTAATAGAATCCATAAATGAATCTATATATTTGCTTATTTTGTTTATTATATCATTAAAAGTAGTTGTACTTTTAGGCTCTTTTACTTTATAAGCTGCAAGTAGATCACTTACTATTTCATTAAAGTCGCCTAATTCACTTACCGCTTCTTCTTCAGTAAGTCCACGATTTACTTTTTCCTCAATATATCCCTCATATTCGCTTATGATATCTTCTATTTCATTATCATCTAATATTTCTAATTTTTTTCTTAATTTCTTTATAAATTCTTCTTTTTTCATTTTCTTTCACTCCTTTTAATAAAATCATTTACACTTTTTGAAAAGCTCTTCCAGCTCTCTAGTTCTATTTCCATTATGGTTTTTCCTGTAACTGTTATATGATAATACTTTCTGATTGGCCCTTCTGATGACTCCTTAGTATAAGTTTCAAAATAATTCTCATTTGTTAGTCTTTTTAGTATTGGGTATATAGTTCCTTCATTTACATCTACTACTTTACTTACAGCCTCTACTAATTCATACCCATACATATCCTTTTTAGATATCATGACTAAAATTAATAATTCTAAAACCCCTTTTTTAAACTGCGTATTTATACTTATCACCTCGTCAACACTATAATACATCCACTACCTTGTATTGTCAAGTACTAAATATTGCATAAATCTTTCTTTATTGTATATTATATGTTAAAATTATAATAATATTAAAGGTGATCACTTATGAAAACAAAGCATTTATTAATTATTTTAGGTGTACTTATAGTTATTCTTTTTTACTTTTTAGGATGTTTTGCATATTTAAATCATGGAGTATTAATTAGAACAAATAAAGATATTTCTTCTTATGTAAATGAAAATTGTTTTGATTGCTCTTGGGAGTATAAAGGCGCAACTTACCGAGATGAAAATACTTTTACAATAAAAATTAAAATAAAAAATGATGATAAGATAACTTATCATCGTCTAGTTTTTGATTATTACTACCGATTTATTAAAAGTGTTTAGCGTTGCATTTTAATTTGCCGCTTTGTCTAATGCTTTGATATTTTTAGTTAATTCTTTGTACATTTTTACTATTTTTACCAAAATTTCTTTGCTATCAATCTTTATATCATTGCAAGCTATTAAAGTAGCTAAACCATTTGCATATAGCCATAGATTCATAAATAAGCTTTTGGCTTCATCAAATGATAGCCCACATTTATTTACGAGATTAATTATAGCTCCTTGGTTCCATTTTTCATTTAAAACATTATCTACACTTTTCCAATTTAAATTGTTGGATAAAAACATAGATCTAAAATAATTTTTGTGCATTAGGGAAAATTCAACATAAGATACACATAAAGTAATGAGAGCGTTTTTGTTGTCTATTCTTTTCTTTAAGAATTCATCATATTCTTTTTTTATGATATTATTAACATCTGCTTTTAAGTCATCTAAACTATTATAAAGTCTATATATTGGTTTAGTAGAAATCTCAGCATTTTTAGCTAATTCTCTAGCATTTATACTATCAAGACCATTTTTTTCTACCATTTTTAACGCTACTTTTAATAACTCTTCTTTACTTATAATACTTGATGCTGCCATAAAAACCACTCCCTTCTAGCTATAGGTAACTTACGTTATCATTATAACATATTTTTTTGTTTTGTCAATTTATGGTATTTAATTCGACAAAACATATCAAAAAAAGTAAATATTTTTATATTTACTTAGTCCTTTTTTATTTTAATAATAAATTGATAAAGGTCATATAAATCTGTTTCTTCTAAAGATATATGAAATCCTTTATTATTTAAATTGTCTTTTAAATCACGAATTTCGTTTATCGCAGTCTTTAAATCTAATCCTAACTTCTCATTTTTCTTGCTTTCGTATTCTGGGTCTAAAGTTTCTATTAAATCAACGGGATCAAATATATCTTTGTTTTCATCTACTTCTGGAATTATATTTGGATTACCAAAATTCGTATTAAATTCAGGTTGCGTTTTTTCTTCTGCATTACTAACCTCTAATACTGGTTGTTCTTCTTTTGCTGTTTCTTCTTTTACATTTGGCATATCAAAGTTAATGGGAGCATCAATGTTAGCTTCTTCTGTATTCATATTAACAGTTTCATTTTCTAAAAAATTAAAGAAATTAGATTTAGCATTATTTGTAGCTTGTTCAACCGGAATAACGTCAGGATTAAACATCTTTTCTTGTTCAATTTCTCTTATTTTTCTGGCTATATCACTTTCTTCATTAACATTAGGTAGTTCTGTTGCTTCTTTTTTTATTGTATCTATATCAAGCGCTTTCACTAAGGGAATATCTGTTTCTTCATTTGGTTTCTTAGCAATATTTTTTAAAGCTTCATCTACTTCCCGAACCGTCATTCTATTATCTAATATTTTTTTAAGCCATTCTCTTTGTTCTTCTTTGTCTTCTAAAACCAAAAGCGATCTAGCATGTCTTTCACTTATTTGATTATTTAATAAAGCGTTTTGAACTTCTTCATCTAAGTTTAATAACCTTAATTTATTAGCTATTGCACTTTGTGATAACCCCATTTTTTTAGCTAATTCGCTCTGAGTTAAATATCCTTTATCAAGTAAGTTTTTATAAGAACGCGCTTCTTCAATGGCACTTAAATCTCTTCTTTGAACGTTTTCAACTATTGCTACTTCTGCGCTTTTGTTATCATCTATATCAGCTATTACTGCTGGTACAGTTTTAAGTCCCGCTATAGTTGCAGCTTTATATCTACGCTCTCCGGCTATAATTTCATATTTATCTTCTATTCTTCTTAAAACTAAAGGCTGAATAATCCCGTGTTGTTTTATGGATGCAGCTAAATCTTCTAGCCCTTTATCATCGAAAGTTAATCTTGGTTGAAAACGATTAGGTATAATATCTTCAATCGCAACTTGAATAATTTGTTGTTCCATATTCATTTCTAATCAGCCCCTTTTGCCGAAATTTTTCTATTCTATTTAATTCTAGCATTTTTCGTCTTTTTTTTCAATCTTTTTTAAGTAATACTTTTAAATATAATTTTGTCTTTTGGTAATTTTAAATATTTTATTTGATTGGTTTCTTTAAAATTATATTATAATTTCTTGGGTAAATATTTGGCGTTGATAATACTTTTTTTATTTTTAAAATTGTACGACTTGACTTTTCAATTGGGAGCAAAAACTCCTCTACCAACTCCACGCTTGTATTAAGCGCTTTTAACGCACCTTTACTTTCACTAAATTCTGGTTCTAGTTTTCCTTTCATAGGAATAAAGTATCCTTGAACCTTTAAAAAAGGAATTGAAAGTTCAGTTAATATTCTTAAGTGAGCAACTGCGCGAGACGTAATGATATCAAAATATTCGCGATAACTATCGCCTAATTCTTCAACTCTTCCATAAATACATCTTATATTTTTTAAATTTAGCTTATCAATGACATTATTCAAAAATGTTATTTTTTTATTATTAGAATCTAATAATGTTACGTCTAAACTCGGAAATAGTATTTTTAATACTAAACCCGGGAACCCAGCACCAGTACCAATATCTAAAAGTTTTAAATCGCTATTTAAATCAATTACTTTTGAAATAGTTATACTATCGTAAAAATGTTTTAAGTATATTTCTTCCTCGGTTTTAATAGCCGTTAAATTAAACTGCTTATTATATTCTATTAGCATATTTTTATATATTTCTAAAGCTTCAATTTGTTCTTTACTTATATTAATATTTAAGTTTTCCAGTTCCTTTTTAAACTCTTCTTTATTCATCTTTATACCTCTTATTTGTTATATTTTTTCTTTAAGTATACTGACAATATTGATAAATCGGCAGGATTTACACCTGAAATTCTTGCAGCTTGTCCCATGGTCCCCGGCCTGATTTTTTCTAATTTTTGTCTCGCTTCATTAGCTAAATTAGAAATTTCTTTATAATCTATGTCTTTGGGAATTTTCTTTTCTTCTAGCTTTAGCATTTTATCTGCTTCTTTATAAGCTTTAGCTATATATCCTTCATATTTTACTTCTATTTCTACCTCTTCTAATATTTCTTTATCATATGGTAATTCTATAAAATTTTTAATAAATTCTATTTTTATTTCTGGTCTTTTTAAAAGTAAATATAAGTTTACACTAAACGATGGAACTTCCAAATTATTATCTTTAAATTTATTTTTATTTTCTTCTGTTAAACTTAAATTATGGCTTTTTAATAAATCTTTGATTTCTTGAATATAATTTTCTTTCTTAATTAGTTTTTGATATCTTTCTTCATCTATTGTTCCATTTTCATACCCAATACGTCTTAATCTTAAATCAGCATTATCATGGCGTAGCAATAAACGAAATTCGGCTCTAGAAGTAAGCATTCGATACGGTTCAGTTGTACCTTTGGTAACTAAGTCATCAATTAATACTCCTATATATGCATCACTTCTTTTTAATACTAGAGGTTCAATTCCTTTTATTTTATGGTGAGCATTTATCCCGGCGATTAACCCTTGTCCTGCCGCTTCTTCATAGCCACTAGTTCCATTGATTTGTCCAGCAGTAAATAAATTTTTAATAATTTTATTTTCTAGTGATGCGGTCATATCTAATGGATCAATAGCATCATATTCAATAGCATATGCATATTTAGAAATTACAGCATGTTCTAGTCCAGGCAAAGAATGAACCATCTTTTCTTGAACATCTCTTGGCATTGAAGTCGAAAAACCTTGAATATACCACTCATCATAGTACTTAGATTCTGGTTCTAAAAATAGTTGATGTCTAGGTTTATCACTAAATCTAACAATTTTATCCTCAATTGATGGACAATATCTTGGACCAATTCCTGTTGCATATCCCCCATACATTGCCGATTTATCTAGATTGTCACGAATGATTTGATGAGTTTCTTCTGTAGTGTAAATTAGAAAACACTTTTGTTGTTCATTAATTTTATACATTGGCTCGTGATCGAAGCTAAATGTGTAATATTCATTATCTCCTTTTTCTTCAGACATTTTACTAAAGTCAATACTATCTTCTTTAATTCTTTGAGGAGTACCTGTTTTTAATCTTTGAATATTTAAACCATATTCTTTTAATTTATCGCTTAAATGATTGCTTCTGTCTTCTCCATGAGGACCACCAGGATTATTTTCAGCGCCAATTAGAATATTAGCTTTTAAGTATGTCCCCGTTGTTAATATAACTGCTTGGCCATTTATTTTTGTACCATCTCTTAATACAACTCCTTTAACAGTTTGGCTTTCTATAATTAGATCCTCTACCATTCCTTCCATGATAGTTAAATTTTTAGTATTTTGTAGGGTTTCTAGCATAACACGAGGATAAACCATTTTATCTGCTTGAGCCCGTAATGAACGCACTGCAGGGCCCTTGCTATTATTTAACATTTTAATTTGAAAATGGGATTTATCAGCTACTGCACCCATAATTCCACCTAAGGCATCAATTTCTCTTACAATAATTCCTTTTGATGTTCCACCGATTGATGGATTACATGGCATATCTCCAATATTTTTAATATTTGCAGTAACAAGAAGCGTATTTAATCCTAGTACTGCGCCAATATGTGCTGCTTCACATCCGGCATGTCCGCCTCCTACTACAATTAAATCATACATGTTTTTCACCTACTTTCCTAAACAAAATTTACTAAATAAGGTATCTACTAATTCATCTTGGTAGTTTTCCCCAGTTATATCACCTAAAGAAACCCATGCAGCTTTAATATCAATTGCAATCATATCTACTGGTATTTTTTTACTTACATTTTCCAAAGCATTTTCTATATGGCATAATGCTTCTTTAATTAAATTAATTTCTCTTACGCTTGATACTAGCTCTAAATTATTATTTGAAATACTATCTAAATCAAATAGTTCTATAATTTTTTCTTTTAATTCATCTAATCCTGTACTTTCTACAGTATTTCCTCTTACAATATTTGGATCATTTATATCTAAAATGTTTTCTAAATCACATTTATTTATAAATGTAATATGAGTTTTTGGTTCTACTTTATCCATTATCTCTTTATCTAATTTAGTTAACTCTTCATTATTATTTAATACATGTATTACTAAATCTGCAGCGTCTATCATTTCTAATGACTTATCTACTCCAATACGCTCCACTAAATCATCAGTTTCTCTTATACCTGCTGTATCTATAAATTTAAGTTCTATTCCTTTTAATTCAAGACGACCTTCTACAATATCACGTGTTGTTCCTGCTATATCTGTTACTATAGCTTTATTTTCCTTTAATAATGCATTTAATAAGCTGCTTTTACCAACATTTGGTCTTCCTACAATAGCTACTTTAATACCACTTTCAATAATCTTGCCAATTTTTGAGTCATCAAGAAGACTTTCCAATTCTTTTTTTATTTCCTTTAATTTAGGAGGTAAGTTATCTAATGTAATCTCTAAGGCATCTTCGTATTCTGGATAATCAATATTTACTTCAATATTTGCCATTAATTCTACAATTATATTGCGAACTCTTTTAATCTTACTTGATACTTTTCCACTTATCTGATTTAAAGCTAACTTTCTTTCTAAATCAGTATTTGATTGAATTAAATTGTTAACTGCTGTTGCTTGGGATAAATCTATTCTTCCATTTAAAAACGCTCTTTTAGTAAATTCGCCTTTTTCTGCTAAGCGAATTTTTTGTTCTAATAGAACTTCTAATACTTTTTTAGTAGTGCCAATACCACCATGAGAATTAATTTCCACAATATCTTCCATTGTATATGTTTTGGGTGCTTTTAATACACTTACTAAAACTTCATCTATTACTTCACCATTACTTACGATATGACCATAATGAATAGTATGGCTTTCTGCTTTTCTTAAATCAGTACCTTTAAATATATTAGCCACCTTTTCAATAGCGTCTTCGCCACTTACTCTAATAATTGAAATAGCCCCAACGCCTAGTGATGTTGAAATTGCACAAATTGTATCAAACATATTAGTCACTTCCTTTTAAAGCGCTTTTATTATAGCATTGTTTTTTTGATTTTACAAATAAAAACCTATATCTTAGATATAAGTTTATATTGTTAATTGATCGTCATTTTCTCTTGGATATAATATACTTCTAACAATTTCTTTATAAAGTGTATGTGTATCAATATAATTTGGTAAAAAACCTAAAAATTCGTAGCCATCTAATTCTTTTTGATGTTTATCTTTTACTGTATACTCTCCTGTTGCTCTATTTCTTAATAAATAATACTGCTGATAGATAAAAAGAAGTTCATACTCAGGTTTAGATGTATCAGTACTTGCAAAATATCTTCCGCATGATATTCCTTTATTTATAAAATCATATAAGTTAATAAAATGTTGAGATATTTCTTCCATTGTTTTATATTCTAAAACTTCTTTTGTTTCTCTATTAACCATTCTAAAAGAATTATCATTAAAAAATATCTGATAAAAGCCACTGTTATTATATATAGTAATAGTTTCTCTTGTTACTAAGCCAAGTTTTTCTAGTTTTTCAATTACAGACTCTGGAACAGTTTCAAGATTTACTTCTTCAGCTTTTCCTGTTGTAAGGTTAGCTTCATAAATTTTCGCATCATGGGTACTAGCAGAAAATTTGATTTCTGGTTTATAATCTGGATTTAATTTAATATAAATATCCCCATTCATAATAATATTTTGCATTAAACTTCCCCCTTTGTGGATTATATTCTATCACTAGACTTATTTATTGTCAAACTACTAATAACATTATAGCTATTAAGCCACTAATTAAATTGCTTAAAAAGTTTACAACATCATTATTAATAAACCTAATTCCTCTTATTTTTTTACACTTTTTATCACAATGGTATAGCCTTTCTGTTTCTAAGGAACAATTAACACATTTATATTTCACTTGTATTGTAGCGCCCAAAAAACTATCAAATAGCGCACCTATAAAACCACTAAGAATAATTACTAAAAAATAAATAAATCTCCCATTAAAAATTATAAATATTAAAGCTATTAATAAAGCGCCTATAAAAGATGCGATTAATCCAAGTAAGCTAATATTGCCAGACAATCCTGGTTTACTTTTATTTAAAGTTAAAATATTAATTGGATCTTTTTTAGATAAAACACCAATATCTGATGCTAAAGAATCACTTAAAGCTTCTGCCATTACTGAAGCATAGGCAACTAAAAAAATTATATTCTTAGTAAATGCGTATATAATTATACAAAGAGTTCCTACTAGTACATTAGCAAGTATTTGATATATATCTTTCTTCCCAGATTTTTCTATTACTTTATTAATTTTTGATCTTTCCTCTTTTTTAATTTTATTTGCTACTACTGTACCTAAAAATACAGTTAAAAGAATTAAAAAATATGGTAGCCCTCCAAAGAAAGTAATAATAACTGAGAATATGAAAGCTACTAATAAAGCCATATTTGTCATTGATTTTTTTATATATGCAAATAAAGCTAAAAGAAAGCTTAGTACAATACTAGTCATTAATTTCATAATTAAACGCTCCTCATTAAATATGTTGCAGTAGGTATTTCTATATTCTTTTTATTTATATTATAGCATTTTTATAGCAAACATAAAAGCACATAAGTTGCGCTTTATATTTAATTTTATATAATAATTTAATATTAAAACTAAATTTACCTTTTCTTACTTGTTAATGCTATACCTATAATTGATATAATAAAAATAATTGGCGCTATCCTAACAAATAACCATTCAAAAGAGTTATATATTACCCCTGTAACAGCCCATTCAATTTTATTATAATCCCAATTTTGATAGGGACTATTTAATAGGAATAAGATAATGAATCCTATTATTATCACTAAACATAATAAAATAAAAAATCTTCGTAATAGTTTTCTTCTATTATTTTTTCTTTGTGATAGTTGCAAGTTTATTATTTCTAATTTTTCAGAAATGGCTTTTATATCATCTGCTTTACATTCCAAAATACTTTCTCCCAAAAGTGAACTTACTGGTGTTTCAAAAATCTCTGATATTCTGATTAACATTTCTGAATCAGGAACTGATAACCCCTGCTCCCATTTAGAAACGGTTTGTCTTACTACATTTAGTTTAATAGCTAGTTCTTCTTGCGAAAGACCTTTTGATTTTCTTAACTGCTTAATGTTTTCTTTTAACATTTTAAAATGTCTCCTTTCTTTATAGGGTATTATATAAATAATCTCTCGTTGCTACAAGCAATGTTTATTAACATTTAAAATGTGACCCTTATGACCTGTTGTAGTTTTCATATTGTTTTACTTGTATTTCAAATTTCTAACTTATTATAATTGCTACTTAGACTGTTTCCTAGCATGACTCAATTCTTTTAAATAATTCTTTAAAATATAATTTTTATTATCTCTTAAGTTTAATGGCAATGCATTATTTGCTAATTCTTCTTTTTCTATTCTCTCAATTTGTTCTTTTGCTTCTAAACTTTTAATTGATGTTTCTACAGGGTAATACTCAATAATCAGAGTATCAATTAATTTATTTGTAGATTCTTCATCGTATTGATTCCCAGCAACAAGACTTGAAATTGTTTGACGTAATGTTGATAAAAAGCCGCTTTCAACACTACTTTTCGTATGATGCTGGTTAACATGCCAATTAAGACGATCTCTAATTGATTCTTTTATTGCAACACCAACATAAATATAGTAATAATTAATACCATTTATATTTTTAGTAGTAAGATGTGGTAATAAATCTAAAAAATATTTTTGAGAAATATAAGGTGAATTCAGTAGTAATTCAAGAGTTGTTTCGGGTGCCCACCATTTATACCATCCAGGTATATTATTTGGAATACTTCGTAAATGTTCAATATTCCTTAATTCTTTGGCTTCTATTAGTCGTTTAACTTTATTATCTTTTAGCCATCTCATTCTATTTCCAATTCCATATCGTAAAGGAATAGGATTTGAATATTGATAAGTTTCTAAATATGGAATAATTGGTTTCATATATTCTCTACCAGTTAAGAATATAAAATGAGTATTGTCCATATCAAAAGTTTCTTTCATTTGATTGTATACAATTTTTCCCCACTCTTTTTTCTCTTTAGTATTTTTATTAATTAAAGTTTCATTATATGGATCAATTACTTTTTGAAGAGGTAATAAGTGATGTTTAGCAGATAATATATAAATTTGAGAATCTTTATTATCAACCTGATTCATACAATATTCATATGATAACTTATAAAGTGAGCTTTTCATATACATTTCTTCAGCAGTGCAACAATACTCTTGTTTCAACTTTGTGCAAGCTATCAAATATACGTTTTTCATAAGACCTCCTATTTACCATCCATATAATTATATCATAAAAAGCTCTGCACTTACACGACTAACCTCAAATAAGCAAAGGTAATTGTATAATAAGATACCGAAAAATCAAATATTCTAACATGCAAAAAGCTCGCAATTGCGAGCTTTCCTGAAACATTGAAATGCGTAATTTTTAACGTTTTG
>CAMNSE010000020.1 GCA_946554525.1 uncultured Mycoplasma sp.
TACCTTGGATACCCTGAAGACCTTGAGGTCCAGTAGCACCAGTAGCGCCAGTAGGCCCAGTAGGCCCGATTGGTCCAGTTGCCCCTCTAGGAATAGAGAAATCTAGTAATACATTATTTGCAGTTCCTCCGTTTACAACAGATGCATCAGTTCCAGGATCTGTGGTAGATGTGCTTCTTACTGTTATAGTTGCTGCGGCAGGTCCAGTAGGACCAGTAGGACCAGTCGCACCAAAACAGCAGCATCCTCCTTGATTTGGATGCTCTTTGTTGTAACAGGCAATTAGCTGTTCTGCTCTTCTTAAATTATTATTCAAAATTATTATCTCCTTTCAAAGTATTATATGAAAGAAATCAATTAGTAAAAATGATATATGCTTAGATAATACTAAGGAAAAAAGCATATACTTTTTTAGGAGTTGAAAAAATGAAAAAATATAAAGTATACGTTTATGCGATTTGTAAAAATGAAAGTAAGTTTATAAATCGATGGGTTGAATCTATGAGTGAGGCAGATGGAATATATGTTTTAGATACCGGTTCTACAGATGATAGTATGGAAATTTTTAAAAAGCTAGGAGTTCATGCAAAACAAGAAGTTATTACCCCTTGGAGATTTGATATAGCTAGAAATAAATCCCTTGATATGGTTCCCAAAAATGCTGATATTTGTGTATGTACAGACTTAGATGAAGTATTCGATAAGGGCTGGAGAGCAAAATTAGAAGAAATATGGACAAAAGATACTTGTAAATTAAAATATAATTATAATTGGAGTTTTGATGAATATGGAAATCCATCAACAACATTTTATATTAGCAAAATTCATAAAAGGTTAGGATATCAATGGATGCATCCAGTTCATGAAGTATTAAATGTTATACCTGGAGAAAAAGAAGTTATAACTAAAGAAATTACTTTGAATCATTACCCAGATCATGAAAAATCTAGAGGAAGTTATCTACCTCTTTTAGAGCTAAGTGTAGAGGAAGATCCTAATGATGATAGAAATATGCACTACTTAGGCAGAGAATATATGTATTATGAAAAATGGAATGAATCTATTGATACTTTAATTAGGCATTTAAATCTTCCCAGTGCTAAATGGGATGCCGAAAGAGCAGCTTCTATGCGATTTATTGCTAGAGATTATCTTAATTTAAAACGATTTAAAGAAGCCGAAATGTGGTATAAAGAAGCTATTAAGGAAGCATCTTATTTAAGAGAAGGATATGTAGAACTTGCTTCTATGCTTTTAGAAGAAAAAAAAGGTGAGGAAGCATATGAATTATTAAAAAAAGCTTTTTTAATAAAAGAAAAACCACCAGTTTATATTAATGAAGCTTTTGCTTGGAATGATTATATTTATGAATTAATGGGACTTGTTTGTTATGAAATAAAACTTTATCCAGAAAGTTTAGAATATATGAAAAAAGCATATGAGATGAATCCAAATTGTGAACGTATTAAAAATAATTGCGAATTAATTGAAAAAAAATTGCATTTTTAATAAAATAGGTGTAAAGAAAATAAAAAAAATTTTATTTTATATGAAAATTATAGTAAAATATATTTAGATATGGGAGGAGTGAATGGATGTTTTGTGAAAATTGTGGAACAAAAAATGATAACAATTCAAAATTTTGCTATAGTTGTGGATCTAAATTAAAAGCAAAAGAAAGACTGAACGATAAAATCAAAAAAATGCCTAAAAAAGCTAAAATAACTATTATCACTTCTTTACTATTTATAATTATTGTAATATTTATTCTTAGTATACTTCTTAATAACCCTACTAAAAAAGTTGAAAACTTACTTACAGATTATTATACTAATTATAGTGAAAAATACGAATCTATTGAATTAATTCAAATAGGTAAAATACTTAAAAAAAATAAAGATAAAAAAGATACTTTAGAGAGTATTAAAAAGCAATCAAATAAAACTATTAATAATTGGGTTAAAAATTTTAATAAGCATTATAAAAATAAAGAAGAATTATCTAGTCAGTATCAAAAAGTTGATGGCGCGCTAGATGGAATTTATATGTATTATAAAGGCTTAGATTATATGTTAGATAAAGAATCTTATTTAAAATATAAAGAAGAAATTAGTAATTTATATGAATCTAAGAAAAATTATTTCAAATCATTGGAATATAGTGAAAATGATTATCAAAAGTATTATTATTCTCAAAAAGTAATAGAAATGGATTCTTATTATGATGAAGCTCAAAGTACTATTAATAAATTTGTATCAGATGAAATGAATATTTTAAAGGAAAAAGTTGAAAATACTATTATTGAAGCAGAATCCTCTAATGATAAAGAAAAATATGAAATTTATAAAGAGGCTATTATCTTTTTAAAAGATAATAGCTATAGTAATAATTTAGATTTATCTAATTGCAGTGAATATAAAAAATTAATGAATGAATACTCTGATGAAATGGTAAGTAATTTTAAAGCTTATTTAGAGACTTTAGTAAATAATGGTGATATTAAAAAAGCATATGATTTAGTTGAATCTCAAAAAACAATTTTTGATAAAGAATCAAAAAGTTATAAAGAATTAGAAGAATTGCAAGAGGAATACAGTAGAAAACTTCCGACTAGTTTACTTAAAATGTATAGAGTTTCTACCTCAGGATATATATCAGTAACAAAGTTTCAAACTGAAATTAATGATAAAACATATGATGGGGCTTTAAAATATCGTTTTTCAGGTAAAGATGCGCATATTACTTATCGAACAAATAAAGAATATGCAAGACTTAAATGTAAACTTATTATTGGACCTAATTGGGATAAAGATTTTAAAGTAACGATTAAAATTAGTGGTGATGGTAAAGAATTATATAAAATAGAAAATATTACTAAAGAAACAAAGATAGAAGAAATTGTAGATTTAGATGTTAAAGATATTGATGATATTAAAATAGAATTTTTAAGTTCTAATGGTGAACTTATTAGTTCTAGTGGATCTAGATATTTTTATTTAGTTGAGCCATATTTATATAAATAGGAAAAAGGAGTGTGAGTAAAATGGCTGCAAAAAAAGAAGTTAAAGTAGAGAAGAAATTCTGTACGAATTGTGGAAAAGAATTAGGAGAGAAAGAGACTTGTGATTGTGCAACAACTACATCTAAGAGTGTAGATACAGAAGCATTAAAAAGTATGGGTAAAGAATTTTTAGATACAAATGTAAAAATGTATAAAAAACCTGAGACTACTTTGGAAGAAGAAGTTAGCAAAAATTCTTTTAAGAAAACATTAATTATATTAGGTGTGATTGCTGTAAGCTATGGGTTATATCTAATGGGATTTTTTAAAGCATTAGTAGGTATGATTTTTGAACTTGTAATGTTTTTTGCACAGTTAAGTGGAGAGGTAGTTGGAGCCTATTCTGCGATTGATTTTACAAAAGTTATTGATTTACCATATTTTAAAATATTTATTTATGGAACTCTAATTTATTATGCGGTTTCATTTTTACCAGTACTTGCAAGTCTTGCTGTATCAAAACTTAATAAAAAGAATGATTTTAGTTTTCATAAATCTACAAGTCTTTATGTAACAAGTATGATTCCAACAGTAATAGCAAATGTTATTCTTGCAGTTATCTTTATGCTAAATGTAAGTTTCTTAACAACAATTGGTTTGATTGGTGGCGCGCTTATTAATTTAACTTGTTTAGTAAACTATGTTATTGGCTTTTTAAGGGAAGCTGAAATTAAAAAAGACAAAAAAGCTTACTCTGTGGTTGGATTAATTGCTATTTGGTTAGTATTAAGCTACGTTGTTGCTCGTCTTATTATTACTCCATTATTAACTGATATTTTTAAAGATTTTAAAGTGAGTGGCTTATCTTATGGCGGAAGCATATTAGATACAAAAAATAAGAATGATTTTGACTTTGATGATTTATTTAATTGGTAATTAATATAAAAATCCATACTTTTTACATAGTGTGGTTTTTTTATTTGCTATAATATTAAATTAAAGGTATAATGTTATTGGTGAAGAAAAATGGATAAAATATATGGAATAGTATTAACGTTAATTGCTGGGCTATTTTTTTTACTAGGAGGGTTAATATCTTTAAAAGCGAAAAACAAAGATAAATTAAATCATTTTAGCGTTGGACTCGCTCTTATAATAATATTAGGATTATTAATTTTTGATTTAATGCCAGAAGCATTTGAATTATTAGAGGGAGAAAAACTTATTTTAAAAATATTGTTAGCAAGTATATTTTTAATACTGGGAATTATAATTTTAAGAATATTAGATCATTTTATACCTGATCATCATCATGATCATAAGATAGACCATGATAATAAAAAAGAGCATATTTCTCATATGAAGCATATTGGAATTCTTACATTAATTAGCTTAGTTCTTCATAATA
Organism: uncultured Mycoplasma sp.; assembly: GCA_946554525.1. Classification (GTDB taxonomy): domain Bacteria; phylum Bacillota_I; class Bacilli_A; order RF39; family UBA660; genus Caccenecus. The sequence goes on from CAMNSE010000020.1 coordinate 4,410, forward strand.
TTTTAGAGGGATTTGCAATATTTGGCATGACTGATAATAATATTAGGATGGGTATATTAACCTGTACTGGTGTAGCACTACATAACATTCCTTTAGGAACACATATCTTTAGTTCTATTAGTCTTAATAAAAATATATGTTTAGTTGGGCTTTTAACTTTGTCAAGTTTGATAGGCGGCTTAATTTTTTTAATAGTTGGAGAAGTTTCTAATTTAGTACTTGCTATTATTACATTTATTACCATGGGAATGCTAATTTATATTGGTGTGTTTGAATTATTACCAGAAGTAATGCAAAATAAAGATAATAAAGAAACAAGGATTGGAATTATTTGTGGTATAATGATATTAATTATAACTTTATTTATATAAGAGGTGTAAAATGAAGAAAGTATTAGTGACAGGGGCTAGTGGTGCTATTGGAGTTCAAGTTATAAAATATTTGCTTAGCGAAGGAAAATATGAAATTACAGCACTTGATCTAAGAGTTAAAAAGAGTCAAAAAAGATTAAGAAAATACCGTCGTCGAATCAATTTAGTTTATGGAGATATGAATGATGCAGTTTTAATGGATTCTTTAGTTAAAGGACATGATTACATCATCCATTTAGCTGGAGCTATCCCACCTTTAGCTGATATTAAAAGAAATTTAGGCGAAATGGTTGATTTTAATGGTACTAAAAATATTATTAATGCAATTAATATTTATAATCCTAATTGTTTTTTAGTATATGCATCATCTACAAGCATTTATGGCGACGTAGATATTGCAAATGTAAAAACTGAATCAAATTTAACAGAAATCGATTATTATAGTAACACTAAACTAAAAGTTGAGAATTTAATTAGTAAAAACTTAAAAAATTATACAATTATAAGAGTTCCTTTGCTTTTATGTAATCCTAAGTCTGGAGCATTTATGTATCATGCGAAACGCTTAAAAATGGTCGAAGCTATTACAGATTATGATGCTGGATATTTATTTGCTAAAGCAATAGAAGAGGAAGATAAACTAAAAAAGAAAGTATGGAATGCTAGCGGTGGAGAAGAAGTTAGTGATATTTATGCTAATATTCTTTCTAAAGTTTTAGAGATTTATGGAATTAGCTTTAGATATTTAAATAGCTTATTATTTATGGATAAAAACTTTTATACTTGCAAATTTAAGGATAGTGATAAATTAGAAAATATATTAGAATTTAGAAGTGATTCACTATCTTCTTATTATATGAGATTAAAAAGAGAGGTAAAAGGAAGAAAAATACAGAAGTTTCTTGCTAAACCATTTATCTATTATTTAAAAAGAAAAACTAGACATGTTTAGATACTTAGTGATATAATCTTATTACAAATCAAGGAGGAATATATATGGGAAGAGCTTATGAAGTTAGAAAAGCGAGTATTCAAAAAACAGGAGCAATTAAAGCTAAAACTTATTCGACTTTTGCTAAAGAAATCTATTTGGCTGCTAAAAAGGGAGTCCCTGAGATTGAATCTAATGTAGTTTTAAAAAGAATGGTTGAAAAAGCTAAAAAAAGTCAAGTTCCTAGTGATATTATAAATCGTGCTATAGAAAAGGCAAAAGGTGTTGGTGGGGAAGATTATCATGAAGTTGTTTATGAAGGTTTTGGACCTGGAGCTTCTACCTTAATTATTAAAACTTTAACTGATAATGTAAATAGAACAGTAGGAATGGTAAGAGCAGCTTTTAATAAAGTAAATAAAAGTTTAGGTGTAACTAATAGTGTTGCTTATAACTATGACTATTTAGCAATTATTTCGTTTAAATCTATAAAAGAAGAGGAAGTATTTGATGCTTTACTTACAAAAGGAATTGAACCGGTAGATTTTGAGGATATTGATGGGTCTATTACAATTAGTGTTCATCCAAACGATGCAAATGCTGCTAAAGATGCAATTGAATCAGTAATCCCTGATGTTGAATATGAAGTAGATGAAGTTGGAATGTATGCTAAAAATGAAGTAGAATTATCTAGTGAAGATTTAGAAATATTTGATAAGTTATACAAATTATTAGATGAAATTGAGGATGTAACAGAAATATATCACAATGTCTTGGGGAGAGATTAAAAACTCTTTTCTTTTTTTCTTTTTTATGATATTATATATCTTACTTTGAAAGAAGGATATGTATGGCAAATAATACATTTGAAGAAACTCGTTTAATGGATGAATTTTCTGAAGAAGCTTTTTATTTTGATGAAGCGATTTCTTTAGCTCAAAAATATAACCATGAGTCATTAAAAAATTTAAAAGACTATGAAGAAATTAATGAGACTTATATCGAAAGCTTTAAAGAAAAAATAGTTATGAATAGAATATTTTCACTTATAGGTGAAGGTGCTATTATATTTTCTGCTGGTGTAATAAGTATTTTAAATCCGTTAGTGGCAGGATTAGTTTTTGGTGTTGGTTCAATTAAATTTTTAGTATCACATATTAAAAAAACATCTAAGCTAAAAAAATGTTTGAAAAAAGCTTATGAATATCAAACTAGATTTGATGGCTATAGCGCTCATATGCAAATGAACGAAAATTACTTGAAAGATAAAAATAAGATAATTTCTTGGGTTTATTTAGAAATTATTAGAAGACTTAATAAACTTGATTTAGAAACCCAAAAAGAGTATTATAATCGTTTAAGTAAAATTTTAAAAAACGCAAAAGACAATTTGGATGAATTATATCAAGAACTAGGATTATTTAAAGATAAATTATTTGAAGCATCAGCTAGTGTTAAACCTGTATATCAATATGACAATTCGAATGCTATAGATAATATGCTTAGTCATTTAGAAATTATGGAATCTATAGATGAAAATATATTTAACCATATACATTATTTAATTTTTAATTTATCTCGTGATTTAAGGCCTGCATATATTCTAAAATTAGGTGAAATAGTTGTAAATAAACTAAGTAATGATAAAGAGATTTTTCTTACGCCTCGTATGAAGCAATATGCTTTAGCTTATTTATCAGAAATTTTAAAAGATGATCAAGAATATAAAGATGCTTATACAAGCATGTATTTAGATCAACTTATAATGTTTGCAATAGACTTAAATAATAGAAAACTTATAAGATAATTATAAGTTTTTTTATGCTTTAATTTACATTCATTAATGTAAATTAATATACTATTACGTTGACTATAAATAACTTATACTGTAAGATGTAAGTATATAATAGAAGGAGATAGTTATATGAGAACATCAGAAAAATGGGTATATATTATACTAGGTATAATAGTAGGAGGAATATTAGCAGGAGGCGTTGTTTTTGCAGTATTAAATGGTAACAATAAAACTAATCCAGAGACTACTAATACTAATAAAGATAAAGAGAATAAAGATGAAAAACAAGACAATGAAGATAAGCAAGATACTTCAGTACAAGTAAATGATGGAGTAAAACTAAAAGAAGTAAAAGAAGATGGCAATAAAATTACAGAAACTTTTGAAGTGATTTTAAATGGTAAAAAGAAAGATATTAATATTGTATTTGGATGCTTAGATAATGGAGAATATTATAATATTACTGGTACATATAATGGAATAATTGACTTTTATATTGATAGTGAAAATAAAGAAGATAGTAAATTTGAAGATATTTATAATGTAGAAAAAATTAAAACCTATTTTACAGAAGACAATTTTAAAGTAATAGAAGGAGAAGATAAAAAGAATTATTTAATTATAATTAAATCTGTTCCATCACATGACAATGGAGATAATTATGCTTATGTTTTTAATGATGAATTAGATTTAATTAGTAAAGACAGTATTAAAGATGATTATATGTATTTTGACAAAATGATAAAAGTTAAGTCATACTTTTCTTTAGAAGATTCACATCAGCCTATGGACACAGTAAGACAAGTTGAAAGTGTTGATGGTCCATGGTATGAAACTTCTGGACACGCAAATGATATTAATATTAAACATAAAGTATTTAAAATTAAAGATAACAAAATTTATTATTTAGCATGGATTAGAAATGAAGATTCAACTACTTGGGAAAAAGATGGATATGGAACTTTAGAAGAAAGAGTATATACAATTAAGAATGATAAATTAGAATATAATGTAATTAATACTTATAAAGCAACTATGGTAGGAAATATCAGTTGAATTATAAATTAGATTTATATAATTAAGAATGGAGAAGCATATGAAAAAAAGTGAAAAGTGGATTTATATTATTTTAGGGTTTGTTTTGGTTGGTGTTTTAGCTAGCGGAATAACATATCTAGTGATGAATAATTCTAATAAAAAGCAAGAGGAAAGTACTAAAGTAAATGAAACTGATAAAAAGGATGAAGAAAATAAACCTGTTCAAAAGATAGAATTAACTGAAAAGGAATTAGAAGATTATTTAGATTATGTTCCGTCAATTTCATTCTCTGGTTTAATTAATGCCTATCAAATGAAAAAGATAACGGTCGATGATGTAAACATAAATGTTTTTAGAGATTTAGCAATACGTATGGAAGCCATTGAAGAAGACTGCTATGGTGAAACTAAATGTTTAGAAGGAGATTTCGCCCCTGAGAAGGATGTCTGTTCTACGTGTTACCATTCTTTAGAATCTATTAATGAAAAAATGCATAAAATGTATAATTGTGAGGTGACTAATCCTAAAAACGGAACAAGTGAAAAAGATATTTTTCAAGTTATGGGAAATAGCGTGGTATATCAAAATGGCTATTTTATAACTCTTCCTGGTGCTGGAAACACATTTGGAGGCTGGCATCTAAGCAATATAGATAGTTATACCGCTAATATAGAAGAAATAGTAATTTATGAGTATGCAGCTTTTTCATATAGTCCAGACTCTGTAGAAGGAAAGCCTGAGTATTGGAAAACGGACATTAAAGATGCTTATACAGGATATTCTATAACAGTAGAGGCAAAATATGATGGATTTTCAGAATTGGTAGAAAAAAATTTTGAAGAACATAAAACCGAGGTTACTAAATATAAGCACATATTTAAGAAGAATGATACAGGATATTATTGGTATTCAACCGAAGTAGCATAATAAAAAAAGCACGAATTTTTCGTGCTTTTTTATATAGTAATAGATAAAATAAAATATTTATGCTATAATATTTTTGAAGGATGATTAAAAATATGAAAAGAATGTTAAAAATAGGGGTTTTAGTTAGTTTGCTTTTTTGTTTTTCTGGCTGTTTAAATAGTGATGAATTAATGAATGATGAGGTATATACGACAATATATCCTATTCAATTTCTAACTGATTATTTATATGGGACTGATAAAAATGTTAGTAGTATTTATCCTCCTGGAGCAAATGTAGAGGATTATGAATTAACTGATAAGCAAAAAGAGTCTTATAGTAAAGGAGCTTTATTTATTTATAATGGTCTTACGGAAGAAAAGAAGCTTGCTGAGGAATTTCGAAAACAAAATAAAGACATATTATTTATAGATGTTAGTTATGATGTAAAATATGATTATGCTAAAGAAGAATTATGGCTTAAACCCAATAATTATTTAAAACTTGCTAGAAATATTAAAGAAAATTTAATTAAGTATACAAAAAGTAAAGTAATTAGTGAATCTATTGAAACTAAGTTTAAAGAATTAGAAGAGACTATATCTTATATGGATGCGGATTTAAGAAATATTGCAACGGAAGCCGGGACAGTTGATAAATCAACTTTGATAGTATCAAGCGATAAATTAAAATTCTTAACTAAATATGGATTTGATGTTATAGTCTTAGGAGATAAAAATACTAGTGAAGCTACATTAAAAGCTAATTTTAAAAATAATAAGTATAAAAATATATTTCATTGTAATACTGATCCTGAAACCGATTTAATTAAAGATTTAAGAACTAATTATAATGCTAACATTATAAATGTTGATGTAATGTATACTCTAAGTGCTGAAGATGAAGTAAATCGTAATAATTATATTACAATTATGCAAGAATTTATTGACAATATTAGAAATGCGACACGATAGTATATCGTGTCGTATTTTTTATGATATTAACTTTAGCAAGCGGAATACTATAAGGTAAATAAGCAGATTTCTGCTTTTTATTTTCCTCTAGTCAAGCTTTGTGATTTAATTTGCTTGATAGGATCTTTGACAATAATATATTTCTCAATATAGTCTAAAGGTAGAGGAGGCATTTCCTGCGTTGGGTCGGTTGCATCTCTTATAATATCGGTTTCTAAATATTTTTGTATTTCATTTTGAAGATATTCTTGTAATTCATCTAAGGTATAATTTGGATCAGCATTTAGTATTAAATTTATGGCTTTAGAATAAATTAAATCAGTATATTTAACGTAAGCAAATCTCATTATATCTCGGTTTGGGAATATATGATTTCTTCCAGGATCATATGGTGCATGAGGAGTATCATCGCTATACTCTTTTGGCGGTAAGAACCAAATAGCTAAATATATAAATGCACATTTTGCTTCAGTATTTATTAAAATATCATACTCACAATAATCTCTACATATTGGACAAAAAGCAACTGAATTAATATCTTTATCAATTTCAAATGACTTTAGTCCTGGATTGCGTACAATAGGAGTGTTGCATAATTTAATTAGTATAGGATGATGGCACTCCCTTTTTATTGTAAAAAGCTTTCCTAGGGCAGAATAATTTAGTAAATCTGAGGCATCTTGATCTCTAGTGGAATATGGACAAACAGATTCTGCTAATTTTATAGTTTCTTGTAGGCTTTTAGTTGTCATAGTTTTCCTCCTTAAATGTTTTTATTATATCATAATTATTTAGCAATGAAAACAATTATTAATCAGTTAATTAAAGTAGAAAACATTCTATTTTTATGGTAAAATATTAATATTGGAGATGATTAATATGTTTGAATATATGGGAGATAGACTCTCTAGAGCTATCAAAAATATCCGTGGTATGGGTTCTATTACAGAAGAAAACATATCAGATGCAATGAGAGAAATTCGCTTAGCTTTATTAGAAGCAGACGTTAACTATCAAGTAGTAAAAGAATTTATTTCAAGTGTAAAAGAAAAAGCTTTAGGAGCAGATGTAGGAAAAAGTTTAAAACCCGATGAATTATTTATAAAAATCGTTAAAGATGAATTAGTTTCTCTTTTAGGTGGAGATTATGTTCCATTAAAAGTAAATAGTGGAACTACTATTTTAATGCTTTGTGGTCTTCAAGGTAGTGGTAAAACAACAACTGCGGGAAAGCTTGCAAGCTTTGTTCGAAAAAAACATCATAAAAAACCATTATTGGTAGCATGTGATATTTATAGGCCAGCAGCTATTGATCAGTTAATGCAAATTGGAAGTAGCTTAGATATTCCAGTTTATACAGAGGGAAAAATTAATCCTGTAGAGATTGTTAAACATGCTTTAGAATATGCTAAAAAAGAAGCTTTAGATTATATTATTATTGATACAGCAGGAAGACTTCAAATAGATGAAGCACTAATGCAAGAATTAAAAGATATTTCTTCTTCTGTGAATCTTGATGAAGTTATGCTTGTAATTGATGCCATGATGGGGCAAGATGCTATTAATGTAATTACGGGATTTAATGAGGCACTAAATTTGACTGGTACGATTCTTACTAAATTAGATGGTAATACAAAAGGAGGAGTTGCACTATCTGTTCGTCACTTAACTTCTATACCTATAAAATTTGTAGGTAATTCTGAGAAGATGGATGGATTAAGTGAATTTTATCCTGAGCGTATGGCAGAACGTATTTTAGATATGGGAGACATTTTGGGTATCGCTGAAAAAGTAGAAAACTTAATTAGCGAAGATGATGCAAAGTCTCAAATGTCTAAAATGAAAAAAGGAAATTATGATTTAGAAGACTTTTTAATGAATTTAAGACAAATTAAGAAGCTGGGGCCCTTAGAAAATATTTTAAAAATGCTTCCTGGAGCCAGAAAAATGGGACTTAATGATATAAGTATTAATCCTAAAGATATGGCTCATATTGAAGCCATTATTAGTTCCATGACAAAACAAGAGCGAAGACATCCTGAAATTTTAAAAGCCAGTAGAAAACAGAGAATTGCTAAAGGAAGTGGAAGAAGTGTTGAAGAAGTAAATAGACTTTTACGTCAATTTGAATCAATGAAGACAATGATGAAGCAAGTAAGTAATGGTAATATGAAATTACCATTTTAAGGAGACAAAGAGTGAAGAAGTTATTAATAATCATTTTATCTATTTTTGAATTAATATTTTATACGTTTTTCATGGTTTTAATTGATGATATTACAATAGAGAATATGGCTTTAAAACAAGTTATACATTTTTCTTCTTTAATAATTATAGGTACTATTTTATATTTTATTATTCGTACTATTTTAAATTTATTAAAATATAAAAATAAAGAAACAATATATATGGTAAGCATATGGAATATTGTCTTAGGAATATTTTTTCCTATTTTGCTTATTATAATCTTACCAAATGAAGGAGTTCAAGTATTTTCTATAATGCTACTTGTAAGTACATTTTATTATGGAATATTAATTAATATAGTTATTTGTATCTTAAATAGTAAGGTTAAGAAGAAAAAACAGTGATAAAGACCTATTCACTGTTTTAATTTACTCATAAAATACACTAGAAAGGAAAGTGTATTTTATAATGAAAATTAATCAAAACCGTGATTTTGAATCTATGAAAACTGAAGGATATTTTCAGTCTTGTGAAATGCCTGAAGCTGTAATGTGTCAAAGAGATGAAATGATGGGAGAATCTATACCTGGAGTAGTATGTCCACCAATTTATGAATGTCCACGCGAAACAGTATGTCATAGATATATTTGCCATGAAGTTCCTCATATCATGCCTTGTAATACACGCATTATAAATCATCATATCTATCGTCATACTTATACACCAACATATTCTTGTTGTGAAGAGAATGAAGTAGAAAATGTTTATGAAAGAAGATGCTGTTAAGAAGATTTAGATATCTTCTTTTTTATTGAAATACGTTATAAAAGATGATACAATATAACTAATTTTTTAAAGGAGACATTAATAATTATGCGAAGAGAGTTTTATCCGACAATTAAAGATTTTAAAAATATGGGGTTAACTGATTATCAAATTAAAGAATTAATACAACATGAGAATATTAAACATGGTTTCCGCGACCAATGGATGACTGTTAGACATTATAGCGAGCCAAATAGTATATTTTTTCTTGATATAAAAAATACTTTATATCATAGTAAAGGCCATGGTGGCTCAGGAGTTCTTGGAAGAGCAGGAGATTCACTACAAATTTTCATGAGAGATGTTTTAGCTTTAGGGGCTATTCTTGATAAAACTACTGGTCAATATTTAACAATGCACGATTACATTTTATGTGAAGATAAATCTGCTAAAATAGAATATGAATTTCCTACGGATAGTAGAAGAGCAACATATGATATGGATATTCCAAGCTCAAAAATAAAAGATTCTTTTACTGGTAGAACTAAATATTATATTGATAATAGTCCATACAAAGTAGTTTTTATTTCGAGTGATCCGGTAGAAGCTCAAAAAAGAATAATTTTATTTTTTCTTATGGTTTATAGAATATATTTTAGAAGTATTAAGGATTATATTGATAAAGCCGAGTGGCTCGATTCTTCTGAGATATTACGATTAGAAAAAATATTTGAAAGTAGTGGCTATAACTATGATGAATTTGTTAGAAGAGTACCTGAATATAGTAATGCATTTGATATAGAAACAAAAAAGGAAATAGAAAGAATATTAGAAAATATAACTTTTCTTTCTACTAATGGATTAAATTCTTCTAAAGCTGATCTTATGAGAACCTTTTTAATACAATATAATATTAAGCATGGTCTAAGTTTTGATGATTATAACATCTTTGCTTGTGGAGATGATTTTTCAGCAGATGGGCCGATGATTAAACTAGCTTTCCAATTAGGAGGATATGGCTGTATAAATGATGGCACTTTAAATTATGATAGTTATGGTGAAACTCTAAGAGCAGAATTATATAATTGTAGTATAGAAACTAGAGTACCATTAACATCATATGGTTTTGCTGATTTTTATAGTAAGGTATTAGATAGACTTTCACTTGCTAGAACTTGGGATTTAGCAGAAACAATGGAGGATATAAATAATCCTGAAAGAAAATTAGTTTTAAATAGATTTAAAAAAACTAATCATTATATTACTATAAAAAAATAGTTAAGTTTATTTTAAAATACTTTTGGGATATGGTTTTCTCTCATCAGTTAAGCATAATAAATAATCAATACTAGTATTATAGAATAATGCTAGTTTTTTTAATATATCAGTAGGGATATCATTGGTTTCAGTTTCGTATTGTGAATATCCTGTCTGAGACATATTTAAATATTTCGCAATATCTTTTTGATATAAATCTTTATCTTCTCTTAAATCTCTTAATCTATTCATTTTTTCCATCCTTAATATATTTTAACTTTACCATAACTTAAAAAACGTTATTGACATATAACTTAAATTAAGTTAAAATAATGCTATAGTAACCTAAAATAAGTTATGGGATAAGAAAGAGTTGATAATATGGAGTTCGAAACATTAAAGAAAGACAACCGTAAGAAATGGGTTATAGGAGTTGTAGCAATGCTTGCAATAGCATCAGTAGTTTTCTTTGTATCAACCAGAGCAAATTATAAAACAACACAAAGATTAAACTTAATAAATACGAAAGTTACTTGGAATCCAACAGATCTAGAGATAGTATCTATCCAAATAAAAGAAGGAGATAGTTATAGAGATATAGATGCAGTACCAACAAGTGGATATACATTAAGTGATGAGTCATACTGTGAAGTAAATGGAAATAGAGATACAAGTATACAATTAGAATATAAAGATGGTAAAGTATATATCCAAGTTGGGAATAAAGGAACTAAGTGTCATTTAGTATTTGAAGAAAGTGATGATATTACTATACTTGCAACATTAAATAATGTAGCAACAGATACATTTCCAGCTAAGAATGGAAGTTATATGCCAAAGAGTATAAGTTGTACAGGAGATGTTGATGCTAAATTTGATTTAATAGATTGGCAAGTAGAAGTAGATGCAACCAAAGGAACAACATGTACAGTAGATTTTGAAGCAAAAAAGAATCAAACTTTTAACACATACTTAAAAAGCAAAGTTTGTTCCTCTAGTGTAACAAATGAAGAACAAGCTAAAGATTGCTTAGTAAATGAAAATGGATATCGATATGAGGGAAGTGACCCTAATAACTATGTCCTATTTAATGATGAATTATGGAGAATAATCGGAGTATTTGATGTAACACCAAGTGG
>CAMNSE010000021.1 GCA_946554525.1 uncultured Mycoplasma sp.
TGAAAAAAGTTTTAAAAATTCATAAAAAGTACTTGATTTATATTAGCAAGTTTGTTTTCTTGTTCTTTATTTGTCTTTGTTTTTGTTAAAACCGTCACGACATCTCCATCACGGAGTGTAAAATCAAGTGAAACCCCTATTCCATTTACGATAGCACCAATAGCATTTTTCCCAACTTCACTATGGATCTTATATGCAAAATCTATGACTGTTGAACCAATAGGAAGCCAAATAATTTTCTTTTTGGGAGTATATACTTTAATATGTTCTACAAATATTTTTTTATTTACTTGGTTATAAAATTCTTTGTCTTGTTCAAAGTTTGTAGATATTTCATTTAACATTTTCATAAATATTGTATGTTTAATAATTCTACTAGTTGTTACTCTATCTGTAGTCATTTGATATAATTTAGCATATCCATGATCATTTATTTCTTTCATTCTGGTCGTACTAATTTCAAAATGTAATGGAATAAAATCTTCGATATCAAATGATAGAGCCCTAAACCCGCTAATTTCAGGTTCTTTAATAGTATCTCTTAAGTTTTTTATAGGTCTCATTTGTTCATTAATTATTTTTAGAGCTTGATAGCATTCTTCTTTTGATGATACGCTAATTTGGAATGTAACAAAATTTGAAATCAATCTTACTTTATGTGTTTGTAATAATGCTAAATATAAATGGTAAATATTGATAAATTTTATTTCAACTGAGGCATTTATTCCTCTATTTTTTAAAATCAATATTATTTGTTTTTTTAATGCTTCAAATTGTTCTTCTTTAGCTCTAATATAATCTTTTTTTATAGAGTAAGCATTCTTATATGCAGATTCATCTAGAAAATAAAAACAGGCATCTTCTAACTCTTCTTTAATTAATCTAAAGCCTATTAATCTTGCAAGAGGAATAAAAAAATTGGCTGTTTCTAGTGATTTATAGGCTTGTTTATTTACTTTCCCTGGTTTACTTTTTTTATATTCTAGCGTTCTCATATTATGAAGACGATCAGCTAATTTAATTAATAGTATCTTAGGATTACTTAAAACTTTCCTTAGCATCATAGCATTGTTCATTAAATCTTTTTCATCTTTACTTGTCCAGTCAATACTCTTAATTTTAGTTACGCCATCTACTAAATCGGCAATTTCGGAATTAAAGCTTTCACATAAAAACTCTTTAGTAATTCCACTATCTTCTATCGTATCATGTAAAAAAGCAGCACAAATACTATTTACATCTAAAAGGCCAATTTCATTCATGAGAATTTTTGCCACTCTTAATGGATGAGTAATATAAGGTTCTCCTGAATCACGCATTTGGCCTTGATGTAAATCTTTGGCTGCTACATAAGCTTTTTTAATTAGTTCTATTTCTTCTTGCTTAAAAATTTTTTTACAATATTCGAAAAAGGAAATTTCTTCCGTATTAAAGTCATGATGATTATTAAAAAATAATTCAATTTCATTCATCATAACCTCACCCACCACTTTTTTAATTTAAGCTTATCATAGCAAAAATCACACTTTTTGTCAATTTATTTAAGTGTGATATTGTATGAGAATTTCCCTATTCCAATAACCATGGTAAAGTTATCAGCGTTACTTAACTCTTTTGGAACTTTTAAAATTAATTTATCAGCATAACTACTCGGGTTAACGATACTTGGCTTAATAGTTTTTTCTTCGCCATTAATAGTATATTTCAAACTCATAAAATCATTAAAGAATGACTGATATGTTTTATTGCCGTTCATATAACTGGACTCTGTATCTAGGGTAAGTGCATAATCTATGATCATTAAAATTTTATTATAGTCTTTTGCTAAATCAAGAGAAATAACATCGTCTTTTTCATAGCATTCACTACTTGTAATACAACTCTTATATTTATATAAAAAACGATTCATGAAACTATAATCTAATATAGCTAAAGTAGTATTCTTAAGACTAGTTGCAGATAAATTAATTTTTGTTCCCTTATTAATACTATAAATATTTTTGCTTTCATTTACTATTGTTGGCGATAAGTCAACAATGTTATTTCCATAATTTGTCGAACTATTAATTTGAAGTTTATTATTTATGAAGTTTTTTGGAATTTCATAAACAAGGACATAAGTATACTCTGTATTTCCTTTTATAAGAGTTCCATTATAAGGTACACCATAATCTAAAAAGAAGTTTCCATAGTATAAGTTTGGTGAAAAATACTTATTATTTACTACAAGCTGCATATTACTATAATTAAATTCTTTATCTTCACGGTATCTATTTTTTAATTCTATTTGTAATATTACATATGCTTTATCTTTATTTATTTCATTACCACTCATATCTATTGTAGAAATGTAACTATCTTTAACAGTAAAGTTAACATATCCAAAAGGAATTGACATACCTTCTTTAAAAGTAGAACCAGATGCTTCTTTTCCACGATATAAACTTATACCTAAAATAAGCAAGCCAACTACGACTATAACTGTTAATATAAATTTATTTTCAAGAATATAATATTTAAGCTCTCTAATTCCTCTTCTAATACTTCTTTTATATTTATATGAATCAGTACCAACTAAAAATTCAAATTCTTCACTATCTTCACTACTTACTTCTAATCCAAGCAAATCTTTTTGGAAATTAAATTTCCTAATATTAAATCCACTTGCGCGAATAAGCATCATAAAGACTATAATAAATTCGCTAGCATAAACAACCCAAGATATATCTTTAAATAATCTTGCAAGTATTTCATCTAATGCATCTCTTTCTATCAAAGTGAATATGCTAAAACTTCCAGTTAAAAGAATAATTAATATTATATAATAAATAATAGTAAAGTGGTAAAATTTAACCGGTTTATCTTTCTTTTGTAAAACAATTACAAGAATTATTAAAATAGCTAATATTAATATAATTACTAAATACATCCATATACTAATGTATTCACTAGCTAAATTTGATACAGCAGCACTACCATAAAATGTATAATTGTTTTTAACATAAGAACTTAAAAACGTAGAAATCATTCTTGTACGATTCATTATAAAAATAATAGGTATTAATAATAATAAATGAATGATTCTAAAATGTTTAATTATAAATGCATATGGTTTTTTAAGTATCATTTTGTCCACTCCCTATTATCATTTTAACAAACTAAATTTCTTTTGTAAATGAATGCATTAAACTTTTTAAAAAAAAGTGTTAAAATGTGTTGACAAATTAAACTTTATCGGTTAATATAACAATCACCAATTCACTTAACAGGCGAATTGGTGCTAGTATCACACTAGTCAACCCCTTTTTATTCTTTTAGAAGCTGTCTTCAGGGGGCAGCTTCGTTTTTTTGTATTTTAAAAGTTCTTCAATATCGAAGAACTTTTTATTTTTTAGTTAGCAACTATGTATGGATGCGCAGTTGTTCCATCCCCCGTAGTGATCAGCACATCAGCGCTCAGGTTGATAACTGGGCGGACACCCCTCACGCCATACACGTAGTAGTGGTCCAGGTAACCATTGTCAGCCACGCTGAACTCGTACGTAAAACTGCCGTAGAAGTCATAGGGAGTCATTGTCCAATAATATTGGTTTGTTCTTAAATAATATGAACCATTACTACTTGCATTTACTCCTCCAGCATATGCCACTTCATCTGCTGTTATTAGTCCTACTGGATATGTTAAGGCTTTGTTTCCTTTATTTGCATTTGCTACTGTATATAAATCATTTGCATTTGTACATCTTAGGCTTGGCGTTTTATTTGTAGATAATCTATTTCTTCCATTATATACTGTTTGATTTGTTCCATATCCTAATCCTGTTCCATATGTTGAATCTATACTTCTATCTCCACAAAATCCGGTATTTATTGATATCTTCTCTTTTATTCCTGTCTTATTTAGATTTGTATTATACCATTCATCTATTATTTGTTTTATAGTACTACTATTTGTATTGGTATGTGTTGCCTCATATGTACTAGAACCTACTGTTCCATACATATATCCTACATACGCATTATCATTATAATTTGTATTGAAAGCACTTGTACCAATTTGAGTTGATGTTCCAGTTTGACTTATTGTTGTTCCATTATAAATCATTCTTATTGTTCCATCTCCATTTATTCTTATTATTCTCCAATATAATGGACTTCCATTTTCCGTTCCAAATTGGACCCAGTTATTATCTACAGCTCCGGCAAAATAATATGTATATCCATCATCATCTTCTGCTTTATATATCTTACCTGTTGTATTTTCTGTTAATGTTGTACTAAAACTTGTTCTATCTTCCACAGTTTTATTTGCTAGAATTATATCTGCAGCGTATTCTTTCTTATCTAATAACTCTACATTGATATTGCCTGTAAAAGATCCATTCATATCTATATTTTGACTATCTTCTTTATTTGGATATTCTAGTACTACATAGTAATATACTTTTGCTCCTACACTTGTTGCATCTATCTCTTCATTCCTTATTAATTTTACTTTTGTACTTGATCCACTTGATTCTATTTCTCCACTTGATACTACTTCTCCTAATTCAGTTAAGTTTTCAGTACATTCTTCAAATAACTCTTTTCTTGTTGTTCCTTCTTCACGTTTTATACATGTTATTGTAGGCGTTACTTCAGTTGTTGTTTTATATACCTTATAATTTATTGTTGTATTTAGTGTGTTTGTTCCATTCCATACTAAATTATAAATCACATGATCTTCTCCTGTTGCTGTTACTACAATCTTCGATATATTCTTATGTCCTGGATAAATATTGGTGTCGGTAAATCCTATTGAACCTGTAGTACTTACTACTGTGTCTTCTTTTGTTGCGGTTGATCCTCCTACATTACTTCCTTCTCCCTCTTTAGTAATTCTACTTACAAAGTAAGCATAACTTGCTCCAAATGAGAATGCTACTACTGCTAATAATCCTATTACTACTAGTGTTAGATTCTTTTTCTTCTCCATACTATATTCTCCTAATCTATTATAAGAAAATAATAGCATACCCCCCCCCGAGTCAATATTTTGGACAAGCTCTTTACAAGTAGTTTTACAAGGTGTTATAGGTAATATAGATATCTTATTTCAAAATCAATTTTTATATAGAATATAATTATTGAAGGAGTATTTTTTAATGATTAAATTAAATATTGAAGAACTATTAAAAGTAAAAGGTAAAAGTAAATATTGGTTATGTTGCAGGATGAATGTTACGACTAGAAATATTAATCGGATAATACGAGGTCAAACAAGCGCTATTTCATTCAAATATTTAGAACAGTTTTGTCACTATCTTGATTGTACTCCAAATGATTTAATTACAATTGAATCTTTGGAAAATGAATATGAAAATATATAAAAAATTCGGAATCAATTTTCCGAATTTTTAAATATCATAATTCCAAAACCCAAGCTGTCCTTTAACTTCTATGGGTTTTATTTTCTTTACATTTTCAAGCTTAAAAGCGTATCCTGAGTAATTTAGAATACTACCATATACAAGCTTATTTTCTTTTATTAATTTTTCTTCTAAAGACTTATTAACTAAAATACAGTCTGCAATGGTAACCATGCCAATTATTTTTCCAGGATTAAAATCTATGTTTAAACTTTTAAATTTATTTAAAAGTTCTTTATCATAGCTTTTACTTGCATGTATTAAAATATCTCCTCTATACTTTATGGGCCACGTGCGAAACTCGTACTTTTTATATCCATTTATAATAAGAGATGCCCATGGTTCTTTAATTGATAATACTTTCATTTTGGATCTCACTTAATCTTTTATAATATTGATATCTTTTTTTGGCATATTCTATTTGACTATTTAATAGTTCTTTAGCAAGAGCTTCGTCTTTAATCTTTAAAGCATTATAACGAACCTCATTATCTAAGAATTTTTCATAATCTTCAAATTTAGGAATTTTATTATCTAAATATAGTTTTTCTTCTTTAGGATTATATCTCATTAAAAGAGTATACCCTACTTCACTAGCTAATTTTTCTTCTTCAATAGAATGAGACATGCCTGTTTTAATACCTTGTTCTATACATGGAGAATAAGCAATTATTATGGATGGTCCATCATGTTCCATAGCTTCTTTCATGGCTTTAATCGACTGCATCATATTAGCTCCTAGTGATATACTTGCAATATAACAATTTGGATATGACATAGCTATTCTAAATAAATCTTTCTTAACTGTTTTTTTACCAAAATCAGCAAATTCACTTACTTGTCCGAGTCTACTTGCTTTACTAGATTGGCCACCCGTATTAGAATATACTTCGGTATCAAGAACTAATACTTTGACATTTTCATTACTACTCATAACATGGTCAAGTCCACCAAAACCAATATCATAAGCCCATCCATCTCCACCAATTGCTAAGACTGTTTTAGCTGGAATATAATTTAATAAACTTTTAAGTTTTAATGGAATGTCTCTTGCACTTAAATTATTTTTTACTTCATTTGTAATTTTAAAATCATTAATATTGTCTAAAAAGCGTTTATACTCATCCTTTATATCTTGTGATGAACTCTCCATTTCGCTTTCCATAATTTCTTTAATTAAATTTCTTTTTACTTGATAAGATAGATGCATACCTAAAGCAAATTCGGCATTGTCTTCAAATAAGGAATTAGCCCATGGAATACTATACGGTGTTGATGGAGCAGAGCCACCATAAATACTAGAACATCCTGTTGCGTTAGCAATTATTAATTCATCACCAAAAAGACGGGTAATTAAATTAATATATGGAGTCTCTCCACATCCAGCACACGCGCCATGAAATTCGAATTTTGGTTCACAAAGGCTCGCTCCAGGAATAGTAAATTTATTAAATACTTCGGGATTTTTATAATCTTTAAAAAAGCGATTAGCTAATTGTTGATTTTCTAAATTAATTGGCCCAAATTCTAAAGCTTTTTGGCCATTTTTTCCTGGACATTCTTCTATACATAAACCACATTCAGTACAATCTACTTCACTTACTAAAATTTGATATAAGTATTCTTTATTTGGTAAATAAGGAATTCCTCTTTCTTTATTTACAAAAGCTCTTATTACAGCATGAGGACATACAAAACTACATCTTCCACATTCAGTACAATTTTCTGGTATCCATTTAGGAGCTAGTGTATTAGTATGTCTTTTTTCAAACTTACTTAAAGCATTTGGTAAGGTTCCATCTTTTAGACTGGCAAGTTCACTTACACTAAGAGTATCCCCTAACCTCTTATTTATCTTTGTAAATATATCTAATTTTTCTTCTTTCTCTTCTTCTTTTATTTCTATAATTTTAATTTCTTTTAATGAAGAAGTTGCTTTCTTTATTGCCTCAATATTACTATTAATAATATTTGCTCCTTTAGTTTTAAAAGATTTTTTAATACTTTCACTTAAGTATTTAAAAGCATCAGGAATATTTAGTTTTTCTAAAATAATCATTTCAATTATTTTACTAATTTTACCTTTTATTCCAGCTTCACTAGCAATTCTTGCTGCATCTATTAAATACACATGAATATTTTTGTTTTTTAATATTCTCTTATCATGATTACTTAAAAATGAATTTAACTCTACTTCACTCTTATTAGTATTTATAATTAATGTTCCATTTTCTTTTAATGAATCTAACATTTTAAATTTTTTAAAATATTCATCTTTAGTTACTACGATTAAATCGGCATCTGATACATAATACGGAGCATTAATTATATTTTTACTAATTCTTAAATTACTAAGCGTTACTCCTCCGCTCTTTTTAGAGTCATATGAAAAATATCCATTTACATAATAATTATTTGCTCCAAGGATTTTTAAAATATCTTTTGAGGCACTAACACATCCATCAGAACCAAAACCATAAATTAAAAATTCTTTAGCATCTAGTTTAATTTGATATTCTTCTTTAGGTAAGCTAGTATAGGTTACATCATCAACTATTCCTATCGTAAAATTGTTTTTTAGCTCTTTTTCTAACATCGTGTAAACACTTTTAATATCCGCTGGAGTGGTATTTTTACTTGAAAGTCCAAAACGACCTCCAACAATATTAATTTTTTTATCTTTTAGAGCGTTTACTACATCTAAATATAGAGGCTCACCATTTGCTCCTGCTTCTTTAGTCCTATCAAGTACAGCAATATTTTCAACACTTTCTGGTAATACATCAAGTAAATATTTAGCACTAAATGGACGGTATAAATGAACGATTACTAAGCCAATTTTTTTACCATTTTTGTTTTCTTGATCCACAACTAATTTAATAGTATCAGTTACACTTCCCATGGCAATAATAATATTTTGGGCATTAGCATCTCCATAATATTCAAAAGGTTTATAAGAAGTTCCCATTATCTTATTAATTTCATTCATATAATCATTTACGATATCTGGCAATTTATCATAATCTTTATTTTTGGCTTCTTGAGTTTGAAAATAAATATCTTCATTAAACGCCATTCCTCTTTGAATTCCTGCATTTGTATTAATTGCTCTGTTTTTAAAATTTTCATAAGAATTCCATGGCATTAATTCTTTTAATTTTTCTAAAGAAAGCTCTTTTATCGAAGAAATTTCATGGCTTGTTCTAAAACCATCAAAAAAATGTAAAAATGGAATACTAGATTTTATAGCTGATAAATGAGCCACTGCAGCTAAGTTTTGAGCATCGCTTACATTAGATGATGCAAGAATTGCAAATCCAGTCGCACGGGTTGCATAAATATCACTATGATCTCCAAATATTGATAAAGCATTAGTAGCAATAGTTCTTGCGGCAACATGAATAACGCCTGGAAGCATTTCTCCTGCTATTTTATACATATTAGGAATCATTAAAAGTAACCCTTGACTAGCTGTAAAAGTAGAAGCTAAGGATCCACTAATTAAAGATCCATGAAAAGCTCCAGCCGCTCCAGCTTCACTTTGCATTTCAACTAATTTTACTCGATTATCAAATATATTTAATTCTTGATGACTTAAACTATCTATATTGGAAGCCATAGGGCTTGATGGAGTTATGGGATATATACTACTAATTTCACTAAAATAATAAGCAATATCACTACAAGCTTTATTTCCATCACATATCTTCATATTTTCTTCACCATTATAAATTCTATCATAAATAAATAAAAAACTCTACCTTTAATGACAAAGTTTTTTCGATTATAATTAAGATATTTTACTCTCTATCTTTTTTGCTACTCCTTCGCCTTCATTTGGGTGAGTTCCAGAATATGCAAAGTCACATGCAATAAGAGAAACTAAAATAATACATAGAATTACTTTGATTTTTTTATTTATTTTATCTAAGAAATTAGCAATAAATGGTGCAAACACATAAGTAACAGCAAGTCCTCCAACTCCAAAGATAATAAGGCCTTCTAAACAAACACGTCCATTAATATTTAAGAAAAACCCTGTATAATCCCACCATTTCATCCCATGATTTATTTCTAGGTAAACACTAGTACCATATTCAATAATACCACATACAAGCATAGCCATAACAAAATAAAGAAAAGGATTTTTTCTAACTTTCTTTAATAATACTAACATAGCAATACTTCCGCCTCCATATATTGGAAGCCATGGTCCATGAAGTGTTCCGCGATTTACAAAAGTACCTGTTTGAAATAAATGTAGGAATACTTCCCAAATCCAGCCAAGAAATGAAATTGCAAAAAATAATAATATTAAATCAAATAGACTATAATCTCTTTTATAGTTAATATTTAGATAATTACGTTCTTTACCACTTCGAAATATATATTCATATATTGGATATTCATCAAAGACAATAGTGCCTTCTAAATAACGATCTTTTAATAAATCACTATTATAAATATTCTCTTTTTTAGAAATATCTCTTAAAGACATATAAATTTCAGCATCAGTGGCGTTTTTATAAGGATTTGTATAAATTAAGTTTGAAATATTAAATGTAATTAGTCCTAATATATCCCATCCAATAAAAGAAAAGTTAATTTTAAATACTTCCCATTTATGGTGCTTCATCATACTTTTGGAAAGGCGTAAAACATCACGAGTGTTCATATTAGGGTTCTCTGCTAAAATATATGGAACTAAGTAATAAGAATAATATTTAATAAATGGACCGATTATAGTAATGCTCCATAATAGTATATATAAATTTTTAATAAACATTGTTTTTGCCACATTCATTGTTTTATTTATTTTATATGGAAGAACTAATTTATTTGCTTTTGTTTTTGCATAAATTCTATTTTCTAAGAAAAACCTTGCTTTTCCTACTTCTAAGACTTTACTTACGAAAATCCAATAAACAAGTAAAATAACTGCGCCAACAATTATTACAACACTTGCCCAAATACGGTCTTTAAATAAACCTTGATTGATAGCGTTTAGTACTCCAAATAAGAATGAACCTGATTTTGATACATTATTTAAAATAGAACCAATAACGCCATTAGTTGATTTAATTATATTTTTATTTATATGAGGCTCTTTGCCCACTTCTTTTAAAAATTCATTTACTACATCAGAATTAGTTTCTCCTGAAGTATGATTAATACTTATATCTTTTACTTCTCCAGGAGTATTTATATCTATATTTTTAGTGATACTAATTACTGTTCCACCTACTAAAATAGTAAATACAAAACAAATAATAATACATGATTTCCAATTACGATAAAAAGCCTGAATGGCTTTTTTCTTTAATGAACGCGCATTTAACATAAATATTACTCCATTCGCTTACTATTTTAGCATAAAGAATTTATTTTTTCAAATCTTCTATTTTACTGTTATATCTCCACTAGTTGTTCTTAAATATAGGCTATATTCTCCCATAGAATTTTTTATTTCTTTATCTCCACTGGTAGTAACTGCAGAAATTATAGCATCATTATTTAAATAAATATCTATTTCTCCACTTTTTGTACTTATTTTAGAGTCTCCTGTAATATTAAATGATTTAATTTCAATATCGCCACTTGTGGCCTCAACATCAATACTTCCGCTCATATTTTTCACTTCAATTTCTCCACTAGTAGATTTTAATTCTGCTTTATTTTTTAAAGAAATTAGTTCAATATCACCACTAGTTGTTTTAGAACTAATTGATTCTCCCTCATATATTAAGATATTACCACTAGTACTCTTAATATCACTATTTTTTATACCGGTAATTTCAATATCGCCACTAGTTGTTTTAATCACATGGTTTTCTCCATTTAATTTTTTTAAGACTTTAATGTCTCCAGAAGTACTAACTAAATTTAGGGGCTTATCATAATTTTTCCCAATATAAATAGTTATTCTATTAGAAAAATAGCAAATGCCAAAACATGCATGAGATTTTTTTTGAGCAATAGTGATTTTATCACTAATTTCATTTATTTTAATTTCATCAGAGTTTTTACTTGATGATTCTACTACAACATGAATATTATCTTCATCATTTTCTTTAATTACTATATCATAATCTCTGACGTCAATATTTAATACCTTTTCATCAAGTTTATGATCTAATAACACTTCGGTTTTGTTTTCAAAAGTAAAATTCCAATTGCCTACAATCATAAAAGCAATTAATCCAATAACAATACAACTTAAAATAATAATATTTATTATAATTAAACTTTTATTCTTCATTATCTTCACTTCCTAACAATAAACATAATCTAATAATTTTACTAATTAAAGCCCCAATACAGAAGATTAGCCAAGACGTTGACCAATTTCTAAATGTAAAGCTAATTATAAAATACATAATAAAAGTAATACTCATAACTATAGAATGAATTAGTTTTATTTTGGTTTGCTCTACTCTTCTTTTTGGTTTTTCATTAGTAATAGGTTTAGTAATAAAATAATATACTAAAATTATTCCTATTAAGCCAAATCCCGTTGTTACTACAATTCCATCTAAAATGTCACTTCCTACTTCTTCAAATATAACACTTAAAACTATAATAATAGTTAAAATTGCAATGCATGAGCAAATTACAAAAGCTTTTTTTCGCTTTTGTTCAGATTCGTCTTCCCTTTCAATTTCTTCAATTTCTTCTAAAGTACCTTTTAGTAAATCATCTGTACGAATATTAAAATAATCGCATAATGGCACAATCTTATCAAAATCAGGATTAGATTCTCCTGTCTCCCATTTACTAATAGTTTGTCTAGAAACATTTAATACTCCAGCTAAATCTTCTTGACTTAAATTATTCTTTTTTCTTAAATTATAGATTTTTTCACCTATACTCATTTTTCTTTCACCTCAAGATTAATTTTACTAAAATTGTTAGTTGCATACTATCAATTTTGATTTGAAGTTTGTCAACTAACTTTAACATCCCCATTATCTATTCCTAAATTCATTATATCACGTATAATGTTAAACATAAAGATTTAAAAAATTAATTCAAATTTTTGAATTAATTTTTACTTTTAAAAGGATGCTTTAATTTGTTTTTCATCTCTTCTTTAATTATTTTAAGAGATGTATTATAAATATTTGTAGCTTCACTTTCACTAACATTTAAGCTTTTAGTAAGTTCATTTATTATTTTATTTTTATTTTTTTTACTTAAGAAGAAATGGTTTTCTAATATATCATTAATTATAGTACATTGATCTTTTGAATAATCAAGTTCTTTACTTAAAATATTAATAAACTCACTCTTATTCATTTTCATCACCATACATTTTGCCTTTAGAATCCAACTGGATTTCATAACCATATTGGAAAATATAAGCCAAACTAAATATTATCAATATTTCAACTACATTAAATAATTCAAAATCTACACCTAAATTCATATTTAATAATCTTTCAAAGATGAATCCTCCAAAATTAGGAAGTAAGAGTGCTACAATCATTAAGTATGCCATTTTCTTTATATAACGTACATTATCTAAAGTAAACGGAGTATCATAAGTATTAATGTTTTTAAATAGATTTTCTAAAGATTTTAGAATAATACTTATTAAACCCATGTAAATAATTAAACTTAAAAATCCAATTTCGGTATATATAAATACAGCAGTTTTGCTATTATTTGCTAAATAATCTTTAATTGTTGCAATAGCATAAGGATCACTTATATCTGCTAGAGTACTATCATTAATTTTTATAGATATTTTATTATCTTTTTCTTCGACCCTTATTATATCACTAGAACCTTTAAAAGTTATTTCATTATTAGATACATTTAATTTATTAATTAAAAATGCAGTAGTAAGCATAGTAATTATAACTAATGGTATGCAAACCAAAATAATAATTCGACATACTTTTGCTATTATATAAATAGCTTTACTTAATCCTTTCATTTTACTTTGTTCATCTTTTTTTAATTTTACAATATTCATTTTAATTTCATCATCTAATGAATCTAGATCAATAATACTATCGTTTACTAAGTCATTAATATTACAATGAAAAATATGACAAAGACTCAAGATGTTATTCATTTCAGGATATGCATCTCCTGTTTCCCATTTACTAACACTTTGTCTTGAAACTCGCATTTTTTCAGCTAATTCTTCTTGTGATAATTTTTTCATTTTTCTTAAATTCCTTAAGTTATCTCCAAATTTCATTAGACTTCCTCCTTTTCATATTTAATTATATACTTATTGATCACTAAAGTATATCAACTTTGAGTTGCATATTAATATTTAATCTGTATCCTTTTATCTACTTTTTATATTTATATTATAACATTTTAAATTTTATAGAAAAAGAAAAAAAGTAGATTATCTTCTACTTTCCACTTGTTATTAACTTTAGATTCTTTTTTAAATAATCCCAGAAATTTGCTTTTACTAAGTCATCTTTTATTATTATGTCTACTTCACTCATAATATTGCCATTACTGTCGATAACTTCGGCTTTACCAACAACTTCGCCGGCTTTTTTAGGGGCAACTATCTTATTAACCTTTATATTAAAACTATAATTATCTGGACTTTCAGTAACTCCTAGAAGCTCAGTTGCATCCTCTTTTAAATAAACATTAACTTTATTTTGCTTTCCTTTTTCTACGGTTACTTCTCCTAGTGATTTATCTTTTGAATATATCACATGATTTTTAAAAGAATTAAAACCATACGTCAAAAGCGTTGCAGTATCTTTACTTCTAGCATCAGCACTACTAGATTTCATAACAACACTAATTAGTCTTAAGTCATTTTTTTTAGCAGTTGCAGTTAGGCAATATCCGGCATTGGTAGTAAATCCTGTTTTAAGTCCATCTACCCCATCATAAAATCTAACTAATCTATTTGTATTAACAAGCCATACTTGAGAGCCATCCGGTTTTGTTAAATAGTCTTCATAAATAGAAGTATATTTTAAAATATCCGGATGTCGTAATAATTCTCTAGCAAGATTTGACATATCCCTAGCACTTGAATAGTGATTTTCTTCATCAAGACCATGAGGATTAGCAAAATTTGTATTAGTAAGATTTAATTCTTTGGCTTTCTCATTCATTAAAGATACAAAAGCATCTACACTACCACTTATTTTCTCAGCCATTGCAACTACAGCATCATTGGCACTGGATACGGCAATACATTTAAGTAAGTCTTCTACCTTGTATTCTTCTCCAACTTGTAAAAATACTTGGGATCCACCCATACCACTAGCATTTTTGCTTATAATTACTTTATCAGTATAATTTAAATTTCCTTTTTCTATTTGTTCCATAATTAAAAGCATACTCATTATCTTAGTCATACTGGCCATAGGGAGTTTTTCATCCGGATTTTTCTCATATAAAACTTTACCACTATTTGCATCTACTAAAATAGCACTAGAACTATCAAGAGAAAGACTATCAGCTTTTACCATAGGCACAAAAACTAAAAAAATAATTAAGCCTAACATTAATTTTTTCAAAATTATAACACCTCTTAATAAAATGTACGTGAAAATTTAAATTATATTCACAAAGAAAAAGATTAATCAGGAAGATTAATCAATTACACTTTATTATTTATTTATACTTCTTCTATACGACTACGTATGGGTGAGTTGTTTTTCCGTCTCCTCCAGAGCTAAATTGTGTATCAGCTTTAAGGTTAATAACTGGGCGTAATCCAATCGCATCGCTAACGATGTGTTCGCATAGGTAACCACTTAATTGCACATAGCTCACATACACAGAATTTCCAATAGCATGCTCTGGAGTCATTGTCCAATAATCTAGACCTATATATAAATAATAACTTGAATTATTAGCACTACCATTTGATTGATAATATAATCCTCCAGCATATGCTACTTCATCTGCTGTTATTAATCCTACTGGATATGTTAAG
>CAMNSE010000022.1 GCA_946554525.1 uncultured Mycoplasma sp.
AGGAGGAGACGGTGCTGAAATAATTTACGCGCTTCGCAATAGCGATAAATTATCTAGTACTATTGCAAGTGAATTTATTAAGTCTGGTCAAAATGTCAGAAAGTATTATCAAAGAAGACTTCCTAGTAATTCCAGTAAAGATTATTATTATATGCTACGTGAAACTCCAAATAATGAATCAATTATCGTAGAATATGGCTTTGCTGACTCAACAGGAGATGATCCTGATCAAATCAAGAATAATTGGAAAGATTTAACAGAAGCAGTAGTAAGAGCTTTAGCTAGTTACATTGGAGTTTTATATACTCCACCAAAGGGTCAAGAAAGTGGATTCTATACTGTAAAAAAAGGGGATACATTATATACGATTGCTAGAAATTATGGAGTTACAGTTAATGAGATTAAAGATGCTAATAATCTTTCTAGCAATAATTTAACAATTGGTATGACTTTGATGATACCAGATTCGCAAGATATGGATACGGATACAGAAAATTATTATATAGTACAAGCTGGAGATACATTATATAAAATTGCTTCTAAATATAATATGACTGTTAATGAACTAAAAGCATTAAATAATCTTACATCTAATAATCTAAGTATTGGACAAAGATTGAAAGTATTAGAAAGTGAAAATTCAGGAAATACATATGTGGTTAAACCTGGAGATTCTTTATACAGTATTGCAAAAAGATTTAATATAAGTGTAGATGAACTTAAAAGAGTAAATAACAAAGCATCAAATTTACTTACAATTGGGGAAGTCTTGGAAATTCCTAGTACTACTTCTAATGAGGTATATATTGTAAAAGCAGGTGATACTTTGTACAATATTGCTAGGATGTATAATACAAGTGTAGATGCAATAAAAAGATTAAATAATATGAGTAATAACAACCTAAGTATTGGTATGCGCTTAATGATACCATAATGTTAGAAAGTAACTTTATTATATAATAAAGTTATTTTTTTATTTTCTTTTTTTATAAACCCTTCATCAATAAGATTTTTAAGTTCCCTAGTCATTGCGCATCTATCTACGGCTAGATAATCAGCCAAAGAAGTATAGTTAAAAGGCAAGTATATAACTCTTGAACCTATTTTGTTAGAAGAAATTTTAAAGTATTCAAGTAATTTATCACGAATTGACTTTTTAGTTAATATTTCAATTCTTTCGTTTTTTTCATTTATTTTTTCAGTTATGATTTCAAGTAAGTTTTTTACAAACTGATTAAAATAGCTAGTATTAAAATCTTCATTAATAATACGATTATAATCAATAATTATAATTTTGCTGTCTTCAATAGTAATAACGTCATATTCATTGTTATGCAGTGAAGAAATAGTTGATCCGAAAATGCTATTTTGTTCTAAAGTTTCAATAATTGTTCTATTTCCATTATAGTCGTAACGAGTAATTTGTAAGCTTCCATCTACAACAATCCCAATAAAGTTCATATTATTAATGTTAGTTAAAATCCGCGTGTTTTTTTTAAAATTAAAACTATGAGATTCTAATGTGTAAAGTAACTTTACTTTGTTTTTATTAGAAATTCCAGTGAATAAATCAGTCATATTTACACCTCTTAATAATATTTTATCAAAAAATGCAAAATGTTGCAATTGCAACATAACACTTTTTTATAAAAGTGTTATACTATTGCTATAGTAGAGGAGAGAAGTAAGAATGAAAGTTATTAAAAGAGATGGACATATGGTAGAATATTGCCCAGAAAAAATTGAAATTGCTATTCAAAAAGCAAATGCTGAGGTTGACGCTGATGATCAAGCATCATCAACCCAAATTAGGAATATTATTAAATATATTGAAGGATTAGGTAAAAAAAGAATTTTAGTTGAAGATATTCAAGATATTATTGAAACAAAGCTTATGAGTATTGGAAAATATGCTTTAGCTAAAAAATATATTACATATCGTTATACAAGAGAACTTGTACGTAAAAGTAATTCAACTGACCTTGCTATTAAAGAATTAATAGATGGTGAAAGTGAATACTGGAATACAGAAAATTCAAATAAAAATGCTAAAATTGTAACTGTTCAAAGAGATTATTTAGCAGGTATTACGAGTACTGATATTACAAAACGTTTTTTACTTCCTGAAGATATCGTAAAAGCTCATGATGAAGGAATAATCCATTTCCATGATGCTGATTATTTTGCACAAAATGCATTACATAACTGTGATTTAATAAATCTAGATGATATGCTTCAAAACGGCACTATAATTAATGGTGTTAAAATTGAAAAACCACATCGTTTTTTAACAGCTATGACTATAGCTACTCAATTAATTACAGCGGTTTCATCAAGTCAATATGGTGGATGTACAATTACTCTTACACATTTAGCGCCATTTGTTAGAGAAAGTTATGAACGCTACTTAAAAAAATATAAAGAAAGAAAACTTTCTAAAGAACAATGTGAGAAATTCGCAAAAGAAGATATTAAAAAAGAAGTTATTGATGGAGTTCAAACATTCCAATATCAAATAAACTCAATGACTACAACCAATGGTCAAGCACCATTCCTAAGTGTATGTATGTACTTGGGAGAAACAGATGAATATAAAGAAGAGCTTGCCTTAATCATTGAAGAAGTTTTAAAACAACGCATTCTAGGCATGAAAAACGAAAAAGGAGTATATGTTACTCCAGCTTTTCCTAAACTTTTATATGTTTTAGAGGAAGATAATATCCATGAAGATAGTAAATATTATTATTTAACAAAACTAGCTTGTGAATGTACAGCTAAGAGAATGGTTCCAGATTATATTTCTGAGAAAGTAATGAAAGAACTTAAGAAAAATGAATATGGGGAAGGGGAATGTTATCCATGTATGGGATGTCGTTCATTCTTAACTCCAGATCGTTCAATAAGTCTTGGTAATATTGCTAAAGCTAAAAACTATGTTGAAGGTAAAGGTAAATATTATGGAAGATTTAATCAAGGTGTTGTAACTATTAACTTAGTTGACGTTGCACTATCTAGTGATAAAGATATGAATAAATTCTGGGAAATAATGGATGAAAGATTAGATTTATGTCATAGAGCTCTACAAGCAAGACACAAAAGACTTTCTAATGCGACAAGTGATGTTGCACCAATTTTATGGCAACATGGAGCTTTAGCTCGTCTTGAAAAAGGAGAATCTATTCATGAACTATTACATCATGGATATTCAACTATTTCTTTAGGTTATGCTGGTTTGTATGAATGTGTTAAATATATGACTGGTTATTCTCATACAGGTGAAGGAAAAGAATTTGGATTACAAGTAATGCAAAGATTAAATGATGCTTGTAAAGAATGGAAAGAAGCAGAAGATATTGATTATTCAGTATATGGAACACCTATTGAATCTACTACTTATAAATTTGCAAAATGCTTAAGAGATCGTTTTGGTAAAATTAAAGGCATTACAGATAGAGATTATATTACTAACTCTTATCATGTTCCTGTTTTTGAAGAAATTGATGCTTTTACAAAATTAAAACTTGAAAGTGAATTCCAAAAATTAAGTCCTGGTGGGGCAATTAGTTACATTGAAACTCCAAATCTTTCTAATAACTTAGATGCTGTTATGGAAGTAGTTCAATTTATTTATGATAATATTATGTATGCTGAATTAAATACAAAACTTGATTATTGCCAAGAATGTGGATATGCTGGAGAAATCTTAATTGATGATGATTTAGAATGGTATTGTCCAAACTGTGGAAATAAAGATCATGATAAATTAAATGTGGCTCGTCGTACTTGTGGATATATTGGTTCTAATTTCTGGAATAAAGGAAGAACTCAAGAAATTAAAGAAAGAGTTGTACACTTAGATAATAAAGACGCTGATGAGGAATAATTATGCGTTATAATAAAATAAGAAAGATGGATATTTCTAATGGTCCAGGGGTTAGAGTATCCATATTTATGCAAGGATGTACTTTTAATTGTAAAAATTGTTTTAATCCTGAAACTCATGACTTCAATGGTGGAAAAGAGTTTACTGATGAAACTATTAATAAGGTATTAGAACTTGGTGGAAAAGAATTTATTGAGGGGTTATCTATTTTAGGTGGAGAACCAATGCACCCAAATAATATTGATGGTTCTTTAAAACTTGCTAAAGCATTTAAAGAAAAATATCCTAATAAAACCGTTTGGGTTTGGAGTGGTTTCTTATTTGATAAAGATTTAAAAGATCATAAGGATATTGGCTATATAGATGTTCTTGTTGATGGAACTTTTGTAGAGTCATTACATAGTCCGGTTCTTAAATGGAGGGGATCTAGTAATCAAAGAGTAATAGATGTTAAGGAATCTTTGAAAGAAAACAAAGTTGTTATTTTCGGAGAAAATAAAAAAGCAGATGAAAAGGAGAAAAAAGAAGTATGCGGTTAAGAGGTTTTGAAATTGCCAAAGGATGGGAAGATAAAGATATTCATCTTCCTAAAAGAAGTACTAAAAATGCTGCTGCTTACGATATAGAAGCAGCAGAAGATATTGTAATTCCTGTTTACAAGCCTGGAATTAAGCCAACTTTAATTCCTACGGGATTAAAAGCATATTGTCAAGATGACGAATGGTATATGCTTGCAAATCGTAGTGGAGGGCCTAAAAAAGGTTTTGTAATGGCTAATTCTATTGGTATTATAGATGCTGATTACTATGAGAATGAAAGTAATGATGGACACTTTATGTTTCAGTATTTTAATTTTGGAGATGCTGATATAGAAGTCAAAAAAGGAGACCGAATAGGGCAAGTTATATTTATGAAATATTTAACTGTTGATAATGATCAATCAGACGGAATAAGAAAAGGTGGATTTGGGTCTACTGATAAATAATGATGCTAAATGAAAACTATTTGTTTGCTAAAGATAGTAAACTAATATTTATTAACCTTTCATTAGGATGCGGATGATAGCGCAGTTACTGCTATCTTTCAAAAGTTGGATATGATAATAATTTCTTGAGTCATATTTATACAGCCAAAGAGATTATTAATAAACTAGAAAGATTATAAAAAGATCTAGAAAAGTTCTAGATCTTTTAATATATTTGAGTGCATGTCCCGCTTTGTGGTCTATAAAAACAATGATTTTTGTACTTTCCTGCTAAAGGCTGTGTATACCAAGTTGACTTACAAGCCGTATTAGATGCTGGTGGAGCATAGAACCATAAAGAATGGGTTGCTGGATAGTAATATTCGCCATTTAAAATGCGTTTTGCAAGATTTTTTTCAGATGTAGTAGCACTAGCTTGAAAAAGCGAAGATCTTGCTCCTACAAACTGATTAGGCTGGAAAATAGCATCGGTTAATGAGTCAATATCTTTAAAAGTATAGCAGTCTCCTAGCACACGATTGACTACAACATTTCCCACCATAAGCATTCCTAAATCTCCTTCAGTTTGAGCTTCTGCTCGCATAATTCTTGCTAATAAATCAAGCTCTTTTGTCGTATAATTTATTATCATAATTTATTCACCTAGTTTATTATATGAAAATACTAGAAAAATGAGTCAAGTTGTGTTATAATGAATTTACACGTAGGGGCGTGGTATAATGGTAGCATAGGAGTCTCCAAAAGGAACAATGGAGGTCTAACTTCTATTATTAACAAAGCCTTAATTTATGGGAGTTTTCAATAAATAATCATAATTGTAACACTGTAAAATTGTTAAATTGTACGAGAAATTGTACCAAGCTATGAAAAAAAGTTTTAATTATTTTTAATTATAGTTGCTCATTTTTTATCAATTTTAATCAATTTTTACTTTGTACAATATTGATTAAAGTTAGTTAAATTGATATAATATATTTGCTTTAAAAAAGCAATTTATAGGGGATTAGTTAAATGGTATAATATCGGTCTCCAAAACCGAGGTCAAGTGTTCGACTCACTTATCCCCTGCCATGGAATTTCAAGCCCAATTAATGTTTTTGGGCTTTTATATTGGGGTGATTTCAATGCTCGAAATAGATATAAAAAGTTTAGAAAAAGCTAAAAGTTTATTTGTTACTCATGACATTGATAATATCGAAGTAGGAACTCTAAATGGGTTGCAACAGATCCATAAATATTTATTTAATGGTTTATATGATTTTGCAGGTATAGTTAGAAAAGAAAATATTTCAAAAGGAAATTTTAGATTTGCCAATTCGTTATATTTGGAAGAAATGTTAAAGAAAATTGAGCTAATGAGTGAATCTACATTTGATGATATTATTAATAAATATGTAGAAATGAATATTGCTCATCCTTTTTTAGAAGGTAATGGAAGAAGCACTCGAATTTGGCTGGACTTGATCTTAAAAAAGAATTTAAGTAAAATTGTTAATTGGCATAATGTAGATAAAACTCTGTATTTTCAGGCTATGGAAAGAAGTCCAATAAATACTTTGGAACTAAAAACTTTACTCAAAGATAATCTAACAACTAATTTTGATATAGAAAATATATTAAAAGGCATTGAGGCATCATATTTTTTTGAAGTAGATTCTTAAATTACATTTATAATTTGAGAATTTTTTTTGCTTTATAACTTGTATATCTATTTAATGAGAGTTAACATTGTCATTATAGAGGTGTGATTAATGAAGGAAAAAGATTATAAAATTAATGAGGCTATTCTTGTAACTTATCATACATTAGATGCAATATATCAACACTTTTGTTCAGGGTATCCTGAAGAAATAGAAAAGAAAATTATAGAATTAATAACTGATTTAATGCAATATATAGAGCCTAATACTGATTTTGGAAATAATGATAAAGATACTTATGAAATTATACGAAGAGAATTTTTAGAAAAATAAAGCACAAAAAAACAACTCTATACTAGCAGTTGTCATTAAATAATAAAATGATATTTTAGAATATTCCACCTGATAATTTATGTAGTTTTTGATAACTACTGGATATTACAACATTTATTTCCATGTCTTTATGACTATCATGAAATGTTGTAATAGATTTTATTATCTTTTCGAGTGTAGTTTCATCCTTTGTAATAACGACAAATGTTATATTCTTCTCATTTTGAATTTCTTTATAAGGAATAATTTTATCGTTTTCTATGTGAATTACTTTACTCTCTTTTTGGGAATTTCTCTTTTTAAAAAAATTGTTGAAATTCATTTTTAATTCTTTCCTTTCTTATAAATTAAGTCTTTATCTAATAGACTTTTATAATTTGGTACTTCACTTTTAGGTTTGTAAAAACTACAATTTTTACATTCCTTTTTTTGTAATGCATTGCATTTGCTTTCTGATATTCGAGCAAAGCAATCATGTTTATCATTACTCTCATTTACTGCTAATACTTTTTCTTGCATTTATTAATTTCCTTTCTTCTCATATAATTCTTCATTTTCTTTTATTGCAAATAAAACGATTGTTAGTCCATTGTCTATAGCTGTTTCATAAAATGAATTATTATATGGGACTAGATGCCAATAAAATTGTTCATC
Source organism: uncultured Mycoplasma sp. (assembly GCA_946554525.1). Lineage (GTDB taxonomy): Bacteria > Bacillota_I > Bacilli_A > RF39 > UBA660 > Caccenecus. The sequence continues at coordinate 7,496 of CAMNSE010000022.1, forward strand.
TTTATTTACAAGTGTTATTACATATTGCTTTTGTTTATAAGTTATATTCAATTCACATTTTTGAGGTATAAACTCAATCTTAAAACCATAGTTAATGTATTCTTGGAAATCGTGAGTTGTAATTAACTTATCCATTTCTTTAAGCATCATTTCAGGTATGGTTAATTTCATAACAAGATACTTTAATGATTATTAGCCAAATAAAGTCTTTTCTTCACTCCTTTCGTTTTTATATTATTGGATTAGCCAAATTCAACTATACACTTTGGGTTGTGGTAAAGTATATAAGAAAATCGTATCATTATAAGTGGTGATACGATGAAACTTAAAACTATTTTAGGTAAAAATGTAAAATATCATCGTTACAGAAAAAAGTTTACTCAAGAACATTTAGCAGAAATCTTAAATGTTAGTCCGAATTATGTTGGTAGATTGGAACGAGGTCAACATAGTCCATCATTAGACAAGATTGATAAAATCGCAACAGCTCTTGATATTAAAGCATTTGAATTATTTTTGGAACGAGATGATTACGATAATTTGCCTGAACGAGTAAATTTAACTAATCCGAAGAAATAACAATCACGAGTTGCTATTTCTTTTTTTATTATATCACATTTTGCTCAAATGTGCCGAAGAAAATCTAATATAGCCGAATTTAATAGGATAATTGGAACATAAGGATGGTTATATTATGATGAATGAAAGGTTTGAAGATTTAAGAGATGAACGAGATCTTAAGAAAAAAGATGTTGCAAAAGATATTGGTGTAGTTGAATCTGTTTATTCTGAATGGGAAAATGGCAAACTTTCAATTCCTACTAAACGATTAAATCAACTAGCAAATTATTTTGAAGTTAATATAGATTATATGGTAGGAATATCAAATAAAAGACTTTGTATTAAATCCAAAAATGATATTGATCTAAATTTAGTTTCTACAAGATTAAAAGAAATAAGAAAATCATTAAAGTTAACTATGAGGGATTTATCATCTAAATTCAACACATCATCTTCTGCTATAAGTAATTATGAAAATGGTAAATTTCTTATTTTAAGCTCATTTTTGATTGAATTATGCAAATATAGTAATTATTCTATTGATTGGGTACTCGGTAGATCTGATAATAAGTATTTGAAATAGGGTATATGATTATATCTTTTTATTTGTACCAAAATATCCCAGTTATATTGACTTTTCTATGTTTTTGTTGTAATATAAACAGCAATTTCAGGGGTGGTGCTATGTTTAGCTTATACGATTTGCGTAATAATTTTAGTTATTATCATGACTTCTATATTTCTGCCAAAGAGAAAAGTTATGCTGAAGCAGGTAGAAAAAATAATATTACTGCATCTAGTTTAACAAGAAGTGTTAGAGAATTAGAAAAGGCTTTAAAACTTGATTTAGTTAATACAAGTAATACAGGATTCAGCCTTACATTAGATGGTGAGCGATTATTCAAAGAATTAGAAACATTTTTTGACAGCATTAAAATTTTTACAGCTGATGAATTAGCAAATAATTTAGATGTTATTCTTACAATTGGAACAACAAGAAATATTGCTGATTTCGGATTAGAAAAATACTTAACGAGTTTTAAAAAGAAATTTCCTAATATTAAATACCACCTATTACTAGATAACGCCAATAATTTAAGTAGTTATATATTGAATAGAAAAATTGATGTTTTAATTGATTATATTCCAAATAATGATATTGAAAAGTACAATTTAGAAATTAAGCCCATATTTCAATTTAAAACTTGCTTTGCTTGTTCTAAAGAATTCTATAATAAACACAAAGATGATATTCATTTTTTAAAAGATTTATCTAATTTTGAATTAGTTGTATCAGGTAAATCTCGTAGAAGACAAATGTTAGATAACTTATTATTGAAATATAATATTACTCTTAAAATTGATGATCTTATGCCAGACTCAAAAGTCATGGCTGACTATATAAAAGCAAATGATTGTATAGGATATTTTATTGAAGATGAAATTGAAACTTATGACTTGGTAAAAATTGAATTAAAAGAGGATACGCCAATTAATCCTGTTGGTATAATCTATCCTAAAACTATCAATCGTGTAACTAAAGAATTTGTAGAATTAGTTTTACAAGAAAGTGAGTTTAAAAATGAATAAAAATGAAATTTTAAGTGAAGTTGGTGATTTTGCTAAAGTAATTAATAATTCTTTAGATAAGAAATCTTCAAGAGAGTTTAATGTAAGATTAAAGACATCTATTTCTTATATTTTATCTAATAACTACTCATTTTTACAAGACATTATAGATGTAAGCCATCGTAAAAAACTTACTATCCCAAAAGCTATGAGAGATTTTTTAACTTATGATGAAGATCTGCGAAAAGATATAATATATACATTTTTATTAAATAGCGAGATAAAAAGAAATAATAAATAAGGCTCTAATTACTGAAATTTGAGTCTTTTATTTTTAATTGCTAATTAGTTTAAATAAACCGAATTTTGTGCTATAATGTATATATCAAAGTTACGCAGAAATAGTAATTTGGTACTATAAAAGTGTAAGAAGTAGATCTAGTAGTTAGATTGA
>CAMNSE010000023.1 GCA_946554525.1 uncultured Mycoplasma sp.
GAAGCCTCCTCCAAGATGAATTTTCCCATTCTTCGTGAAGTAAGATTCCTTGTAGACGACAAGGTTGATAGGCTGGGTGTGGAAGCGTAGTGATACGTTGAGCTGACCAGTACTAATAGATCGAGGATTTAACTTATTATTTAAGTGATTTGAATGAGCAAAGCATTATCAAGTTTTTAAAGGACAAAATCCTTTGCTAGTGACGATAGCCTAGTGGATACACCTCTTCCCATCCCGAACAGAGAAGTTAAGCACTAGAACGCCGAAGATAGTGTAATGCGAAAATAGGAAGCTGCTAGCTTTTTTTTTGCGTTAATTTATTTGGGCGACTGTTTACGGGTGTTTGCGAATTTATTTATCGCCCAAAAACGTCCAAAATCATTGCAGTAGCTAACAAGTTACTAACAAATTCAAACTCTTACTTTAACTTCCTAACTACTTCGTTTATTAATTCTTCTATATCTCTACGTGCATAAAATTAAGTAAATTGTTTCAAAACATATGTTGCTAAACGTAGTTCGACAAATTTCCCTGATTATTTATATTATAATAATAATTTGAGGTGAAACTATGTTAGACGGATTTCAAAATGAAGAAAATTTTAAAAATTTACTAGATCATAAAAAAGTCAAAGATTTACCCAAGAATATGCAACAATTATTGCAAGCCTTATTTCAAGAAATTAGTATGGAATCTTTTGTATATTGTTGGAGGAGCAAATATTTAGAAAAAGCAGATATAAAAATTAAAATTGAAAATGTTATAAAAGGAATAAGCATAAAATCTGGTCATCAATGTTCTATTCATCAGGAACACAAGAATAAATTTTACAAATTTTTACTAAAAATAGGTGTAGATAATAAAATAGTCAGCTTATTTGATGAATTTATGATAGGCGAAGTAAATAAAAAAAAGGTGAGCTCTAAAATATATATAATGGAAAATCAAGAGAAAATAAACAGAGTTCGCATAGCATTTAATGATTATTATGTAAAAATAAATTTAATAATGCGATTTTTATTTCAAGGAACCGAAATACAAAATTATGATTGTGATGCCATAATTTACGGGACTCCATCAGATTTCATTTGGGCAACTAAAAATGAAATATTAAAATATTTAGTTGAATATAATAGCTATGATAATCAGTATATCGCGATAAGTGCTTTAAACATTAAGTGCTATGATAGAAATTTGAGGAACAATCCTTTAAAAATCATAAACCAAGAAAAAATTCAAATAAAGTGGTACTCCTTGAAAGAGGACATTTTAGATATAAGTAGTAAAAGACATATAGGGATAGTTATTGATAAATATATAAAAAAATGATAATATAAATAAGAGGTGATATGAGTGCTAATTAAATTTCTAGATGATTATATTGATAAATTATACAGTGCTTCCAATAGAGGAGCTTGTGCTGAACAGCAAGGTTTATTTTCTAAAAAAGACTACTATGAGTTATTAAAACCCGTAGTCGATGCTATATCTCAGCATAAAGATTATAGTATTCAAGAATTAAGAGACTTATTATATTCGCAATCAAACATTGAACAAGGCATAAAAGAATTTATATTGAAAAAAGAACTTGCACCAGGATTGGTTTTTACATATGGAACAAAGCATTTTAGGGAAACTGTGATAATTGGCAATAAGCAAGAAAAATCTATAGACAAAAATGGAAATATAGTTCCAGCTATTTCCCAAATGACAAAAGATACTATATTTGATTTAGCTTCAGTTACAAAAATATTTACAAGTTTGAGTATACTATCACTAGTTCATGAAGGCCAAGTTAAATTGTCAGATAAAGTTGGGAAATATGCTCCAGAATTTAAATTTATTTCAGATGTTTCTATTTTTGATTTATTAACTTTTAGTGTTCCACTTCGAACAGAAAGAAGAGTTGATAGTGCTACATCCAGATTAGAAGCTGAAGAAATAATGTATAATATTAAAGTAGATGAAGGAAATCCTAATACCATGCCTTATACAGATATGGGAGCAATGGTATTAAAATATATAATTGAACATATAAGTGGAATGGATTTTTATTCATTCGTAGTAAAAAAAATATTGAATCCTTTAGGTATGATAGATACACATGTAAAGATACCTACAAAGAAATTAGACAGGGTAGCTAGTGGAAATTTTGTAGGTAAACTAGTAAAAGATGGCTCAGTTATAATTGAGCGTAATATTATGATTGGAACTGCATATGATCCAAAAGCTAGAGTTATGGAACAAAATGAAGGTAACTTAAGTGGACATGCTGGTTTATTTTCTACTGCTGATGATATGGCTAAGCTAGCTAAAGCAATAATCAAGAAAGACATTTTAAATGCTGATTTATTTACAATGATGGCTAAAAATAGAACAGGCAAACTGTATAAAACTCCAGAGGGTGTTGAAAAGTATTGTCAATTTTTAGGAATGCTTTGTTGGTCAAAGCATCCGAATTACTTTTATTCTGAATTATTTCATGCAATGAGTGGAAAAGCTTTTGCCTCCGCTGGCTGGACGGGGACTCAGCTTACTGTAGATCCTATAAATGAATTGTTCTTTTTTATGGCTGGGAATAGATCACATAATCGACTTGTATATGTAGATCCAAGCCAAAAAGATAAATTGATTACAGATGAAAATGGAAAAAGAGGAATAATATTAGATACTGGCGAAGAAATAGTTGATGCTTCTACGTTTGCATGGGATAGGGATGTAGCTGTTGTTCATCCAGCGTTAAAGTTAACAATTCAGTACAAAATGCTGGAAGATATAATCAAAATGACAAATGAAAGACTTGATGAAGAAGAAAATGTCAGAAGTATACTGTAAAAGAATTAAAGTAGATAACGAATATATAAAAATATACTTGTAATTATATAATAAAATGTGATATTATTATAATTAGGTGATAGTAGATGAAAATAGCGGATATTATCAAAAAGCAAACTTCAATAATTGCTATTGCAGTTATTGTGATAACAATAGCAGTAATTGGCGTAAGTTATGCTATATTTTTTGATGTTAAAGAAGGTAAAACGCAAGTAATTAAAGCTGGTCAGTTAAAATTAACAGTAGATGATTTAAAAGCATTATCTCAAAGTGAACCAATGAGTACTACTGCGGGTTTAGCCTCATCTCCAGCTACTTACACTGTAAAAAATGAAGGTGACCTTCCTGCGGCGTATTCTATTTATGTATATGCTGAGAATGATAATACAATACCTATAAGTGCTATTAAGCTATCTACTGATGGTACTTCTTCTGAGATTTTAAGTAATATTGGCTCAACAGATTCTTCAAAAAAGTTTACAGAGAGTGGAATAACTTATTTTAAAATTGATGGAGGTACATTAGCTGCTAATAAATCAAGTGATACAAAAAATTTAAGGCTGTGGATAGATGATAGTTTATTAACAGAAGAATTATCGGAGGCTAAACTAAATATAAGTTTATATATAGTAAGTGAAGTTCAAGAATAATACCATGAGTATTATTTTTTTTGAGAAATTAAAAAAACAGTTTTTATAAAAATTGCATTGTTTTATGCAGTTTTTTATGTTTTTGCAAGCAATTTTTATCAAAACTGTTAACAGAAATGCTAATAATAGCAGTTTGACATATGTTCGTAAATTTTATAAAATTAATAACATAGAAAGGAAGCGAACATATGTTTAAGAGTGAAACAGAGAAAGTAGAAGTATATTTTATTTGCTATAAGAAAGATGAAATGGAATTAGTAGAGACATATTATGATGAACTATTAGACACCCATTGTTGGTACTTTAATGCTTATCTAGCTTACAATTATTGGAAATCTAATTTTAAAGATTTAGATCTTAAAGAAACATCAAGAAATCTTTTAGTAGTGGCAGCAAGCCGATATCTAATATATTGTTTTAATAATAATAGATATAAAAACATCAAAGAAAAAAATAAAATATTAAAAGATTTAGAGAAAATCCAGGTAGAACTTAAATCTATTATGAATCAAGATGAACTTATAGCAAACATAATAAATTAAAAAATGGTATTAACAACAATACCATTTTTAATTTAATAAATATGCTATTATTCACAATATTTTAGTTTAATATAAAGAAAATTTATTTTTTATATAAAAAACTTACGAGTATTAATTTGTTCGTAAGCAGATTTCTATTGGAGCAAGTGAGCAGAATCGAACTGCCGTCTCAGCCTTGGCAAGGCCGCATACTAACCGCTGTACTACACCTGCATGCATAAATATATTATCAAATAGTAAAGAAAAAAGCAAGATAAATTGCAAATTTTTTTCTTTTATTATATAATTAGAAAGAAGAAGGTTAATTATGGGAAAAAAAGGAAAATATAAAGCAAAGAAAATAAGAAAAAATATAATTGAGTACATTGCTACTAATAGACTATTTATATTATATGTTATATTAGCAGTTTTAGGACTAATGTTAATTAGAGAATTTACAATAGGTAACCTTTTTAACTTTAAATCATTTCTTTCTGATTTTGCTTTAGTTTTAATAATTGGCTCTTTTGGATATTTAGTAAAACCTAAAAATAGATTTCGCTATTTTTTTATCATTTTAATTATATTTACAGCAATGGAGCTAGTTAATTCAATTTATTATAAATTTTATTTTTCTTTTGCTTCATTTGGAGAGCTTGCCACAGTAAGTCAGACTAAAACAGTTGCAGGATCAATTTTTGAACGTTTAAATTATAATGATATTATATATTTGATTTTTCCAATTATATTTTATTTAAGTCACATTCATATTGCTAAAACAGCTTATTATAATTTAATGAGTGTTGTTGAGAAAAGCAAGAAAATGTTTGCAATTACTTTTTTAGTTGGTATTGTTTTTTTAGGTCTAACCTTTGCAACAGCTACAAAATCGGATTTTTCAAAACTTGCTAAACGTTGGAATCGAGTTTCCACTGTTGAAAGATTCGGGCTTGTTATGTATCAGTGTAATGATTTAGTACAAAGCCTTACTCCGAAGCTTAATAGTTTGTTTGGATACGAACAAGCAGCCCAAAAATTCACCAATTTTTTTACAAGCCCTGAAGCTAGCAAATACAGAGAAGAAAACGAATATACTAATATATTAAAGGGTTATAACATAGTATTTATTCATATGGAAGGCATTGAAACATATTTAATGGATATTAAATTTAATGGTGTAGAAGCAACTCCTAATTTAAATAAAATAGCACAAGAAGGGATGTTTTTCTCAAAATTCTATCCTCAAATTAGCACAGGTACCTCAAGTGATACTGAATTTACACTTTTAACTAGCTTGCTCCCAGCTGCAAGTGGAACAGTATTTACATCTTATTATGATAGGTACTATGTTACGTTGCCCAAACTTTTAAAAGAAGTTGGTTACTCATCATTTAGTATGCATGGTAATCATAAAACGATGTGGAACAGAGATAATGTTCATCCTCACCTTGGCTATGATGACATGTTTTTTGAAGAATCATTTTCCTATAATGAGGAAGATATAATTAATTTAGGAATTAATGATAAATTGTTTTTTAAACAAGCCATTCCTATTCTAGAAAAATATGAAAAAGAACATGAGCACTATATGGGCACAGTGATTACTTTGTCTAATCATTCTCCATTCTTATATTTAGAACAATATGGTAAATATGATATGAGTAGTACTTTTAAAGAGTGCGATGAAAAAAATATTTGTACTGTAAAAACAACCGATTATCTTAATGGGAAAGACGTTTATAACTATATAACTAGTTCTCACTATGCTGATGCAGCTTTGGGCGATTTATTTAAATATATTAACGAATCTGAATATTTTAATAATACTATATTTGTTCTTTATGGTGATCATGATGTAAAGCTTCCTAGAAGTGAAATAGAATACTTATATAATTATGACTATAAAACTGGAGAATTAAAAGAAGAAGATGATCCAACATACCGAGAATATGATTATTATGATCATGAATTAAATAAGAACACTCCATTAATTTTATGGACTAAGAATCAGGAAATAAAAAGCATATTAAATGGAAAAATTGATTATGTAATGGGAATGTATGACGTGTTTCCAACCCTTGCTAATATGTTAGGAGTAAAAAATGATTATATGTTAGGTCATGATATATTTAATACAAAATATGACAATGTAGTCGTATTTCCTAATGGTAATTTTACTACTAATTTAATATATTATAATAATTCTACTGGGCAATCAAAAATTATAAAAGATGGTGCAGAAATATCAAGTGATTATATTAATGATTTAATAGAAAAAACGGAAAATATATTAGATGTTTCAAATGGTATTATTGTTCATAACTTAATAGAAAATGAAGGAAAAAAAGTAGAAGCGATGAAAGAAAAGGGTGATTAGATATTATGAGAAAAAGATATAGAAATGGGTTAATTATAATTGGTATAATTACAATCATATTAGTTATAGTTGCAGTAATTAATATTTTTGTAAAAAAAGAAGAAGCGCCAAAAAACACTACTAGTATTATATCTAACATAGAAAAATATGGTTATTCTTTAGATGATAGAGATACATTATATATGAAGAACACTTTTGAGGAATTAAAAAGCATTCTTGACCAAAATGAAATTAATTTAGAGAATTATGCTAGTACCTTATCGAAGTTATTTATTATTGATTTTTATACTTTAAATAATAAAATTAATAAGTATGACGTTGGCTCTATAGAATATATTTTAGATAGTAGGAAAGAAAGCTTTAAAAATAAAGCAATGGATACAATATATAAAGATGTAATAGATAATACTTATAAAGATAGAATTCAAGAATTGCCAGAAGTGAGTGAAGTAGAAATTTTAAGCGTTATAGAAACTACATATAAATTAAGTGAAAAAGACGTAGAAGCATATAAAACCACTGCAAAAATTAACTATAAAAAAGATTTAGGTTATGATAAAGAAGCAACCATTTATCTTATTAAAAACGATAAAAAATTAGAAATTGTAAATTTTAATCCTAAAATAGAAGAAGATTAAAGAAAGAAGGGTAATGATGTTAAAGTATGATCCAATAGATATATTTTTTATAGTCATAATAGGGATATATTTCATTGTTTTAGTATGTTTATCTATTACTCTTATAATATTAGGAATAAATAAGGTTATTAAAAGAAGAAAAAAGCAAATAGAGCATAAAGAAAATCAGAAAGTAACCTCTATTTCCTCAAAAATAAAAAAGCCTACTTCCAAAAAAGTTGTAGATAAAAAGACTACTAAAAAAACAAGCAGAAAGAAAGTACCTTCAAAAAAGAATATAAAAAGAAAAAAGAAAACTGCAGCTAAAAAATCTACTCATAAAAAATATGCTTCAACAAATAAAGCAAAGAGAAAAAGGACTTAAGAAATGCATTTATTTGCATTTTTTTTATAAAATTAATTTCTTCTGGGTAATAGTTTAGTCATAAAATTTATAGTTACGTATGTTAAATCAGGAGGTAATTGAAAATGTTATTTGAAGATAACGATTTTGATATTAATATGGCTTTTTTTGTTCCTGAATTAAATAATAATCGCAATGAAAATATTTTAAGCCCAATGGAAGGGTTTCTAAGAGGAAATATGTTTAGAGATGAATACGAACCATATAAAAACTTAACTTTTCTAAAGTTAATACCATCTACAGAAAAAGAAAAAAAATTATATGAAATAATGGCTTTATCTTTTGCAATTAATGACTTGAATTTATATTTAGACTTAAATCCTGATAAAAAAGAAGTATTTGACTTATTTAAAAAGTACGTAAAAGAAAAAAATGAATTATGTCGCGAGTATAATAAAATTTATGGCCCTCTAGAAATTAATGAAACAGTTGGGAATAAGTTTGATTGGATTGATTCTCCATGGCCATGGAATGATGAAGGGGGTAGCATGTATGTTTAAATATGTAAAACACACAAATTTTCCTATCAATATTCGCAAAAAAGATTTAAAAATGGCGAAATACTTAATTACTCAATTTGGCGGAGCTAACGGAGAACTAGCAGCAGCAATGCGTTATTTTTCTCAAAAATTTAATATGCCCGATGACTATGGAAAGTCATTATTAAACGATATTGCAACAGAAGA